>JAYPDO010000044.1:0-20269 GCA_038125285.1 Opitutia bacterium
CGACAGCTTCCAGGAAGGTCGGTTCGAGTTCCATCCGGTTTTCCACGGTGTTGCAGGCGTGGATTACAGTGCCGTGTTCCCGGCCTCCGAAAATTTGGCCGATTTCCTTGAGGGAGAGGTTGGTGAAGTTTCGGCAGAGGTACATGGCGATTTGCCTGGGGACGGCAATTTTGCTGGGGCGGCGGGGGCCGGTGAGGTCGGAGACTTTCAAATGGAAACTTTTTGCGACGAGGTTTTGGATTTCGCCCGGGTTGAGGGAGTTTTTTTCCTCTTCTTCTTCGTGGAGGATGTCGCCAAGGATTTGCTGTGCCAGGGGGAGGTCGACTGGTTGGTTCCGCTTGAGTTGTTGGAGGTGGCCGAGGCAGTTGAGGGCACCTTCGAGGCGGCGGATGTTGGCCTGGAAGGAGGTGGCAAGGAATTCCGCGACTTCGGGGCGGATGTCGAATTGTAGCAGCTCGGCCTTGGCCCTGAGGATTTGGAGGCGGGTTTCGTAGTCGGGACGTGCGATGCCCGGGGCGAGGCCGGCTTTGAGTTTGTCCGGGATGCCGGGGTTTGACTCGGGGAGTTGGCTGGGGGGGCGGTTGCAGGCCAGGAGGATTTGTTTGCCGTAGTTTTGGAGGTCGTTGGCAATGCGGTGGAATTCTTCCAGAGCTTCTTGGTCGAGGGCAAGGAATTGGATGTCGTCGAGCAGGAGGATGTCCGCCGCCCTGTATTGGGTGCGGAAGCGGTGGTAGGTGCGCCCTTGCCGGGCGTTTTTGAACTCTTCAATAAATTGGCCTGCGGTGCGGTAGAGGATGTTGAGGTGGGGGTGGAGGCGGTTGGCTTCCAGGGCATGTGCGTGGAGGAGGTGGGTCTTGCCCAGGCCTGGGCCCCCGTGGATGCAGATGGGGTTTGCGATGGAGCCGGGTTTTTGGGCGGCGGCCTGGCTGGCGAGGTGGGCGGATTGGTTGCCAGGGCCTGTGACGAAATTTGCGAAGGTGTAGGCGGGGTTGAGCTTGCGGAGGGATTGCTGGCTGGCGGGAAAACGGGGTGGGTGGGTGGCAAAGCTGCGCTTTTTGGGGACCATTGTAGCGCTGTTCCCGGAGATACATTCGACAGTCACCAGCATGGGGCGGTTGGTCAGCCGTTGGATGGTTTCCTGGATGAGTTGGATATAGTTGTCTTGTATCCAGATGGCTGCAAAGGAGTCGTCCGTTTGCAGGGTGAGGCTGTGCTGTGTGGGTTCTTGGGGGGTGAGTTTTTTGAACCAGTTGTCGTAGATGTCCGGTGAGACTTGTCGGCGCAGGTGGTTGGCCGCATCTTGCCAATATGTGGGTTGCGTGTCTGCTGGTCTCATGAAAACTTTAGGATCCTGTGAATTATTCACAATTTGTCCACATTCCTTTGGGCTGCTGTGGATAATGCCGTGGATGCCCGTGATAGAGTGGCTTGGGAGTGGGTTGGCTCCATGTGACAGTAGGGTGGCAATTGGGAGAGTTAGTTTTTTTGGTTTTTTCCAAAGATTCCTTTATTTATGAGGGATCCCAGGTCGCAGCCTGGCAGGATGACAAAATGGCACAGCCGATGGTGTTATCCTTTTTAAGATACCCATAAGAAACATTTTCCAGATGGCCGATATCGCTGAAGGGGGGGGCTTGCGATCCCTTATTTTATGCGGCAAACCGGAGTTTACAAAAAGTTATCCACAATGTTTTGGGAAGAATTTTTGGTGGGTGTTTTCCCTATCGTTCGAGCCCTAGGAAGGGCGGGGTGGTTTCGGACACGGCGGAGAGTTTGCGGAGCAGGAGTTCGTTGAAGGCCTGGGCGGAGTCGTGGCCGGAAAGCTTTTGGGCTTGCACCATTGCGGCGACTTCGGCTATGCGAGCCATGTCGCGACCCGGGCGGACGGGGAGTTCCATGTGGGGGACTTTTACGCCGAGAATTTCTTCGTAGTCTTGGGTAAGGCCAGTTCGTTCCTCGTTCATCCCCTCTTTCCAGTAGGTAAAAGTTATGATGAAATCGATGCGCTTTTCTTGCCGCACGGCCCGGATGCCGAAGAGGTCGCGGATATTGATGATGCCGATCCCGCGGCATTCCATATAGCCCCACCAACGCATGTCGGGGAGCTTGCCGACGAGTTCGTGGTCACTGACGAGGCGGATCCGCACGCGGTCGTCGGCGACGAGGCTATGGTTACGCTCGATCAGGGCGAGGGCGCACTCGCTTTTTCCGACGCCGCTTTTGCCCCGGATGAGGGTTCCGATCCCCCGGATGTCCAGGAGGGTTCCATGGAGCGTGGTGTAGGGAGCCATCCTTTCTTCGAGAAGGACAGTGGCGTGGGTGACGAAGAGCTTGGAACTGAGGGAGGTGCGGATAAGGGGGATGGAAAATTCGTCGGCGACTTCGACCATGATGCCCGGAAGGGCGGCTTGGCTGCTGGTGATGATGCAGGGTACTTCCCGGGAGGCAAAGTCGCGGAGGAAAAGGGTTTGCTCGTCCGCATGCATTTCCTCGAAGAAGGCCATTTCACCAGCCCCGAAGAGCTGGATCCGCTGGTTGGCAAAATACTTGTAATGCCCCACGAGGGCAAGGGCGGGGCGGTTGACGCTCCTTTCCCCGATCACTTTGTCCAGACCATCCTTCCCTGCGAGGATTTCTAATTTCAACTCGTCCTTGAACGTCTCATAAAACTCCCGGACCGGGATGTTCTCTGGCTGGACGACCTTGGGTTTGTATGGCATCGGTTCGGAGTCTGCGTTGGGGTCATGGCGGAGAGGGTGGGATTCGAACCCACGGTACCGTTGCCAGCACACCTGATTTCGAGTCAGGCACATTCGTCCACTCTGTCACCTCTCCAGGGGCCTAGTGGTAGGGGAAGGATGCCGGAGTTTGGGGATCGTTTTGCCCAGGACAACCCAAAAGAGTTGCGAGTTGCTGGATGGGAAGTTGGGGTGTGCGGGCTTTTTCCCCTTCACCACCCAGGGAACCCATAAACCCGCAATCCGCTGGCTTCCCAACCTTTTTACCGCCTTGAGTAGAAGGCGTTGATTTTGTCGGCGATGTCCCGGTAGCCACTGTCGGCGGAGTATACCTCCTTATACTCAGTGATGGCTTTATCCATTTTGCCGTCCAACTCGTAGCAATTGCCCAGTTCGTAGATGATTTCCTTTTTCTTGTCATCCATCTGGGCCACTTCTTTTTTCGCGGTCTGGAGCTGTTCGGCAGCCATGTCGAAGAAGTGCTTCTCCTTAAAGGCGAGGCCAAGGTAAATGAGGCATTGGACGCGGTTCTTGGGGCTGCGTAGGCCTTGCTGGAGGGGCTGGATGGCGTCGTCCACATAGCCCATTTCGTAGAGGATCTGGCCGAGTTTGAACTGGTAACCGTAGTCGTTGGGGTATTTTTCGACCATGCGGGCGGCTTCGTGGTAGCGGAAACTCATTTCCTCTTCCTTAAGCTGGGCAACGTAGTCGATGATTTCCTGGTTTTCCGGGTCTTCCTCCAGGGCGGCTTCCCAGGTCTCGATGTCCTTAACATACCATTCGAGGGTGTACTGGGATTCGGCCTCCTCCAAGGCTACGTCGGCTTTACCGGAATCAAGTTGCCTGCCCCATTGGATCCATTGGATCGCTTGTTCGTAATCCCCGAGCTTGCGATAGCTACTGGCGATTTCGCGGTAGTTGCTGAGGTCGTTCGGCTTTTGGTCGACCCGGATCTTGGCTCGCTCGATGAGATCCAGGAGGGCGTCGTCGTCGTTGATATTGCGGGCTTCCTGCTCGAGAGCGACGGCTTCGTCCGCATCCTTGAGCTTGTCCCGAAAATCTCCTTTTTCCTCCCAATTCCCTTTCTCCATGGATTGGGCGACGGAGGCTTGCTTGATCAAATCCTGAGCTTCGGCGTCCCCCTGGTTTTTCTGGAAGACGTGGTTGCCTATTTTAATGGCGTCATCGTAACGCCTGAGCTTCATGTAGACTTGGCCGAGTTCCTTGAGGTTCTCGTAGTCTTCGGGCTCGATCTGGCGTGCGTGGTCAAATGAGAAAGCAGCGGTGTTGAGGAGCCCGAGGTTGGAAGCGGCCTGGCCGATCATCTTGTGGGCGATGGCGTTTTTGGGGTTGGCGGTGAGCATCTTTTCCGCCTGCTCCATGGCTTTTACGGGATCCTTTTTTACCAATCCTCCGCCCAACATGGAAAATGGGGCGACGGTCATTCCTGAGAGCAACCCGCCTTTGCCCGCTTTTTTGGCCTTCTCCAACTGAGCTTTTCGGAGGGTCTTGCGGACGTCCAGGCATCCTGGTTCTTTCCCAAGGATGTTCTGGCAAATCTCTATGGCATAGTCGGGGTTGCCCTTTTGAATGCTTCCCATTGCTTTGTCCACCAGTGCGCGCAGACGTGGATCCAGGGCTTTGTACTCGATTTCCTGTACTTGGGATTCTTCCGATTCCATGTTGGTTGGGGAGGGTATTTCAGGGGGGAAATAGGGGTTGTCGTGGAATGGACCTGATTGGAAGGGGGTTGTCAACCGTTTGCTACGGGGAAGTCACAGGCAACTGTTTGCGGACGATGTATTTTAGAGCGGCGAGGGCTTCCTGGACAGCTTTGGGGGTGAGGGCTTCCACGAGGAGGCGGACTTTGGGTTCGGTACCGGAGTAGCGGACGAGGGTGCGGCCTTCGTCGCCTAGGTGGGCGTTGATTTTTTGAAGGCCAGATTGGAATTTCTGCAAATCTTCCAGAGGGGGCTTTTCCAACACTTGGAGGTTGAGGGTTGCTTGGGGGAAGAGCGTGACTTGTTTGCGTAGTCCGGAAAGGGGTCGTCCCGTGGATTGGCGGATTTTGAGAAGTTCGATGGCGGCGTGGAGGCCGCAGCCGGTGGGGAGTTGGTCGGCCAGGACGAAGTGGCCGGAGGGTTCTCCGCCGAGGTTGAGGTTTTGTTCGGCCATGAGGGTGGTGACATTCCGGTCCCCTACGTCTGCGCGGAGGAGATGGCCGTTGTGTTGCTTTAAGGAGAGGGCGAGTCCTTCGTTGCAGAGGATTGTGCCGACGAGGGTGTTTTTCGGCAGGGTTCCTTTACTGATGCGGTCGAGGGCGAGGATGCCGAGGACTTCGTCGCCAGTGAGGAGGTTTGCTTCTTCGTCACAAACGATGAGCCGGTCGCCGTCCCCGTCGTGGGCGAGGCCAATGTGGGCTTGTCCGGATTGTACGGCTTCGATGATTTTGCCAGGGTGTTCGCTGCCGATGCCATTGTTGATTTGCTCGCCGTCCGGTCCGGCACCGATTGGATGGAGTTTTGCACCGAGCCGGCGTAGGATTTCGGGGGTGGTATGGCAGGTCGCCCCTGCTGCAGTATCGAGGGCGATGGTTAGGCCGTCCAGATAAAGTTTGTCCTGGGGAATGTGGGCGAGGAAGCCTTGGAGGGCGGCTTCATGGGCGTCCTGCATGTCCGGGATTTGGATGGTTGGGGCTGGCTTTGGATCCTGCAGAAGGGTTTCGACTTCGGCTTCCCATTGCGGGGTGACTTTCCTTCCGTTGTCTTGGAAGAATTTGAATCCGTTGTCTTTGGCGGGGTTATGAGATGCAGTGAGGACGATGCCGAGGATGGCATCGGTGGAGAGGGTTTGGAGCGCGACGGCGGGCGTGGGGAGGATGCCTAGGTCTACCGGAGTATAACCTTGAAACCAGAGGCCTGCGGCGATGTGGTCGCGAAGGGCAGGACCGCTGGTCCTTGGATCGCGGCCGATGTAGGCCGGGCCGAGCTTGTGGCCTTCTTTTTGGAGTTGTTGGCCGACGGCTATCCCGAGTTGGTAGGCGAAGTCCTCATTGATGACCGGCCCCCCGGATTCGCCCCGTATGCCGTCGGTCCCGAAGTATTTTTTTGGGTTACTCATTGGGCTGAGTAGTGGGATTGGGCATGGGCGAGCCAGGTTTTGGCTTTGCCGGAGGAGAGGAGTTCGCGGGCTTGGTTGATACCGTCTTGGATGTCCTGGGCTTTGCCGGCGATCCAGAGGCCTGCGCCGGTGTTGAGGCAGAGGTTGTCGGCGAGTGGTGAGGGGGCGTGGTTGTCGAGGATTTGGTGGAGGAGGTATTCGTTGTGGTCGAGGTCGCCGCCTTGGATGTCGGCAAGCGTGAAGGATTGGAGGCCGAGTTGTCGGGGCGTCCAGATTTCGCGAATATTTTTAATTTCCCCGAATCCTGCGACGTGGCAAGTGCCGCAGGTGGCGAGTTCGTCCATGCCTTGGTTTTCTTTGATTTCGGTATGTACGACGAGGCCGCGTTTGAGACCAAGGTTGTGGAGGGCTCCGGCGATGGGTTCGAGGAAGGCTTTGGAGAAGACGCCGAGGAGTTGGTAGGCGGGTTGGCCGGGGTTGATGAGGGGGCCGAGGAGGTTGAAGATGGTGCGTTTGCCTTCCGCGCCAAGGGCTTGGCGGACGGGCATGATTTCCTTGAAAGCGGGGTGGTGGGCCGGGGCGAAGAAGAAGGTGAAGTTAATTTTGGCCAGGGTGCCAGCATGGGAATCCATAGGCGGGGTAAGGGGGATGCCGAGGCGTTCCAAGAGGTCGGCGCTGCCGCACTTGGAGGTAAGGGAGCGGTTGCCGTGTTTGAGGACGGGGACTCCTGCGGCGGCGAGGAGGAAGGCGGTGGTGGTAGAGAAGTTGAAGCTGCCGGATTTATCCCCCCCTGTCCCGCAGACGTCGATGGCGTCTTGGGCGATGTCCCCTACCCCGGGATCGGTGGCGAGTTTGCGGAAGGTGGCGGCAAAGGCACTGATTTCTACCGGGGATTCGCCTTTGTCGGTGAGGGCGACGAGGAAAGCGCGCTTTTGGGCTTCGGGGACTACGGCATCTGCGAGCGCGAACGCGGCAGCTTCGGCGTCTTGTCCTGTGAGGCTTTCCCCGGATTCCAGTTTTTCGGTCAGTGTGGCGAGTTTTCCCTTGCTCATTGTCTCTTCAGGGTTGGTTTGTAGGGGAGCCTTTTGGTGGCACAAGTTATTTTTAGGATTCGAGGTATGTCTTTATTGGATGCGTTATGGCTGGGTTTGATCCAGGGGTTGACGGAGTTTTTGCCGGTATCTTCGTCCGGGCATTTGGCTTTGGCCAAGGCATTGATGGGGTTGGATGCGGATGCGGATCAGTTCAAGGCGTTGGTGGTGTTCGTGCATCTGGGGACTGCTTTGAGCGTTTTGACGGTGTACCGGCAGGACGTGGGGGCAATGGTGTACCATTTTTTTGTGGCCTTGGTGAAGCCGGGGCAATGGTTCCCTGAGTACCGGAGAAACAAGAACTTCCGGAAGGCGGTGCTGATCCTGGCGACGTTAGTACCTACGGGGATCGCCTTTATTTTCATGGACGATTTGGTAGAGGATATGTTTAGCAAGCCGAAGTGGGTAGGGGGGTCCCTTTTGGTGACAGCGGCATTGCTGGGGCTAACGATGCTCCGGAAGCGACCTGACGGGCAGATGTCGATGGGGAAGTCGCTGTTGGTAGGAGTGGCCCAGTCTTTCGCGATGTTGCCTGGGGTTTCCCGCTCCGGATCCACTATCGCGGCGGCCCTTTATCTAAATGTCTCGCGCGAGGAGGCAGCGACTTTTTCTTTTTTGATGGCGATCCCGGTGATCCTTGCCGGTGCTTTGCTGGAGGGGAAAGACCTTCTTCAACAGGGGATTTCCTCGGGGCAGTGGCTGTCGATCCTATTGGCTACGGTGGTATCCTATTTCAGCGGTCTGGGGGCGATCCATTTAGTGCTGCATTTTGTCCGTCGGGGGAAGCTGCAGTACTTTGCTGTTTACTGCATGTTGGCGGGCGCGCTGGCGTTGTGGAAGCTGTGATTATTTGGCTTTCCAAACGTTGACGTCGTCAAACATGACGCCTTCGCCTTTAAGGACAAAACGGTAGCCGGTCTTGGGTTGTGCCAGGGCTGCGTGTGATCCTTCGACCTTTACGCCGGCAATTTGAAGGGCGACTTTGTCTCCCTTGGTTTCGCAGAGGACGGTGTACCATTGCCCTTGCTTGAGCTTGGTGGCCGACTGGACGATGAGTTCGGACTTTGAGGCCGGGTCGTGTTTGTCCTTGTCCGTACGGATTTGGATGTTTGCCCCAGTAAAGTTGACCCGGAAGAGGTGGCCTTTGGGATGGTTGTAGCTAAGGGAAAACCCCTTGCTCCCGGCGAGTTGGAACCGAAAGGAAACGGCGGAATCCGTGTGGGGGGCACGGAGGGTCATGACGGCGGCATGATTGTCGCTTGCCTTTTCGATGCCCTTGAGAGCGCCTTCCTGGACTTCCCATGTGCCTTTGGCTGCGACCCAGGCCTTGCCCGGCTTTGCTGTGGAAAAGTCTTCTTCCATGGCCTTGGGGGCGTTCACAAGGATGGGCGCTGGGCTGGCGTTGAGGGCTTGGAGGCAGCCAGATGCCAGGGCGAGGGTTAGGGCGAAGTAAGTTTGGTTGGAATTTTTCATGGGGGGTAATGCGGGTTTGGCGGAGGGGGGTTACTTGGAGGTCATGATGTAGACGCCGTCCCAGTCGTCGCCCGGGGGGTTTTCGCGCATGGCGCGAACGCGGTCGATGAGGATCATTGAGGGGTTGTCTTTCACGCCTGGGGTAATGCCGGGCTTGTTGGGTTCAAGTTCCTTGGATTTGAGGAAGAGCTTTTCGGCTTCGTCCCAGTTTTGTTTGAGGTAGTTGTCGATGCCTTGCTGGAAGAGTTCGAGGCAGCCCTTTGCATCACCGTCGAGGTATTCCCAGAAGCCGGTGACTTCGTACATTTCGACGGGTTGGGTACGGCCTTTGACGACGATTTTGTCGAGGTAGCGGTAGGCGATGTCCTTGTGGTTTTCGGAAGCGGCGCGGTAGGTGTCCTCGGTAATCATGATGTAGGCACCGTAGGCCTTTGCCCCGGATTCGGAACGGGCGGCGAGGTTAACCATGTCCCCCATCATGGTGTAGTTGAAGCGGTTGAGGGCGCCCATGTTGCCAACGGTGGCGGTACCAGTGTTGAGGCCGATCCGTGTCTGCATGAGGCTGACGATGTCCGGCCATTTGTCGCCTTCGGACTTCCATTTTGCACGGAGTTCGATCTGTCGCATTTGCATGCGGACGGCTGTCCGGACGCCGAGGTAGGCGTGGTCAGGGATGGGGATTGGAGCGCCGTACATTGCGACAATGGCGTCCCCGATGTATTTGTCCAGGGTGCCTTTTTCTTCCTGGAGGATGTCGGTCATGGCAGTGAGGTACTCGTTCATGAGGTCGACTAGGCCGGTCGGGGTAAGTTTTTCAGAGAAGGCGGAGAAGGACTGCACGTCGGAAAAGAAGGCGGTGATCCTTTGTTCTTCCCCCCCAAGGGAAGGTTCTTCGCCGGACTCGACCATTTGCTCCACAAGGTCTGCGGAGACATAGGAGCCGAACATGCCCTTGATGCGCCCTTTGGCCTTTTCCTCGATGATGAGTTTGACGGCCAGGCCGACGAAGATGCAGCTGACCGAGGAGAGGAAGGGGCTGGCAATGGGGAGGACCAGGTGATGCTGCATGAACACGAAGAAGGCGACGCCCACGTAGCCGATGGTCATGACGATAGAAAGGGGGCGGGCCAGGCTTTCCATTGGCCCGGAATATACTCCTAGGAGAATGGCCAGGAAGCTCAGGAGGAAAAGGATGAAATATTCGAGCCACTCCGGCGGGCGTTTGATGTAGTTGCCGGTAAGCATGGTCTTGATGAGGTTGCCGTGGACGCCGACCTTGGGGACCGGTCCGTTGTCGAAGGGGGTCGGGGACAAGTCCTGGAAGGTGGGGTCGACCGGGCCGACCAGGACGATGGAGTCCTTGAAGTGGGCGAAGAATTCCGTGGCGCGGTCAAAGTCGCGCTTGGTGTTGACGAGGGTGGCCTTGTCGCTGGCGGCTTGTTCGAACAGGGGCGCGGCCTGTGCTTCGAGGGCGGGCTCGGCGTCCACTTGCTTTTGGAGCCCTGCTACTGCGGAATCGATCTTGGCGATGTTTTCTTCATAGGATTCCATTGCGGTGCGGGTGCCGTCATCGAGGAAGAAGTCGGCGTAGTTGAAGACGTCGATGATGCTACAATGGGGATTGAGCTCGCTTCCGATCAATGGGGGGATGCTTTTTCGGTATAGCTCGGCCATGATGGTCATGACCAGGTCGTAGTATTTTTCCAGATCCTCGGCTCCGTCGTGGGCGGAGAGCTTGGGCAGCACTTTTTCATACACGTCCACGGAACTCCTAGGGATCCCGACGCCGAGCATCCTTTCAGCTACTTGGTCCAACGATACTTCTTCCCGGAATGCACGTTTTACGCCCCCAACGATGGCGGTTTTGGCCGCTCCGAAGAATTTGGCGTGCAGTTTCGCATCCCGGTAGGAGGTGAGCATGTCCCGGGCGTGGATGTCCTCAGGGGCGTCCTTCCATTGGGAGTGCCAGTTGATTTCCAGGGCTTGGCCTCCATACAGGGGGGCGTTGACGATTTCGCGTTTGCCATCCGAGATGACGAGGCGGTCCTTGGTGACCTTGCAGGCGTCCCAATCCAGGCCATAGGCGGAGAGGATGAGGGCGACGGAGAGGCTGTAAAAGTGGTCTGTGTCGAGCTTGGTGGGGACGGTATTGAGGACTTTTTGGTTTTCGCCGAGCAATTGCCAATGGGTGCCTTCATCGTTAAGCTTGAAGGTAATGTTGCTGCGGTCTTCCGTTGCTTTGGAGAGGGAGGCGTTGTCAAGGTTTGCATAGTCCAACTCCTTTTTGGCATTGGCAATGCGAAGGGCGGATGCTTCGGACTGGGCTTCAAGTTTGAAAATATCGTTTTGAAGGGTGGTTACCTGTGCATTCCATTCGTCCTTGAGGGCTTGGAGGGTGTTCGTGGCCTGGCCTTCGAGGGTCTTGAGTTTCTCACTGGCAGCTTTGT
This sequence comes from Opitutia bacterium, assembly GCA_038125285.1. GTDB lineage: Bacteria > Verrucomicrobiota > Verrucomicrobiia > Opitutales > JABJCN01 > JAYPDO01. The sequence goes on from JAYPDO010000044.1 coordinate 10,870, forward strand.
AGGCGGCATCCCAATCTTTGCCGGCTTTCTTGTGCTCGATGGTGGAGGCCTGGAGGAAACCGGCGTATTTGGCCTGTGCCTCTTTCTTTTGGCTTTCCCATTGGGCGAGATCCTTCTTGTGTGCGTCTTCCCTGGCTTTGAGGCTTTCCGGGAAGCCGGCGATGAGTTCGTTGGCCGCGATGTCGGCTTTGGCTTTGGCCAGGGCTTCCTCCGCTTTTTGCTTTTTGGCGGTGTTGGCATCGATTCCTGCTTGGAAGGCTGCGGCTGCGGCGGGGTTTGCATCCGCAGCGGCTTGGATCTGCTTGAGGGCGTCCGTGGCGTCCTTCACCTCTTTTTCCAAGTCATGGAGGCTAAGTAGGAGGGAGGCGTTGTCGAGTTCGGCACGGAGTTTTTCTAGCGGGGCGGATTCTTTGGCAATGGTGGTTTCGTTGGCAGTGATGGCAGGTTTGAGGGACTCGGCGACGGCGGGGTTGGCGGTGGCAGTGGCTTTCAACCTGTCGAGAGCTGCCTGGGCTTCGGAAACCTTCTTTTCAAGCGGAGCGAGGGTCGCGGCCTTGAGGTCGGCCAGTTCCTTTTCGGCGGCATCCCGTGCCTGTATGTTTTCCTGGACTTTGGGTTGGAGGGCTGGAGCTGCGGCAGGGGTGGCCTGGATAGCCTTGAGGAGTTCCTCCACGGTGTTTTTGCGTTTGTGGAATTCTGCTTCGGCGGCGCCAACTTTCCTGAGGTTGGCAAGGGAGTCTTGAGGCTCGTTTGCCTCCAGGTCGGCGATGTTGCTTTTGAGTCCGGCAATTTTTTCAAGGAAGGTCGGTCCGACCTTGGATTCGGCTTCCTTGATTTGGTTTTCGAGGGCTTCGCGCTCGGCAATGGCGGGTTGCAGGGCTTTCTGGATTGTGGCAGCAGCGGCGGGGTTGGCCCGAAGGCTTTGGAGAAGGCCGTTGATAGTGGTTGATTTTTCGGCGTGCTGATTACGCAAGCCTTCCAAGTGGGCGTGGGCTTCGACGGGGTTGGTGGGTTTCTTGGCCTCAAGGTCCTGGAATTTTGCCTTGGAGTTTTCCAGGTCCTGTACGAGGGCTTCATCGATGCCTTTTTTCAATTTGTCGAGCTTGGCCTGGGCTGCGTCTTTTTCGGCGATGATGGTTTGCAAACGCGGTTGCAAAGCGGGGGCGGCGGCAGGGTTGGCCTGGATGGACTGGAGGAGCTGGGCGACAACGGCCGACTTTTCCTCGACCTCGGTTTCCAGCTCCTTGATTTTGTCGAGTGCCTGGAGGATGCCTTGGGGCTCGTTCTCTTCCAATTCCTTGAGTAGGAGCTGTTTCTTCTGGATGCTGGCCTGGAGCCGGGTGTGGCCGTTTTGGGCTTCCTTGAACCGTTCTTCCGCATCCTTGATTTTCCTTTGCGCCGCCTCCTTTTTTTGCTCGATAGGATAGGCGAATTTCATGGCCAGCATCTGGAGCTTGGCGTGGGCGTCGCCTTGGTATGGGAAGTGCAGGGGCACCCATCTGGGTATTGCACCCTTGCTCATTGCGACATCATATAAGAGGATGCCCAGGCGGCCGTAGCGTTGGTCCCCGTTGTAGTGGATCATCGGGTAGGCTGGAGCCTCAGGGTGGCTAAAATCCAACTCCTCTTTGTACTCTGGGCGGTATATCAAAGGGGGGTTACTGTCGATATTGTGATTGAGGAACTCCTGCGAGACCTTCGAGTAGGTGGCCCCGAGGACGACCTTTTTCGGGTGTTGCTGGATCAGCTCGGCGATTTTGTAGTCGCTGTCGAACTGGTTCTCCTCCGGCACCATCTTGGACATGGCCTTGCTCGAGAAAATAAAGTCGTATCCGATGCTGCGCGCCCCGACCCGTTCGTCCAAGAGGATCCTGGCGACTTTGGCGAAGAACTTCCGATCCCAGGGACGTTCCCCGGCAAGGGGGGAACTAAGGGCCATTTGGTCGAAGTCCACGTAGACCACTTTTGGCTTCCTTGGTCCGGCTGCCTTTTCCCCGAAAACTTCCTCTTGTGGAGCTGTGCCAGCCGGATCCTCAATGGGCAGGATTTTGCTTTCGTCCACCAACAGCTCCCCGCGTGCTTTGAACCTTAAGTCCATGAGCGCGTTCTTCGCTCTGTCCAATGCCCCTGTGTACGAAAGGGTGGCAAAAATGATGGGAATGGGCGCGAGGCCGAGGATGATTTTTACGGTTTCGGGTTTCAGTTTCATTGCCGTGAAGAAGTTGTCAGGGGGTGGGCTAAAATGGTTGGAAACAGGTTGGTGGAGCATGGGGTTTGTCCCGTCCCTGACAAGAAGACAATCCCTGGAGGATAAGATATTCTTCCGCAGCCTGTTAATTTCTTATTGCGGATGGCAACGCCCCGTCCATCTTGGAAGCCCTTATTTCCATTACCCAACCCAGGATCCCTATCATGAAACTTCGCATCGCCGCCTTTCTGACCGCAGCCAGCCTACTTGGCTTCACCCTCATTGCCCGTGACGGGGAAGGGGAAAGACGCGAGGGCGAACGCGAACGGGAGGAGAGTCCTGAGCGTGATGGTGCCCGGGAGCGCGAAGACCGCCGGGAGCCCCGTGCTGAAGGCGCGCGTGGAAGGGATGGCGACCGGGAACGCAGGGAAGGGGAAAGGCGTTATGAAAGTGAAGCGGACCGGGAACACCGTGAATACCGTGAGCGCGAGGAACGGGGCGTCCGTGAGGGCGAACGGGAGCGTGAGGGCAACCGGGAACGGGACCGTGAAGGCCCGCCGCAGAACCGCGAAGACCGCATTGGCCATATCCGCGCAGCGATTCACCATTTACAATCCGCCGGGATGCATGACCTCGCCCACATGGTGATGCGGACAGCCGACCAGCAGTTCCGTGGACCGGATCGTGGGGAACCCGGCCGGGATTTACCTCCTCCCCCTCCTCCGCAATTTGGTGAAGGCGAGCGCCGTGGCGTACCTCCCCAACAAATGCAGCAGGCTCAACAGATGCAGCAAATGCATCGTGTGATTGGACATCTCCAGGAACAACTCCACCACATGCAGCGCGAGCTCGGCGAACTCCGTGGGGAGCGCAGCCGTGAGCCCGTCCCAGAACGGGAACGGGAGCGTTAAAACCCCCGGATTTTCCCCCAGTCGGTTTTCCCCTTCCCGTCCAAGGGGAGTTCGCCAACCACATAGATGGCTTTCGGGATCTTGTACCCAGGTAGCTGCCTCCGTAAGGCTTCCCGGATCACTTCCCCGTCGAGCTGGTCCCCGGTGACGAATGCCGTAACGACCTGGCCCCATTCCCTGTCATCCAAACCGACGACCAAGGCCTCCCGGATCCCTTGGATTCCCAGCAAGGCCGCTTCCACTTCGGAGGGATCCACCTTTTCCCCGCCGGTAATGATGACCCGATCCATCCTCCTCAGGATCCGGAGGCTACCGAATGCGTCGAATTCCCCCTTGTCGCGTGTTTCGAAGGGCCTTCCCACTACCCCATTGCCGCCCGCGTAGCCTTCGCAAAGCCCGGGGGTGTCCACCAGGACCTGTCCCTCCGGCGAAATCGTAACTTCCACCCCCGCCATAGCTTCCCCGCAGCCTTCCCTCCCGTTCAAAAAGTCCTCCGGCCCCATCATCGTGACCATGGCACCGGTTTCCGTCATCCCGTAGCAGGGGGACAATGGGATTTCTAGTTCGCGCGCCTTTTCCAGGATACTCGGATCAGCCCCCGCCCCGCCCAGGAAAATTCTTCGGTACCCCTTCAGCCTGGCTACTGCTTCACTATCGTCCAGGAACCTGGCCAACTGTGTAGGGACAAGGGAGATGCAATAACCGGCCGAGCTGTCCGGCAGCTCGTTTTTCCGCCCCAGAACCAATTTCCCCCCGGAGACCACCGCCCTCACCGCAGGCATGAACCCGCTGACATGTCCCAATGGCAAAATGCTGTGGCTATGGATTCCCTCCCCAACTTTTTCGACCAAGCATTGCGCTGCCGCGCACAAGGTGTCCCAGGTATGGATGGCAAACCTTGGATTCCCCGACGTCCCGCCTGTCGCAACCAGGATTTTCCCGCGGATGGGAGGATGTTCCCCGCCCAGAACTACCCCTTCCCGTGCGGCAACTTTCCGTAGGATGCCCAGCAATTTGGAAGTTTCCACAGAATCCCCGGCCAACCAGCAGGCCGGATTTTCCAATGCCTTTGCCAGTTCTTTTAAATTCTCTCCCATATCGCCTCCATTTCCTTTGTTCCCACAAGGCCGGTTGTGATTGTGCTGGCCGCAGGATGCAGCTCAAGGCCGTCGTCCCCAAACAAGTCCCCTACCCCGAAACCTACTGCAAAACCCGACCCTACGGCCAAGCGCAGAGCCGTCTCCCTTCCAATCCCTGTTTCCAACGCGGAGGAATGGATGACGCCCTCCCCTGCGTCCTCCTCGATGGCGCCGGCCAACGCGGATTTCAAGACGAACAACCCCTGCCACCCTGCCTCCCGGAGCCTCCCGAATTCTTTACTGGAAGTGACTTCTTCGTCCAACGCCATCCTCTTTTCCAGCGCATATTTTTGCGCCAACCTTTGTACTTCCTCCCACCTGCCCTTGGGCCAAGGTTGCTCCAGGAACTCGATATCCGCCTCCCCTGCCATCCATTCCAACCATCTCTCCAAATCCTCCCCGAGCCCCATGTTCCCGTCCAGCCTCAGCTTCCCCTTCGACGCCAGTTCGTGCGCGACTTCCATCTCTTGCCCCATACTGCCTATGCCGACCTTCCATTTGAATACCTGGTATCCCCGAGCCAACAATTCCTCCTGCCTCGCCAACGCGGCTTCCCCGGTAGGCAGCAAGGCCGCAGTTTCCAGTGTTGCCCCCCTGTCCCCTTTCTCGAATTTCCCTTCCAACCACCGCAATGCCCCGGAAACTGCAAACCCGCAGCACCCCAATTCCCCTGGCACCACCATCCCGTCCTCCCATTTTCCGCTCAGGCTTGCTAACCAATTCCCCGCATCCCCCAAGCTCTCCGACCCGAACCCAGGCAACGGCGCGACTTCCCCGAAACCAATCCGCCCTTCCGCATCCTCCAGCCGCACGAGGATCCCCTCTCGAACATCCAAGCTACCCGCAGCCGTCTCCAACGGCCTGATGAAAGGCCGGGCATATTTCCGATGCTGCAGATGGTAACGCATTCTCTATCCTCTACCTGATATAGCCTTGAGTTGAAAAATCCAAATACCTAAAACATCCTCATCATGTCCAAGACCCATGACATACTCTCCCCGGACAACGGGATCGACACAAGGTTCTTCCAAGCGGCAGATTCATTCTTCGAGGCCAACCGGCAAACCGGGTTGACCTTCGACGACATCACGCTCGCCACGGACTTCTCCTCCATCCTCCCCAAGGACGCTAACCTGGAGACCAACCTCTCCGACCGTATCCGCCTTCACCTCCCCATCCTGTCTTCGGACATGGACACCGTCACCGAGGCCGAAATGGCCATCGCCATGGCGCTAAACGGAGGCCTCGGGATCATCCACTACAACCTCTCGTCCCGCCAGCAGGTCAAGCAAATCGCCCGGGTCAAAAACCATCTCCACGGCGTAATCCAGGATCCCATCACCGTCTCCCCCGGCCTTTTCGTCGGGGATGTCATCGAGCTCGTAGAGTCCAAGGGTTACCAATTCCGCAGTTTCCCTGTGGTCGATGATAAGGGCAAACTCCTCGGCATGCTTGCAGGCCGTGTTGTCCGCCCTCGGTACAGCGGCCAGAAAGTGACAGAGGCCATGATCAAGCGGGAAAACGTATTCGCCGTCACCGAGGAGGAACTCAGCCCCGACCCCATTTCCGTGGCCGACGCCTTTTTTGACAAACATCCCGGCATCCACAAGCTCCTCGTAGTCGACAACGGAGACCACCTCCGCGGCCTTTTCACCCTCAGCGACATCGACCGCATCCAGCACGAACCCCGCTCCCTCATCCGTCCATCCAGGGACGACAAATTCCAACTCCTCTGTGGTGCCGCCCTTTCCGCCAAACGCACCACCGACGGCAACCTGGACAAAGACGCCATCGCCCAGCAAGTCGGCGATATGGTGGACGAACAACTCGACCTCATCGCCGTCTCCACCGCACACGGATACACTGAAGGCGTAGGGGAAACCGTCCGCTTCGTTCGCGAACAATTCCCCTCCCTCACGATCCTCGCCGGGAACGTCACCTCCGCCGCCGGGGTCGCCTTCCTGGCGGACTGTGGGGCGGACTGTATCAAGATCGGCCAGGGTCCAGGCTCCATATGCACCACCCGCATTGTCGCCGGGATCGGCATCCCCCAGATGACCGCCCTCTACGTGGCCTCCCAAGCCGCCAAGGCCAAAGGTGTCAGGATCATTGCCGACGGCGGCCTCACCAAATCCGGCGACCTTGTCAAGGCTCTCACCTTGGCCGACGCCGTCATCTGCGGCGGGCTGCTCGCCGGTTGTGCGGAAGCCCCCGGGCGTGTCATGGAAATCAATGGTAAGCTTTATAAAGAATACCGGGGCATGGGAAGCCGCGCCGCGATGGCCGATGGCTCCGCCGCCCGATACGGCCATGACAAAAAGGACGTAAACCTCAAGGCCACCGCCGAAGGCGTGGAGGCGCTCAAAGAAGTCTCCGGCCCGGTTCGCAAAATCCTCCAGGACCTCAAAGGCGGCATCCAGTCGGGCATGGGCTACCTCGGGGCGGCCAACCTCCCCGAGCTTCGAAGCAAAGCCCGCTTCATCCGCGTCAGCCCTGCAGGCCAGCGCGAAGCCTCCCCCCACGACATCGTCCAGATCAAAACCGGCGATAAAGATGTCTGAGTCCCGTCCGAACTTTAACACCTGTCCATTTCACAATCCCGGCCAGCTGGAAACCCAAAGGTTTGCCTTTTCCTGAAAAGACCCTACCCCGCCACACCCTCCAATGAGATATTTACCCTACCACAGCCAAATAATTGCCGGCACCGGCATCAGCATGGGGGACGAAGGCAAAGGCCGCATCGTTTACGAGGTCATCCAGGAACTCCAGCAGCAGTCCGGCGACCGCAACCCCGTCTCCATGATCCTCAAGGTTAACGGAGGCGCGAATTCCGGCCACACCGCCGGCGGCCTTAAGCACAACCTCCTGCCCTCCGGCATCACCGACGACTCCGTCGCCCTCCTCGGCGTCGGAATGGGTGTGGTGGCCGACCCCCGGAAATTTTTGTGGGAAGCCCTCCCCATCGAAGACATGGGTTTCTCCGTCCTCGACCGCCTCGTCATCGACAAGCGCACCATGGTCAGCGACCTCTCTCACCGCCTCCTCGACCTCGCCTGGGAAGACTACCGCGTTAAAATCCTCGGCGAACCTGCCCGTGGCTCAACTGGACGTGGAATTTCCCCAGCCTACACGGACGAGGTCAGCCAGCAACAGATTTATTATAACGAATTCCTGGGCGACAAAGCCGACTACGCCCGCAAGCTCGAATACCGGGTTCAGCGCGCCATGGACACCATCCGCTATGTCTGCAAAGTCTCCCCGGAAACCTGGGACACCTTCTTCGACATCCTTACCCAAGCCGAAACCCGTGCCAACGAAGAGGGTCTCAAACGCGGCCTCTTCCCGGAATCCGAATTCGACTTCTACCAGTTCAAAGGCGCCGAACCGTACACCCTCGACCTCCCCCATCTCACGGATATCTACTGGGTCGCAGGGCAAAAACTCACCAACTCCATCCAAAGCATCCCCCAGGCCGTCCTCGACATTCTCAACGAAGGCAAGTGCATCATCGCCGAATTCGGCCAGTCCTACTGGTTGGACAAACGCCGTGGCTTCCCGCCCAATGTCACCGCCTCCCACACCTTCACCCCCGAGTTCTTCCAATCCGCCGGCATCCCCCTGCGCCCGCTCCACAACATCGGTGTCTGCAAAGCTTACGACACCAAAGTCGGTACCCACATCTTCCTCACCCAGATGGAAGAAGGCCACCCCCTCACCGAAATTCTAAAAAAACTGGAGTTCGGCACCTCCACCGGGCGCCAACGCCAAGTCGGCTGGTTCGACGCCGTGGAAAAAGGCGAAGCCCTCAAATACGGCGGTTTCCAAGACTTCGTCATCAACAAGATCGACGCCCTTACCCACTCCGGCGCTTGGGACGGCAACCTCAAGATTTGCACCCATTATGTGGACGAAATGGGACTCTCCTACAACTACGTCCCTCGCGACGAAGCCCTCCGCCGTAAACTCAAGCCAGCTTACCTGGAAATCCCCTGCTGGAAGGAAGACATTTCCCAAGCCCAAAGTTTCCACGAACTCCCCCTTGCCGCCCAGAACTACATCGCCCTCATGGTCAAAAGCACTTTGAACGTCGCCTACCCTGATGTTTACCCAAGCGAACTCCCGCAAGTCCGCTTCGTCGGCGTCGGCCCCATGCCCGGCCAAATCCTCCGCGATATCCCCAGCACCATGGATCTCATCCAAGGTCTCCAGGACACACCCGCCACCCACACCTACCAACTCGGCGAAGTCAACTGAGGCCCCTCCCTCAATTTCCAGGGAACGTTTTCATCGGGGTGCTGGTTTTAGCAAGGCTCCAATGCTCGCCTTAACATGACGGCAAGAGGTAGGGATTGATCGCCGGGTTCCCACTGACAATTTTGCCAAATTGGCCTAACCTAATATCAATTTGGTATCCCTGGTGAATACCACAAAAGATCGTATCACAAAATCAGCAAATTAACTGAGATTGAATCCCAGTATAAAAAAGTTGCCCCCGAAAACATTTTTTAATTGTAACAGTTCCAAATAAGACCCAAGTTCAAAGCTCTTCGCAAAACCAGCCACTACGTCGACCCCAACAATGACACAGACCGAACAACGCCAAGACCGGCTCCACCAAGCGTTCTCCAAAAAAGGGATGCGTTACACCAAACAACGCGAACAAATTTATAATATTCTTCTCGATAAGCGGGATCATCCCACCGCTGAGGAGATCTTTCTGCGTGCGAAGGAAAACCTTGGCAGTATCTCCTTCGCCACCGTCTACAACTGCCTGGACACCCTCGTGGAGTGCGACCTCGTTAGACAAGTCCACATCGACAGGGAGTCCACCCGGTATTGCCCGAACCTCACAGACCACGCGCATTACCACTGTGACAAGACCGGCGAAATCCATGACATCCAAATCCCGGACGAACTCTTCGAGACGATCCGGGGACAGCTCCCCGGGGATTACAGCATCGACTCCGTTGAAATCCTTATCAGGGGCAAATCCAACTGAACACGCAGTACCCCCCTCTATTCTCTTTAAAATGGACACCCTCCAAATCCATAACCTCAACGTCTCCATCGAGGGCAAACCCATCCTCAAGGACTTCAGTCTCGGCATCCCCAAAGGCGAAGTCCATGCCCTCATGGGACCGAACGGCACTGGCAAAAGCACC
>JAYPDO010000044.1:20279-26914 GCA_038125285.1 Opitutia bacterium
GCCAAAGTCCTCTCTGGCCACCCGGACTACGAAGTCGAAAGCGGCTCCGTACTCCTCGACGGACAGGAAATCCTGGGCAAGGAACCCGACGAAATCTCCCACTCGGGTCTCTTCCTCGCATTCCAATACCCCCTGGAAATACCCGGCGTAAGCATAGCTAACTTCATCCGTGCGGCCATCGAGTCCAGGCTCGACGAAGAGGAGACCCTCGACGCCCCCGCCTACTACAGGAGTCTTTACGAACAAATGGACCTCCTCCAGATCGACCGCAAATTCACCTCCCGTTCCCTCAACGAAGGCTTTTCTGGAGGCGAGAAGAAACGTGCCGAAATCCTCCAGATGGCCATGCTCAAGCCTTCTTGCTGCATCCTCGATGAAACCGACAGCGGGTTGGATATCGACGCCCTCCGCATCGTTTCCGAAGGCGTCAATCACATGCGCTCCCCCGACCGCAGTTTCCTTGTCATCACCCACTACCAACGCCTACTCGACCACATCGTCCCTGATGTCGTCCACGTCATGTGGGACGGCCGAATCGTCAAAAGCGGGGATAAAAACCTTGCCATGGAGCTTGAGGATAAAGGCTACGACTGGGTAAAAGAAGAACTCGCCGTAGCCGCTTGTGCCTAAGGTCAGAAGCCAGAAAATCAGAAATCAGAGGTTAGTCCCTCAGCACAAATTATTCATTACCCAGCACTCATGAACAGCGCGACCGCACAGGCCCTTGACCTGGATACGGAGAAAGGGAATTTCCACTACGACACGGATTACGAGTATGACGCTGGCACCGGCCTTTCCGAAGCCACCGTCAACTACATATCCGAGGTTAAAGGTGAGGCCGAATGGATCCGTGATTTTAGGCTCAAAGCCCTGAAAACCTTTGAATCCAAGCCCATGCCTACCCACTGGGCCACCCGCGACCTTGAAAACATCCATTTCGACAAAATCCGTTACTACCTCTCTAAAGGCCAGACACCCAGCCGCACTTGGGAAGAAGTACCGGACGACGTAAAAAACACCTTTGAACGCCTAGGCATCCCGGAGCAGGAACGCAAATTTCTGGCTGGTGTTGAAGCCCAGTTCGACAGCGAGGCGGCCTATTCCCGGATGAAGGACGACCTTTCCAAGCAAGGCGTCATTTTCGTCGGCTCCACAGAAGGCCTCCGCGAACACCCGGAACTTTTCCGCAAATGGTTCGGAAAAGTCATCCCTACCACCGACAACAAATTCTCCGCCCTCAACAGTGCCGTTTTCAGTGGAGGCAGCTTCATCTACGTGCCCCCCGGTGTCAAAGTGAAGCAACCCCTCCAAGCTTATTTCCGGATCAACGCGGAAAGCTTCGGCCAGTTCGAACGCACCCTGATCATCGCGGACGAAGGCGCGGAAGTCACCTACATGGAAGGTTGCACCGCGCCAAAGTTCGAGACTAGCACCCTCCATAGCGCCGTTGTCGAACTCGTCGCCCTCAAAAGTGCAAAGATCCAATACATCACCGTCCAGAACTGGTCAAACAACGTATTCAACCTCGTCACTAAACGCGCCCGCGCTGAAGAAGAAGCCGAAGTCAAATGGATCGATTGCAACATCGGCTCCCGTCTCACCATGAAATACCCTGGCGTTATCCTCAAGGGCAGGAAGGCGAGGGGCGAAGTCCTCTCCATTGCCCTGGCAAGCGAAGGACAACACCAGGACACCGGGGCCAAAATGGTCCACCAAGCCGACGAGACGACCTCCAATATCATCGCCAAAAGTATCTCCGTAGGCACCGGACGCTCCTCCTATCGAGGCATCGTCCATATTCCCAAAACCCTCAAGAATTGCAAAAACAACACTGAGTGCGACGCCCTTCTGATCAATTCCAACAGCCGCACCGACACCTACCCCGCCATCTCCGTCCGGGGAGACGGCAATTCCGTCCAACATGAAGCCAGCGTCTCCAAAGTCTCTGCCGAGCAAATTTTCTACATGCAGCAACGCGGCCTTAACGAAGCCCAGGCCATGAGCCTCTCCGTCAACGGCTTCGTCAACGACCTCGTCCGCCAGTTTCCCATGGAATACAGCGTCGAACTCAAGCGCCTCATCGAAATGGAAATGGAAGGCTCCGTGGGCTAAAGCCCTCCGGCCAACCCAAAATGAAGAAAATCCCCAAGAGCCATTTCGCATGACGGTACGCGATCAAAGCCTCCAAAACTATATCGACCTTCCTGAGCCCAACACCAAAGACCCGGCTTGGAGGTTCGCAAACCCACGCAATTATCGCCTCGAGGACACATCCCCAGCCCCAGGGTGCCCGGAAGAAACCCTGGCCAAACTCCATAACCGTACCCAAGCCCTCTATCCCGAAGCCGCCACCCACATAACCATGGCCGGCAACAATCAAGCCATGGAGGCCCACCTCGCCAACGAAGGCTTGGAAATCCAGTTCAGCGACACCCCCTTCACGCCTTTACCGACGCTCGGGGCTGATAAATTCCAGGCCCTCAACATTGCCCTGGCTCCCCGTACGCTACGCATCCGCATCCTCAAAGACGCCGACATCCCAAAGCCCATCCTCATCGCCCATTGGGCTACCTCCGGCAACACCTACCCCCAAATCCTCATTGAAGCCGGGGAAAACTCCAATGCCACTATCCTCGAACTCTACCTCAATTCGGACGACTACACCCCCAGCTACAACAACGCGGCCACACGCCTGCAAACCCAAGCAGGCAGCCACCTGACCCGGCTCTGCGTCCACCACCGCAACCCCCTGTCCACGGACATCCACCTCGAAACCCTCCAAGTCGCACGGGACTCCGTACTCAATAACCACAATCTCAACCTCGGCTCCCTCAACCTCCGCCAGGAAACCTCCCTGACCATAACCGGTTCAGGAGTGGACGCACACCTCAACTCCCTCACCATCGCCAGCGCAGGCCAGGAGATCGACCAACGTACCCTCCAAAAGCACCTCGCCCCCGACTCCAATTCCAGGCTTCTCTTCAAAAACGCCCTCGAAGGCCAGGCTCGTACCATCTTTTCCGGTATGATCGACGTCGGGCATGACGCCCAACGCACTGACGCCTTCCAAACCAACCGGAACCTCCTCCTGGATGATACCGCCGAAGCCAACTCCCTTCCCGGCCTCGAAATCCACGCCAACGACGTCAAATGCTCACATGGAGCAACCACTGGCCAGATTGACCCCGAATTAGTCTACTACATGCGCACTCGTGGCATCCCCACAAAAATGGCCAAAAAACTTCTGGTCTACGGGTTCTTCGAAGAAATCCTCCAAACCCTTCCCCCCTGTGAGATCCTCAACAAACAAATCCGCAGCTGGATCGAAAAACAATTCAGCCTCAGCCAATAAACCCACTTTCCCGCAATGAGCCACAAACAGACCCAACTGGCCAGGGACGTCGAGGCCACCCTCATCCCCCAAGGCGAGACCTGCACCCTTCCGCAAGGCACCGAAGTCACCATCACCCACACCCTCGGTGGCAACTTCACCATCATGACCCCAAATGGCATGTTCAGGGTTTCACGGGAAAATGCCGACGCCCTTGGTGAGGAAAAAGAAGAAACCTCCCCTTCCGAAACCATCCCCCACGATGGCCCGCCCGACCCGGAATCCCTCTGGGAAGAACTCCGCAAGGTCTATGACCCGGAAATTCCCGTTAACATCGTAGACCTCGGGCTGGTCTACAAACTCGATATCCTGGAAAAGGAAGAAAACCAGTATCACGTCCAGGTGGACATGACCCTCACCGCCCCAGGTTGCGGAATGGGACCCACCATCGCGGCGGATGCCCAAGGCCGCCTCCTCCAGGTGCCTGGCACCCATGAAGCCCATGTCGAAATCGTTTGGGATCCACCCTGGACCCAAGACCTGATTTCGGAAGAGGGCAAAATGCAGCTTGGCCTAATCTAAATTCCGGGAACCCCGGATATTGGACACTTATCAGGCCTCCGTTACCCGCCCAAGCCCCGGCCGACAATTTGGATTTTTCAAACTTCAAGCCAACGCCATTTATGGTCATCCATCCCTAGCCCGCATTTCTCTCCGATAGCGGAAAAAATGGTGAAATTGGTGGCAGCTCGATTACCTCCTCACCTACTACGGCATCCAAATTCTCCTCCGGCGGATCGCCATGAATACGTGGATCCCCCACATCTCACTAAATGACATCGCCGACATGGCCGAAGCCGCACAGGAAATGTTCGAAACAAATTTTCCCTTTTACCTACCGGAACTGGCTCCGACCTCCTGGCCGTGGCCACCAGTACCCACAGCGGCTAAATCCAGATCCTCATCGACCGCACCGTGCGCCAACTCAAAAGGCTCAATCTCGGATTAGGCAATCCCGTCCTGGCTCAGGTAGCACATTGCTTCGCTAGCTATTTTAGGATTCTTGAACGCTTCAATTCCCCCCTCTTCAAGCTTGAACATCCTGCGCCCATCCGTTTCCTCCTTTCCTCCTATGACCCAAAACCTCCCCAGGATCGCACTCGGCACGGACCACGCCGGTTACGAATACAAGGAATACCTGAAAGCCCGCCTCCAGGAAAAGGGACACCCTGTGGAAGACTTCGGCACCCATTCCGCCGAGCCGGTGGATTATCCGCTACATGTCAAACCCGCTGCCAGGGCTGTGGCCGAAGGCAAATGTGACCTCGGCATCGTGCTCGGTGGATCCGGAAATGGCGAGGCCATGGCGGCCAACAAAGTACCGGGTATCCGATGCGCCTTATGCTGGAGCGAGGAAACCGGCAGGCTTGCCAGGCAACACAACAACGCCAATGTCCTTTCCCTGGGCCAGCGCCAGATCGACCCGGAATCCGCCTGGAAAATCGTCCAAGCCTGGCTGGGTGCCGAATTCGAAGGTGGGCGCCACCAACGCCGTATCGACCAGCTTGAAACCGCATGACCGGCGGTCGCACTAACCCAGAACTAAAACCCAAGAATCTTTCCTCATCATGTCCAAAAAAGAAGAAGCCAAACCCGACGAACTCACCTCCCAGATCCAGAAACGGTTCCTGGAAGAGCGCAAACTCTTCCTTTGGGGCGAAGTCAGCGACAAGTCCGCCAAGGACATCACAGAAAAGCTCCTTTACCTGGAGTGGACCGATCCTGGCAAGGACATCACCTTTTACATCAATACCCCTGGCGGTTCTATCACCGCAGGAATGGCCATCTACGATACGATCCAGCTCATTACTTCGGAAGTAAGCGTCATTGTCACCGGCATGGCTGCCAGCATGGGCTCCATCCTCCTATCTAGTGCTCCCAAAGGCAAACGCTTCCTTTACCCGCACTCCCGGGTGATGATCCACCAGCCCCTCATCTCCGGCCGGATGGTCGCGCCGGCGGTGGATATCAATATCCAGGCCGAGGAGATGGAAAAACTTCGCCACGAACTCAACCAGATCCTTGCCGCTGCCTCCGGGCAACCCCTCGAAAAGGTCGAAAAAGACACCGACCGTGACTTCTACCTCAACGCCAAACAGGCCATCGAGTACGGCTTGGCGGACAAGATCGTAGACAAAGTCTGAACCCGAAGGGTCAATGAATTGCCACCCACGCCGGGTTCCCGGTTTGGGGCATGTACCATTTCCCGTCCTTCTGGCGCCACAGGACCACTGCGTTCCCCACGGCTGAAAAGTAGAGCCAAGCCTGGTCCGAGTCGCTGTACGCCCATGGCCAGGACAGGTAGTTCCAGCCTCCGGGGGTAAACGTGGCCGTCCCTGAAGAAGTCGCATCGGTCAGGTCAGGGATCCCGTCCCCATCCGCGTCATTGGTGTCGGTGAGGATGACGTACCAGTCTGTGAAATCCGGCCAATTCGTCCCAGTCACACCATCGTCCAAAGTCGCCAATCCTTTGTAGGAATAACCGCTCCTGGCCAAATCCAGCGGGGCAAGGACATAATTCCCAAGCTGGTTGGTGAGTTGTGCCCGCTTAATCTGGAGGGTACCTTCGCTTTGGGAGGTATAGGTACTGCTCCCGGACAAGCTGTAAGAACCACCATAACTCGCTGCGGATGCCTCCAGCTGAAGGTTACGAGATGCATCGTAAACCAACTCCCCAACTAAGTTGGTCACCTGCCAGGATGTGACCGCGCTTACGGAGACTGTCCCGTCCCCGGTATCGATGTCGTACGTGTAGGAAACCGACCCAGTACTGACCCCGGCCGCCCTTTGGAATGAAGCATAGATCGGCACGATGGCGATGGAGGAAGAAGGCCACTGCACATCGATGCTCCCGCCCACGGAAATATTTGTTGCATTGGATACTTCCAACCAATCGTACACCCCGTTGTTGTTGCTGTCCGTGGATGGCATCCGGAAGGTCATCGAACCATATTCGATCATGGTCGACCCGGTGAATATCATGTAGTCGGCTTGGTAATGGGATGGGTTCGCACTCGATGGGGACAACTCCTCGCTGATATTGCCTTCGGAAGTCAAAAGCGGGTGGCTGGACAAACCATCATAAGTGGTAAGATAAACAACGGATCCGAAAGGGTTCACATGGGATGCCAGTTCGACGGAAAGGGAGTAGGCTTTGATTTGGGTGGTGTTTTCACCCGCTATACGGGCGATAGGGAATAGTAAGAGGGCAAACAAAAGGTACTTGATGCGCATGGGTAAGAAA
>JAYPDO010000045.1:0-17241 GCA_038125285.1 Opitutia bacterium
TTTGTCGCCACGGACATCACCAGTCGGAGCGTCAGTTTTGACGGAACACTTGTCTCCTCCGGCGGTGCGGCGACGCAGGTCATCATCCACTGGGGCATCCAGGACCAGGGGGATACCGCCTCTGGTTGGGACAACTCCATCTCGCTTGGCAATCGCGCACCCGGCTTCTTCAGTTGGGAAGTCGAGCAAGGCTTCACCGCTCCCAACATTTACACTGCCCGCATCGAAGCCCGCAACTCAGTAGGCAGCGACTGGAAAGGCCCGGTCTTCTTTACCCCGCTTCCCGGCAAGACCGTGCTCTTCAATAAGAAGGCCATCCCGGACATCGCCTTCTGGCTTGACGCTTCCGACATAGACGGCGACGGCGGCCCGGACAACATTGAGGATGGTGTCGTCATCACCAACTGGAAGGACAAGTCCGGTTTCGGCCGGGACGCTTCCGGTTACCGTGGGGATCCCAATTATGTTCTGGCCGGCCCCAACGGGAAACCCGCCATCAACTTCGACGGCAATGACAGCCTCTACACCATCCATAACTTCACCTCCGACTTGGCGGATCCAGGGTATACCATCCTGACTTTCTCCCGCTACACCGGCGGCGCGAACAACCGGGTATTCTCCACCCGTGATGGCCGCAACTGGCTTTATGGTTACCATGGTGGAGGGAACCGTAAATGGTATTCCGACGGCTGGATCAACAGTTCAGGCGGGGTCGATTATGCCTGGCATACCCATACCGGTACCATGCAGTCCAATTCCGTGGCCGACCCCTTGGCCAATTTCTGGTTGGATGGCGCCATATTGGCTGCAAACAACGCAGGTTCCCACAACACCAACACCTACCCGACTGACTTCCAGATTGGCGGATGGCAGGCTTCCTCCGAATACTCGAAATGTGAAGCGGCAGAAGTTTTCATGTTCGCCCGGGTATTGTCTACCGATGAACTCCAGCAAGTCGAGGGCTACATTGCCCACAAGTATGACACCGCCTCCCTCCTGGCAGCAGGGCACCCTTACCGCGATACCCCGCCGTTGTTCGAGGCCGACCCCCCGCAGATTTCCTCACCCGCCATCGTCCAGGCCAGCAAGGGCAAACCCTGGGAATATGTGTTCACCGCCAACAACGGGGCAACTTCCTACAGTGCCTACGGCCTTCCGGGTTGGGTCACACTCTCCGGCAACACACTCTCCGGCACACCGCCCAGCAAGGGGGATTACACCTTCACCATTGCCGCCACCAGCTCCACAGCTTCGGCGACCAAGTTGCTGACCGTACGCGTTACCGATTACGACGACTGGCCATACTCCATGGACTTCACCGTTACCAAGGATTTCCGCCGCGCGGACTCCGACATGATCGTCCATTGGAAGCTCGACGAAGCCGCCGCGACCGGTGCGGTGGACTCCTCGACCGGCGGGAATGACGGTACCTTGACCGGAGGGACGCTTCCTAACCAGCCAGGTAAGTATGGCACGGCCTACCACTTCGACGGGATTGACGATAAGGTGACCAAGGCACTGGCCTCAAATACTACAATTACTGAATTCACTCTCATGTTGTGGGTCAAGCCGGACAGCTTGGTCCAAGAGCCGTACTCCAGCATCGTCAATTCCGGCAATACCGGGGCTGACTTCCAAATCGACTTCGATGCCGGCAAATGGCGCTACCTTGGCGATGTCGTCGGCACGCACATCCTGGGGCCGGTCGTCGAAGATTGGACCCATCTGGCCGTGGTTTGTAATGGCACGGATACCTATATCTATCGCGACGGCCAGCTCTCGAAGTACATTGCGGCTAAGGTGGACAACGTCTTCCAGCACTTCCGCCTGGGGGTCAACCGGGCAGGGGACAAGCACTTCAAAGGCATTCTGGAAGACTTCCGTGTCTACGACAAAGTCCTGACCCAACCTGAGATCCAGGCCGCCGCCGGGATACCCATGCAAGACTTCCCCGTCCTCCTTCGCCTCAAGGATGGGCTGGGTGGCTTTAAATACTCCCAAGTCCGGTCCTTCTCCGGGGCCGACATCCGGTTCCTCGATTCCGGCGGGTTGGCCATCCCCCACACCATAGAAGAGTGGAACACTGAAGGGGAGTCCCTCTTGTGGGTCGCCCTTCCGGAAGTTTCCCTTGCTAGCGGGAGCAAATTTGAAATGCGTTGGGGCAACAAGGACGCCCTGGAGTTCGCAAGTTCCTCCCTGGACGGTTCCGCGTGGAAAGACTATGCCCTCGTCACCCACTTGGACGCAGGTAACTACCTTAAAGACCAATCCACCTACAAGTCCGTCAGTGACGGGATCCAGAACCAAACCGTCTCCACTGCCGGTCTGATTTCCACTGCCCGTGAGTTCACCCGCAATGACAATCGAGTCGAGTTCCAGCGCCCCTTCAAGCCCTATAACAACTCGGTTTCCGGGTGGTTCTATTTCACTGAAAAGCCCACAGCGGAAAGGTCGTTCTTCCATACTTGGAGTTGGAATTCCGGCTCAGTGCGCGCCCGTTTCCTCGCCGACGGCAGGTTCTTCTACCAAGCAAATGGAGGCCAACCGGCGGACGCCTATTCGCCGACCGGGGTCGAAGTCATCACGGACAATGACCTCAACAAATGGATCCACATCGCCACCTCCTACAGCGGGGACAACCAGCGCTACCAATTGATCAAGAACGGCCAGCTCTTCTACAGCTCCCACATCGGGAACCCGACCCCGGTCGCCCTCAGCAACTGGTTCCTCATCGGCTGCCACGAAGGCCGGAACAGCAAGGAGTTCCTTGGCAACATCGACCAGTGGGAAGTCCACACCAAAGCCCGCGGCGAAGCATGGTTCCAGTCCGTAGTAGCTTCCCAAACTCCAGCCAGCGGGTACTTGTCCCCCTCCAACTTCAACGGCCCGCCTGAATGGGATGGCGATATCAGCATCAACGGCTTGATCCACGAAGTCGGTGGGAATCTCGTCAGTGAGGCAGTCAGCTACAGTATCCCTGTCAAAGGCCAGCCGGATAGCTTTTCCGCCGTCGGTCTTCCGGCCGGCCTGAGCATCAACAACTCCGGGGTCATTTCCGGTACGCCGCTTGCGGGCGGGACGACCCCCGTCACCATAAGCGCAACTGGCCGTGGGGCCACCATCTCTAAGGAGATCACCGTCAAGGTGACCGACCTGACCAAGTTCACCCATTCACTGACCCTCAGCCTCTCAAGCTATGCCGGTTCCGTTCCGCTTAAGGAATTTCCTGTATTGGTTGAGCTGGGTACCCACCTCTCCAACTTCAGCTACAACAGTTTCCTCACTCCGCTCGGTGGTGACCTTCGCTTCTATGACGCCACGACTGGTAGTTCCACCGTCGGTAAGGAACTGGAGTATGAAGTGGAAAATTGGAACGACGAGGGACGCTCGCAAATCTGGCTAAAAATCCCGACCCTTAGTGCTTCCACCAAGGTCATCGCCGCTTGGGCCAACGCGGACGACAAGGCGCTGCCCTCCTACCGCTACACCGGGAACACTTGGAGCGGCGGCTTTGCCGGGGTCTACCACCTCGCCCCGGCCAACTTCCTTGGCAAATTCATCGACTCCGGTTTGAACTCTGCCCATGGGGACGATCTGTCCATGCCGGTTTCCTCCGAAACCCGAATCGCTTCCGCTGCCACGTTTAACAACACTAAAATCTCCGTCGACCACGTTGGCTCCCTATCGACCCTGAACAAAGGGGATTTCTCCATCTCCCTCTGGGCAAAGCTGAAAGGTGATGTCCCGGAAAATGCGAGCGGGCTCAACGAGTTCATTTTTGACGGGAGTTTCGGTGACAGCCAGCTCGACCCGATCGGTTCCGGCAGCGGCTACCTGTCGGGTACCGTATCCCCGGTCGAAGTCGCTGTCTGGTCAAAGGACGAGAACATCGACTACTCCGGAGCCGATGTGGATGCCAAGGCATTCGGCCAGACCGGAACGGACACCTTGGGGATGGCCTGGGAAGGCCTCCTGGTAGTAGGTGGGAATTCCCCTGTTCCAGCAGGTGCGGTCTCCTTCGGTACCCGGTCGGATGACGGTTCTGTCGTCTGGGTCGATGCCGACCAGAGCGGCACCTACGATGCCGGGGAGATGGTCGTGAATAATAAGGGCGGCCATGGTGCCCAAAACCGTGTCGGGACGGTCACCCTTGCGGCAGGGCAGTACAAGTGGGCCGCCGGTTGGTACGAAGGCGGCGGCGGCGAGTACATGGGCGCCCGCTGGAAAGAAGGCACCGTCACCGACTACAACCTGATGAATTGGATCAACCCCGGTACTTACGCAGGGATGTTCCTTGCCCCCAACCCTGGGGCACCGGTTGTGACCCTCTCCGGCGGTGTGGGAATCTACTTCACTTATGGCAACAAAGTGAAGGCCAAGGACTTGGCCTCCGGTACTTCCTATGCAACCACTGCGTCCGCCGTGACCTTAAACCAATGGAGCCACCTTTTCATGACCGTCAACCGTGCTACTGCCACAATCCGAGTCTATTTGGACGGCCAACTGGACGGATCGGACGTGGATCTCTCCAGTGCCGCCATCGGTGTGGATATGGAGGGCACCCCGATCATCTTCGGGGACACCATCCAGGGGAATTACGACTTGGACGAAGTTCGGTTTGCCACCACCGCCCGGGATGCCGACTGGATCAAGGCCGAGTTCGACAACCAGAAGGCCAGCCAGACCCTCCTCGGTTATGCTGCCGTCACCGGACCGCCCCGCTTGGTCAGCAAGCTCTCTGCCGAGTTCAGCGCGGGTTCAGCCTCTTCCTACCAAATCGTGGCTACCGGTAGCCCCTCCGGTTACGCTGCACTGAACCTTCCCGGCGGTATGTCCGTCGACTTGGATACCGGCCTCGTCTCCGGTACCCCTGTTGTCGCCGGACAATTCGACGTAACACTCCAGGTCATCTATCCGGACGGCACAATCCTCAACGAGACTCTCAAGCTCAACGTCAACGCTTCCGCCCCGGTCATCGCTTCCAGTGCCCCCACCAATGTCGGTAGCACCAGTGCCACAGCCAACGGCAGCATCACGAGCACCGGCGGGGATGCCCCTTATGTCTATGTGTATTATGGCCGCCAAGATGGGGCCAACGACCCTACTGCTTGGGAGAACGCCTTGTCCCTTGGCCGCAAAAACAGCTCCTTCTCCGGTTTGGTAGGGGACTTGTACCCTTCCACTCCCTATTACTACCGACTCCAGGCAACGAATTCCGCCGGGACGGTTTGGGATGGATCCGCCTCTTGGTTCTCCACCTTCGACGGGGTCAATGACGACGCTGCGTCCGCCATCCTCGGGAGCGCCGTCATCGACCAGAAGACCAAGGAACTCGTCCTGACTAGTTCACAGAACAACCAGACCGCAACTATCTACCTACCCGACCTTAACCCTGGCAACGCCACCCCGAGCTTCAATGCCAGCTTCAACCTCTTCCAAGGTCCGGGCTCCGACAACCCGGAAGATTCGACCACCTTCTACTACGGGCCTCTCGACGGTTCCACCAATCTCGGTGGCGATGCGGCGGTGAACGGGTTGAAGGTCAGGTTCAAGATCCAAGGCACCGACTATATCATCATCAGCAACGACCAGACCCAAGTGGCGACCCGTCTCCACCACTTGCTGGAGAACCAATACAAGCCAGTGAAGATTTCCGTATCTCCCAGCGGGAGCCTCAAAGTCCAGCACGGCACGGAAACCGTCACGGCGAACCTATCCGGTTGGAGTCCTGCCGCCGGTTGGCGTTTCGCCATTGGTGCTTCCACTGCCGCCGCCCAGAATGCGACCCAGAAAGTGGACGCGCTTTCGGTCTCCGTCTTGAAAAACGATGCCCAGACCTTTACTACCCAGGCTTCCACCATCCCTGTCGTCGCAAATAACGCCCCTTCGGATGTCACTAGCAGCACAGCATCCCTTAGTGCCCGAATGGTTGCGATTGGCACGGGCAATGTCGACAACGGCAAGCCCCCCACATTTGCCAAGGAAACCTTTGGCGGCCTCCAGCTTTGGCTCGACGCCAGCGATGCCGCTAGCCTGGCCGTCAACGATGACGGCACTGGTGGCCAACCTGCTGCCGACGGGGCTGTCAAATACTGGGCGGACAAAAGCGGCAACGCCAACCACGCCCGCATGCACCCTAGCCGCTCCGGGAACATCCCTCTGTACAAGTCGGCGGCCTGGAATTCCAAATCCGCCCTCGAATTCACCAGTGACATCCTGATCGTGGACAACAGTGCCCGGTTTGACGAATTGGAGGAGTTGACGATGTTTATCGTTTTTAAGAGCCACAATGTCTCCAACTGGCTCCCGGTCATCAGCAAACGGGGCGAAGGCGATGTGGGCTGGCAGTTCCGCCGCCGTAGCGGGGACGACCGTATGACCATGACCATCCGTGCCACAACGGGTACTGATGATCCTGCCGCCAGCCCCTACGTGACCCATGTTGGCAAATGGCGCATGTACTCCGTCTCGTACGACGGGGTATCCCGAACCCAACGCGGCAACGGTCGCACTGAGTACAGCTTTGCCGATACCGGCATAATCCCCTCCACGCCCTCCAAGGTGGCCATCGGCGCCCGCGACAATGACGGAGCCAACAACATCAGCTTCAGCGGGAATATGACCATCGGGGAAATCCTCTTCTATACCAAGGCCCTCGAAACCCGGCAAATCGAGATGGTGGAAGGCTATCTCAACGACAAGTGGGCGCCGGACGACGGGATCACCACATACAATACCGAGCATAAATACAAGGACAGCGTCCCGGACTTTTCCGAAAAGTTCAACGGTGCCGACATCACCCTCTACTATGGCATTACGGATGGCGGGACAGATCCTGCCGCTTGGGACAACAAAGTCGATTTGGGCAGCTACTTCGGACAGACTGAGCTGAACGGCTTCCAAGGACGCGGCTGGAATATGAGCTGGAATGCCACAGCCTTCGGTCATGCCTCTGCAGAGCATTGGTTTTACATTGATGTCGAAGACTTGTTGGCCCGGCCTTCCCATGGCGTGGGCATGGTTCTTACCGAACCCAATGGGACGGACGGCATGTTCTTCAATGGGGATGCTGACTTCCGTAACGCAGGGATCGGGATTTCTCAGAACGACAACTATACCGATGTCTTCCAGACTTGGTTTACCCCACAGGAATCCGGCAACCATACCTTTGTCATGGACAACCGGGACGACCGGATTGCCATGTGGATGGATCTGAACGATGACGGGAAATATTTGGTTGCCGACGGGGAGTTGTTAGGCGGTCCATGGGGAGTCAACACGACCCTCAACCTTACCCAGGGCAAGCAGTACAAGTTCCTGATGATGCACGGGGAAGGCGGGGGCGGCTCCAAGTTCCGTTCCCTCATCACCACGCCGAGCCTTGCCCAACGGGTTATGAAGCCCCTCGAAGCGGAGCAAGCCGGCCTGTACAAGTGGAAGATCCTTTCCAATGGCAAGGAATTGACCGAGCAACTGAAGCCGGTCGTCAATCTGGAAGGCTTGGTCAAAGGCTCCACTTACTACTACCGCTTTGCCGCCAGCAACAAATCCGCCTCCGATGATTCCGCACAGTTGGACTGGGCGGACAGCACGGCCTCCTTTGTCGCCGAGAAGGTGATGGACTTTGATACCGGCACCCTCGACATCAACACGAGCACTGCGACTTGGGTCCACTCCAGCGGGGCTACCGGTACTGGAGAAGTCAAGGATTACTCCTGGACCGACCAGCAGGGCAACGACCTCGCCTACAAGAAGGCCGAGTTTATCTATGACCGCATCAACATCGGTCCGGCCGTTACCGTCACCCTTTCCGGACACAACCCACTCTCCCTCCAAACGCAGAACAACGGGAACATCACCATCGGCGCGAACTTCGTGGCCAACGGTGAGGACGGGAAACAAGGCCGCACGACTCCAGGTACTGGCAAACTTGGCGGCGCAGATGGTGGGCGTTCCAATTACGACCCGGGCGACCCCGGTGCAGGGATAGGCGGTGGTGGCCAGACAGGCACTGGGCATGACACCCATTTTCGCCAGTGGATTGCCGGCGGCGGTTCCTATGGAGGCCTTGGTAGCGGGACGAATCTTAGTGGTCGCACAGTAGACCCCGGCCCGGTTTACGGAAGCCGGAAGATCGACGCACTTCTCGGCGGATCCGGCGGTTCCGGTGCCCACCATGACTCCCAGGGTGCCGGTGGTGCCGGTGGGGGTGCCATTGAGTTGAAGGCAGACGGCACCGGGGACATCACCATCCTCGAGGGTGCCCAAATCTCAATGAACGGCGGCCATGCTTTCCCCGGCGTAGTCGGTGCCGCTGGTTCCGGCGGTGCCATCCGCTTGGAAGCCCGGAATATTACCAACAATGGCATCCTCTCCGCTAAGGGGGGCAACATGGGCAAGGCCCAGCGCAGTGCTGCCGGCGGCGGTGGCCGGATTGCCCTCATCGCCCGTGAAAAACTTATCCCTGGGACGACCGATGTCTCCGGTGGTCTGGATGACCGTGCGGCCAACATGAAGGGCGACGAAGGTACCTTGCACTTGGAAGCCACTTCCGGCGGAATGGACTCCCTGGTCTTCAACAACGGCATTGTCACCATCGACACCACCACCGCGACCACGGTCCACTCCGGTGGCGGCGGGGTCGCCTTCGGGCAGATCGAAGACCGGGTCTACAACCACAACGGCGCGGACATTGCCTACGGGGTCTGTATCTTCAACTTCGACCGCATCGAACTGGGCGGTTCCGTCCTTGTCGTCCTCAAGGGAGAAAATTCCCTCTCCCTCCGCACCCGCAACAATGGTGACATCATCATCGGGGCCGACATCATTGCCGACGGTGGCAACGGTTCCGGCGCACTCTTGACCGGCCCCATCGGCAAAGGGGTGCTTGGCGGCGGCGATGGTGCCGCTTCCAACTATTCCCGTCCGGTTGGTGGCGGGATCGGCGGTGGTGCCAGTGAAAACCACTGGGGCGCATCCGGTTCCTATGCCGGGACAGGGCAGGGGAGCCAGAATGGCGACTACATGTCCTCCACTTACGGCGATACCGCCCTGACCCACTTGTTGCCCGGTTCCGGTGGCGGTAGTGCCTACCGGGAAAGCAGCGGCGTTGTGGCAGATGCTGGTACGGGTGGTGCCGGTGGGGGTGCCATCGAGTTCAAAGCCCACAATTCAGGCACTTTCCTGCTCAAGGAAAATATCAAGATTTCCGCCAACGGCGGTTCCACGGACGGCGGTTCAGGTGGTGCTGGTTCCGGCGGTGCCATCCGGATCGAGGCGGCCAGCGTCGATATCCAGGGCACCCTTTCCGCCCGTGGCGGCTTGCGCAACAGCGACATCCACCAAAAGCGCGGCAATGGTGGCGGCGGCCGTATCGCCATCTATTCCCCGGGCACAATCAAGTTCGGGGATGCCTACTCTTACAACGTCTGGGGTTACCGGATGGGGACTTATGCCCTGTACGGGGACTCCAGTGCGGGTGAAAACCAAGACCTTATCCTGGACACCGGCACCTTGACCTTCACCACCGACAACGCCGGTTGGTACCACAGTTCCGGAAGCCACGGTGCGGGAACTCTTGTGACCTACGACGCCCCCGAAGGTGCCATCACCGTGGCCGAGTACAATTTCCGTACCGTCGACCTAGGAGCCAACCTGGTGGTTAAATTTGACGGGGTACATGCGATCCGTATCTCCGCGACCGACTCCTCCGGGAGCGCTGGGAAATCCTTCGCAATCGGTTCGGACGCCCTGGCCAATGCCTTCAAGATGCCGGGCGACTACACCTCCTACATCCCGCAAGGCGGTACTATCAAGCTCCGTGGCAACCTGTTCACCGTATCCACCATAAAATTCGCAGGGGGGAACACCGAGATCACCCTCTCCGCAGACCACGGTGCCACGGAAGGGGACACCTTCACCGTTGAGTCCGACGCCGGCAAAATGACCATCAACACCAACCTTAATGGTGCAGCCCCAGCATTCGAAAGGATCGACAATGCTGGGACGGTCGGCCCCCGAGGTCCGCTTGGCGGCGGCTACGCAGGGAACAGCAACCCGCACCGGACTTCCGGCACCGGGTTTGGTTTCGGGATGGAGCGCAACAATGGTGCCAGCGGTGCAGGCCATGCTGTAGTGGGGCAGAAGGGTGTCGAGGCAACAGCCGGGGGCGATGCTTATGGTACTCCCGGTATCCTCTACCTCTACTCCGGTTCCGGTGGCGGCGGTGCTTACCACAGCTCCGGTGGTGCCGGTGGTGGTGCCATCGCCCTTGAGGCCGACCGTGACCTGGTCATCGGTGCAGGGGTTTCCATCTCCGTGGACGGCGGCGGGATCGACAACACTTCCTCCTACTCCTCCGCCGGTGCGGGTTCCGCAGGTTCCATCCGCTTGAAGGGCTACAACATCACCAACAACGGCACCCTCTCCGCCGTCGGTGGTGTACGTGGTTCCGGAGGCCGGGGTGGTTCTGGTAGTGACGGACGGATCGCCTTCAACTATGCCAAGAACTTGGCCCAAGGCACAGTCAATGCCGGCTTGGGCGGCACCATTGCCCTTTCCACTTCCCCCACCGTGTCCGGTGCCTTCGACGCCAACGGGGACTTGACCGCCAAGGTCAGTTGGCAGGAATACAGCCCGCCGACCGGTGCGGACAACTTGATCCTCTGGTGGAACTTCGAAGAAGGCAGCGGTGCGACTGCAATCGACAATTCAGGGAACAACCTCCACGGTTCCATCGAAGGCAACACGGTTTACCAGGACGGCCTCTTCGGCAAAGCCCTCTACTTTGACGGTGCAGGCGACCGTGTCCGCCGTAATTACGACCCAAGGTTGGCCGTGACCGAGTACACTGTCTCCCTTTGGCTCAAGTCCCAACAGGACAATGACGGCTATGCCGGGGTCTGGGGGCGTTCCGGACGGGTCTATGCCTTCTGGGCAGCCGAAGCCAACAATGCGACCGGTTACCGTGTCCACCACCGTTATTGGGATGCAGCCAACAGCAATGCGGGCACCCCGAATTCCGACCGGATCAACCATAATGAGTGGCACCACATCATGTTGTGGAACGACGGCGTTACCTCCCGTACCTATATTGACAATGTGATCAATGTCACCGGCTCCGTTGTTTCCGGCTTGAATAATCGTTCGTCAACCCTCTGGTTGGCGGGCAACCCAGACAATGGTGCTAACAACTACAAGGGCTGGATCGAGGACGTCCGACTCTACAACAAGGCTCTTCCCACCGCCGACCTCGCCCTCATCTACGGCGATGGCCAAGGGGACAAACCCAAGGGCGTCAGCGTCGATGTCTTTACGATTACCGGCACCCAAAACCCGACCTCCTACAGTGCCAGCGGAATGCCCCGCGGGATGATCGTGAATCCTGACACCGGTCAGATCAGTGGCACTCCCAGCAAAGTCGGGGTCTTCGATGTCGCCTTGACCGCTACCAACCTCGCTGGCACCAGTGCCATCCAAAACCTCAAGCTGACCATCGACCCGGTAACACCGACCGTTTCCAATACCGCCGCCTCCAACGTCGGTTCCACGTCCGCTGTGGCCAACATCAAGATTGACCAAGCTGGCGGCGCTAACCCGAATGTAACCCTTTACTACGGTACCACCGATGGCGCGACAACCGCCGGTAACTGGGATAGCTCCATCGACTTCGGTGCCCAGCCCGGCGGTGACCACCAAATCGGGATGTCCGGCCTCAGCATGGGGGTCGCCTATTACTACCGGGTCTATGCAGACCACAACGTCTCCGGGGTTGCCGGGGCCTGGGCGGACACCTCCATCACCTTCACCACCAGCAATGTCGCCGGGCCGCCGCTCATCGCAGCCAAAGACGCTTCCAACTTCACCGGGACCACCGCCACGGTCAGCGGACAGCTCCTCTCCTTCGACGGCGTTGACCAGCCGACTGTCACCGTCCTCTACGGAACGACGGACAAAGGCGCGACCGACACCGGTTGGGACGCAACGGCCGACCTTGGCCAGAAGTCCACCGGTGTCTTCACCGCAGGGCTGACCGGTTTGGCCAACTCCACCCTCTACTTCTACCGTTTCAAGGCGGCCAACAACGGCGGCAGCCACATCTCCGAGGCCAAGTCCTTCGCCACCATCGGACCCGCACAAGGCGAAATGAAACCGCCCTTCGACGTCGCCCCGACCTCCGCGACCCTCCGCATGAAAGTCACAGGTACCGGGGGTTTCCGCCAGGAACTTCCGGGCAATGAGCCAGTGGTCAATGACAAGCTCGTCGCACATTGGCGCATGGATGAAGGCACCGGCACAAAGATCATCGACTCTAATGCCGGGTTCGTCGGTACTTTCGTCGGGAATGCCGGGCCATCATTTGTCCAAGGCAAATTCGGCCAAGCCATCCGCTTCGATACGGGGGACAACTCCGTCAATATGGATGTCGCCTGTTTTCCTGATCCCTCCATTTACGACGGCATCACCGTGTCCTTCTGGCTCTATGGCGCCTCGAACTTCGTGGCCAACACCATCGGCTTCCAAGCCTACCAGGACAACGGTACCGGGGAAGTCATGAAAACCCACCTGCCTTGGGGGAACGGTGCCGTCTATTGGGACCACGGGGGCGACCGGGTCAACACCGGCGACATCCGTGCCACGTTGATGGGCGATTGGCACCTCCTGGCCTTCACCAAGGATCGCACTGCCGGTACCATGAAGATGTATCGCGACGGTGCCGTGGTCGTCTCCGGCACAGGCAAGGTCCTGGATCGCGGCCTCCCGACCCGTTTTTACCTAGGTACGGATGTCAACCGCAACTCGGACATGCGTGGTGACATCGACGACTTCCGCCTCTACGGCAAAGGCCTGTCCGACGCCGAGGTCACCACCCTCTACGGCAGTGGCAATGGTGACCTGAACGGCGGGGTCATCATTATTGAAACCGGGGGCGAGAAGCCTTCCGTCACCTTCTATTGGGGCGATGAGGATGCCGGGGACGTCACTGATGTTGACCCGGCCGACAATTCCAAGTGGGATTACTCCCAGGCCATTGAAGGGACATTCGGGCTCAATGAGTTGGTCAGCCTCCCCGTCACCGGCCTGACCCGTGGCACCACTTATTATTACCGTGCCCAAGTCACCAACTCCTCCGGTTCTGCTTGGGCAGGTGCGGCCAAGACCTTCGTGCCGACCAATACCCTTCTCAACAAGGACACCATCGAAGGCCTCGCCCTTTGGCTGGATGCTACGGAGGTTGATAACGACGGTTTTGCCGACTCCTTCCAGGACGATGACAAAATCGCAACCTGGGCCGACCGCTCCGGCAACAACGTGGTCGTCGAGCAGTCCAGTGCTTCTTACCAGCCCACCTACCAATCCGCCCAAGCCGGAAGTAAACCGGTCATCCGCTTCAACGGGGCAGGGGATTTCCTCTATGTCGTCGGCGCCTTGGCGGCGGACGGTTCGGATTCCTCCATCTACGTTGCCCACCAACGAAAGGATGACGGCGGTGATGAGGACGGTATTGTCCTGGACGAAGCCTCGGTGGAAATCGCTTCCAGCGGCAGTACCCCATATGAAATGAAGATTTCGAAGGCCACCCAGTCAGGCGGAACCCTCAAGAACATCAAGCTGGGTAAGGATGCCGTTGACGGGACTTTGAAGTTCCGTGGTGACATTGCCGAAGTCCTGGTTTTCAACCGCAAACTGGGTTACCAGGAAGACCTCCAGGTCATGGGGTACCTCGCCCACAAGTGGGGCGGCACGGAATCCCTGCCCAAGAGCCATCCCTACCGCGAGATCGCCCCGGCCTTCGACAACAGCCCCAAGATCGTCATGACCAAAGGGGTTGAAGGTTTCGACAACCCGACCCGTACCGGCCTCCTTGGCGAGTGGCTTTTCGATGATGGCACCGCCGATGACACCTCCGGCAACAACTTCAACGGCACCAATGTCGGCGGTCTCTTCATTACGGATACTCCCACCGGTGCCGGCAAAGCCATCGACTTTAGCACGGGTGACCACTATATCCACGTCGATGACGGGCAAGGCCAGACCGTATTTGACACTGGTGGAGGCTTGTCCGTCTCCTTCTGGGCCAAAGGCTGGCCGGACGGCAGTTGGGAGCCGTACGTCTGTAAAGGCGGTGAAAGCGGCCAAGGTTGGCAAGTCCGCCGTTATGGCGGTTGGGCTGAAACAATGGCCAACACCCTCCGCGGTGCGGGCGATGACAACAATCGTATCGCCACACCAATCCCGGACGGGGATTGGCACCATGTGGCAACCACCTTCGGCGCCGGCCGTAGCAGGATCTATGTTGACGGGATCATGCTCATGGACCGTGGCCAGGGCGGGACAATCCCGGCTTGTGGTTCCCAGCTGACCTTCGGTGCCCGTGATGGTTCACAAAATGCCGGGAACGCCATCTCCATGCAACGCTTTGCAAGGGTAAAGATGGACGACATCCGCATCTACAACCGTCCCCTTACCAATGACGAAGTGCTCGTCTTGTCCGGTTCGTTCGTCAACCGGATCGAAGGGAATTTCGGGAACCCCTTCAGCCACCAGATCCTCGCGACCAAAGGCCCGGAAAGTTACACGGTGGTCGGTGGGGCTTTGCCGGATGGCCTGACCCTGGCGCAAGCAACCGGGCTGATATCCGGGACGCCCACCAAGACTGGCCAGTTCACAGCTGACATAAAAATCTCCAATTCTGCCGGTGATGACACCAAGAAACTGCTTTTCCTCATCCGTGAGGGCATCCAGGGCCTCACCTTCGACCAGGATTTCGGTGAACGTGCCTACGGGGGCGCCGACTTCGACTTGAGCGCGACCTCCAGTGCCGCCGGTTCACAAGTGGTGTTCTTCAGCAAGGATGAGAATGTCATCCAGATTACTGGCAACTCTTCCATCACCCCCACTGTTACCGGGGGAATGAAGGCGCACTTTGACTTGAACGAAGGAACCGGTTCCACCGCCACTGACTCCCTGAGCGGTGCCGTCGGAACCCTGAAAAACATGGATGCTGCCGATTGGGTTGACGGCAAATTCGGCAAAGCCTTGGATTTTGACGGTACGGACGATTATATCTCCCTGCCCAAGACAGTTGGTTCCGGCAAGGAATTGACTGTGGCCATGTGGGTCAAGCCCGCTGCCTTGGCTGACGACATGCTGGCGGCCAAGTTCGACAACGACAAGGATCAAGCGGGCGCGGATCTCCCTGCCTCCGGGCAAGGCTGGGCACTGCGTTTGCGTGCGACCGGGGAAGTCTGGTTCACCGTCGGTAGCCGCCGGAACCAGGACAGCAACACGAAAGCTCCAGCCGGTTCCGTTGTGGCCGGTGAGTGGGCGCACGTTGCCGTAACATGGAAAAACCGGAATGTAAAACTCTACATCAACGGAGTCCCTGTCACCGCGAGGAAGACTTGGTCGGGCCGTGGGGTTGCCGAAACCGAGGAAGAAATGTGGATCGGCCGCTCCCAATACGTCTCCAGTGGCCAAAATTATACTGGTTTGATAGATGACTTCCGTTATTATGACCGTGCACTGTCAGGTGAGGAAATGGCCAAGCTCGCCGATACCACTGCCTCTGACTACCTGACGGTTTACGACGGTGGCAAGGCGAGTATAGTCGGCGCCGGACCGGGCACTATCGTTGCCTTCGCCAAACCTACCATCAACCTCCTTCCCTCCGTCCCGGTCGAAAGGAACATTATCGTCGGCAAGGCATCGTTGACGGTCACGGCGGACAGCTTTACCCGCAAGGTAAACACCGCCAACCCCTCTTTCACCGTGCAGTACGCCGGCTTCGTCAATGGGGACGATGTGAACGACCTGACTACCCAGGCAACGGCCACGACTTCGGCCGACATCAACAGTGCTGCGGGCAACTACGACATCGTGCCCGATGGTGCCGCCGCCGCTAACTACTCCTTCAACTACGTCAACGGTACGCTGACAATCGACCAACGGACGGAGCAAGCCATCACCTTCACCCAGGAATTCTCAGCTGTGAAGTTCGGGGACACGATCTCCCTTACTGCCACCGCCGCATCCGGCTTGCCGGTCAGCTACGCGATCAACAACATCGCCGTGGCCGCCCCGGTCGCAACCCGCCAGTTCCACATGAACGCTTGGTGGAAGCTCGACGAAACGGCCGGTACCACCATCAACGACTCCAGTGGCAACGGCCGCTCCCTCGTCCTCGCCGGGACGGACGGTTCCACCAACTGGGGCTTGGCCAACTTCGTCAATGGCCTGACTTTGGACGGCACCAATGACTACGCCGTCAACTTTGGCAACAACGGCATCCTGGGCGCGGGCAAACGCTCCGTCTCCTTCTGGATCAAGGGCGGTACCTCCGGCAATGACGGGGCAGGGATCGTCGGTTGGGGCAACAATGCCGCAGGCCAGCACTTCAGCGTCGAACTCTCCGCCGGGAAGGTGAAGGTCGACTACAACGGCGTTTCCAAGACCGGCACGACCGATGTCCTGGACGACGCTTGGCACAATGTCATCGTCGTCTATCCGAAGGACGGCGCGGCCTCCGACACCAAGATCTATGTCGACGGCGCGGACGACGGCGGGACAGTTGCCGGGAGCGGTGCCATCAACACCACTGCCGGTACCAATGTCACCATCGGTCGCCAGATCGTGACCCGTGTCTACTTCGGCGGGCAACTGGACGACATCCGGATCTACGCCGGTGAACTCTCCACCACAGCCCTGACCGAGCCCAACAACGAGATTGCCGCGATTTACAACAACGGTTTCGGGGACTTCAACAAGATCCGGATCGTTGGGACGGGCTCCGTCACCATCACGGCCAGCCAGGGCGGGGATGTGACCTATGCCGCCGCTGTTCCGGTTAGCAAGACCTTCGAGATCGGCAAACTCGACCAGTCTATTGCCTACGGCGTGTTGCCGGAGAAATCTGTCGGCGACTTCGACTTCGATCCAGGGGCAACCGCAGGTTCCGGCCTTCCGGTTCACTACGTCAGTTCCGACCCGTTGATCGCTTCAGTGGTCGGCGATCCTGGAAGCGAAAAAATCCGTATCCGTGGTGCCGGTAGTGTGACCATTACCGCGCAACAAGCGGGGAACGGTACCTACAACGCTGCCCCGGACGTGGCCCAAGTCCTCCAGATCAACTACTACAACCTCTTCCCGGATTCCATCCAAGGGATGAAGATGTGGTACGACGCGGCGGACGTGAATGCAGACCGCAACCCGGATGTGAACACCGACGCTTCGGTTGTCTCC
>JAYPDO010000045.1:17251-26514 GCA_038125285.1 Opitutia bacterium
GGTAAGACACTGACCCTGCCCGACATTGACGGCATCCAGATGCTATTCGTTGTCTTCAAGCAAGACGCCGGGCAGTCCGCAGTTATCCAGCCCTTCGGCGGGAATGTGGAAATGACCTCCGCCAACGCGAAACTGGTGCAGGCGATCAACGGCCAATACAGCCTGGCCTCGGAGGTCTCCAGCCAGGACTTCAACGTGGTCAGCCTGCGCTTGGCTGCCGGGAACCAAGGCTTCTGGGTCAACGGCACCTTCATCTCCGGCGACGTGAATGCCACCGCACCCGGCCTTCTCCAGTTCATCGGGAACGGCTTTATCGGTGAAGTCGCGGAAGTCGTAGGCTACACCACGAGCCTGGCCAACCTGACCCGGGTGAAGATCGAGGGCTACCTGGCCAGCAAGTGGGGTCTGCTCTCCAAGCTTCCTGGCGACCATCCGCACAAGCTCGCCCGTCCGACCTTCGGCGGCGCCCAAAGCATCGTGTTCCAGCCTCTCCCGGACAAGACGCCGGAAAGCGCGCCGTTCAAACTCTCCGCCGAAGCCAGCTCCGGCTTGCCGGTCTCCTTCTCCAGTTCAAACACCAACATCGCCACCGTCAGCGGAGACATTGTGACAGTGGTTGCAGAAGGAACGGTCAACATCATAGCCAGCCAGGGTGGTGACTCCAACTGGTTTGCTGCGCCAAATGCCACGCAGCAGTTGAAAGTCACTGCGATACCCCGCTCCGACCAGACCATCACCTTCAACCCGCTGGCCGACGTCCAGATAGGGGATGATGCCTTCGACCTGACCGCGACGACCAGCTCAGGCTTGGCCATCAGCTACGAAAGCTCTAATATTGCTGTCGCTACCATCGACGGAAAGACAGTGACCATCGTCGGGCAGGGGATCACCACCATCCGTGCTAGCCAGCCCGGAAACCCGGATTACAACCCCGCCCAAATCGTGGAGCAGGACTTGCGGGTGACCAAGCGTGACCAGTCGATCACCTTCAACCCGATCCCGTCCCTCTACCTCAGTTCCGGCGTTTACCTCCTGAATGCAACCGCTGATTCCGGCTTGTCCCCGGCCTTCGCGATCGACGACACCAGCATCGCCACAGTCCAAGGCAACCAGCTCACCCTCAAAGCCGGGGGTACGGCCAAGATTACGGCCAGCCAAGGCGGGAACATCACCTACAACGCCGCCGCGCCCGTTCAGCAAACCGTGACCGTGGTGGACGACACCTTGCAACCGCAGGTCATCACCTTTACCCAAGACCTCAGCGGGAAGACCTACGGGGATGCCGCCTTCGACCTGACCGCGACGGTCGACTCCAACCTTGCCCTGACCTACAGTAGCTCGAATCCCGCCATTGCCTCGATCTCCGGTAATACCGTGACCATCAACGGTGCAGGATCGGTCACCATCACAGTTGAGCAACCGGGCAACGAAGACTGGCAGGCTGCCACGGCGACCAAACAGCTTACCATTGCCAAGGCCGACCAGACGATCACCTTCCCGGTCATAGCGGACAAGGCGGTAGGCGACCTTGACTTCCTTGCCGGCGCTACTGCGTCCTCCGGCCTGGAAGTGACGTACACCATTTCTGACACATCGGTTGCGACGGTTTCCGGTGACCGGATTTCGCTCAAAGGCAACGGCACGGTGACGGTCACTGCCAAGCAAGCCGGTAATGAGAACTATAACGCTGCCACGGATGTGACGCGTGCGTTTGACGTGACCCTTGCGAACTTCTTCGCCGATTCCTACCCAGGCCTCCGGATGTGGCTGGACGCAAACGACATCAACGGCGACGGCCTGGCGGACAAGCTCTCGGACTTCCTCGGGGGCGGTAAGATCAACACATGGAAAGACCGCTCCGGGCAGAACAACGACGCGACCCAATCGGAAATTGCCAAAATGCCGGTGTTCAAACCCGCCACTCAAAACGGTAAGACTGTGGTACAGTTCTCAGGCGGTCTAATGGACATCCCTAACCTGGGCCTCCAAGGGGCGAAAAACCGTTCTATATTCGTGGTTGGTTATTCTGCACAAGGCCCCTATCTCTCCTTCGGGAAAAACCAGGATCAACAACGCATGATTGTTGGCCGCGACATCGCCAGTAACAAGTTCACGGTAGACCTGATGGGGTCTGGAGGTACCCACGTGACGGCGGGTCCGATCGGCTCGATGTCGATCGCCCGTGCGGTCTTGGAAGGGAACAAGATGGGCGACTTCATCTTTGCTGTGAACGGTACGCAGGAAAGCGGCCGTGGTGAGTTCCCCGTGGACACCCGCGAACTGGGCACTAACCGCCTTGGCGGAACATTGGACGGCCTCGGAGGTCTTCAAGGGCAATTGGCCGAAGTGCTGGTGTTCGACCTCGATGTAACGCGCCGCATGGCCCAAAAGATCGAAGGGTACCTTGCTAAGAAGTGGGGCTTGCGCGCTTTGCTGCCGGACGCACACCCCTACAAAGCTACTGACCCGTCTTTCGGCGGAGCGCAGGTGATCAACTTCCCGGCGGTGGGCGACCAAGTAGTCAGCACGGGCAAGGTCGAACTTGGCGCGTTTTCGAACTCAGGCCTACCGATCGCATACAGTAGTTCGGACGACACCATCTTCAGCATCCAAGGTAAAATCGGTACGATCCTCAAGGACGGATCCGTGACCGTCACTGCGTCCCAGGCTGGGGACAGCCACTACTCCGCGGCTGCGGACAAGACCTCCGCGTTTCTTATCAGCA
The DNA here is from genome assembly GCA_038125285.1 of Opitutia bacterium. Lineage (GTDB taxonomy): Bacteria > Verrucomicrobiota > Verrucomicrobiia > Opitutales > JABJCN01 > JAYPDO01. The sequence continues at coordinate 19,977 of JAYPDO010000045.1, forward strand.
AGGAAGACCAGACGATCACGTTCTCGCAACCGCCAGACATGAATATCTACGACCCGGATCTCAAGCTGATCGCCAGCACTTCCTCCGGGCTGCCGGTGCATTTCACCATTGTTTCCGGACCTGCCAACCTCAAAGCCGGGACGACGGATGTAGTGGAACTCACGGGAGATGCTGGCGACGTGGTTGTCCGCGCCGCCCAACCTGGGAACGTGGCGTACAATGCGGCGGCCCCGGTTACGCACACCTTCAACGTGAACACGAACGAGCCGCAGGTGATCACGTTCAAGGGTCCCGGCGTGGATGGTTCGCGGCTACGTAATCTACAGTTGCGACCCGCCCCGTTCCTCGTCCCCTTTGCTGCCATTTCTGGCGGGAACTCGGGGAACCCAGTACAACTCTCCATCACCGGTGGTACGGCTGCCTCCGGTGCTCGGACGAAGGTGATTGTCAAACCGGACGGCAAGAAATTCTTCGCGATCATTACCTCGTCCCCCGGAACGTTGCAGGTCACGGCTTCCCAGGCCGGAGGCGACAATGGCGGGCTGACATACAACCCAGCGGCACCTGTGACGCATGAAATCACTGTGCGCCCTGCATCATTTGCCAACTTTAAGCTCACGATGCGTGAACATGAAAAATACGCTACGCGATACACGAAGTTCCAGAATAAATACACAGGACAGACCAACCCGGCCACCGGCTTCACTTACACCTCCTCCGAGATCCAGAATTTGTTCGAGGCGGACGCAGGCGACCCGGATGGTGACGGCATGAGCAACCTGCTCGAATATGCTTTTGGCGGGGAAGGCCTGGAACGTACTGACGACGAGCGTAAGAACCTGCCCAAGAAACGCCCGCTCCAGCGCAAGGGTGCAGGGTCTCGAAAGTTCCAGCTTTCGTTCCTTCGCCGTACGTCCTCGAACGACCCGAACCTGACTTACTCTGTAGAGACTAGCAACGATATGTACAACTGGACCAGCTCGGGGTTGACTGAAGTGTCTGCTGTCGAGGTGGACGGGGGCATGGAGTACGTGACCTACGAACTGGACAAGCCGTACACGGATCCCGACGCGCCCAAGAACCAATTCATGCGGATCAATGTCTCCACTGCGGAATGAGGCTGGGGGCTAAAACCCTGGGTTTCCCCTGGTGCTGGAGAATGGTTGTCAAAAATTATTTTTAAAAAAATTTGTAACAATCTGAATTTTCATGCTAAACCACACCTAGCTCCGCTCCTACCCGCGGAGTTAAATTCTTCAAGGAATCCGTCCCCCGGCAACCTCACCAGAAGGTTTCGCCTAAGGAAAATTGTTTTTTACTGAAACTCAGCTGCTACCTGGAAGCATCGCCGTAAAACAATTATTCGGCGTAACGGTGCAGCGGTGGATACGGATGAAATGGGACTCTAGCCTCTCAAGGCTTCGTCGTGCCCGCATGGCTTTCACAAACCCAAACTGGATCAAAAAATGACAAAGATAACAAGAAAACCGTTCTGGGAACTCTGGGGTACTCGCCAAGCCAATGGCGGCATCCGGAAAAAATTGGGAGTGCAAGATGGAAATGGAGAAAGGGCACAAGGCAGTTTGGATTGGAAACTAGGAAGAATTTTTACAGGTGGTTTGTGCCTGCATGCCGCGGCTGCACTGTTTGCAATAGGAACCCTCGGGACGCCTCGTGCCGAAGCCGCCCACAAGGAAGGCAACATGGTGGCTTGGTTGAAATTTGACGAAGGGACAGGGACTGCGACTGCAGACGCTTCCGGTAATAACAACGGCGGTACTTTGGTGAACTCCCCGGCCTGGGTGGACGGTTTTGCCGGTAAGGCGCTCCAGTTCAACAATACGGATAAGTCAGTCGATATTGCCTCTTTCAGCGGGATCAATGCCGCGGCTGAATTTTCCTTCAGCGCTTGGGTAAAAGTGGCTTCTATGGGCGCGGCTGCTACCGAGGATGGTGCCGTCTTTTCGACCAAGTCCACCACCAACCCGACCATTATCTGGTTCAATGCTGACGGGGCGGGAGGTTATGATCCTTCCTACACTTTTAACGTGGGGAACACCGGCACCAACACCAACCGGCTGAATGGACCATCCAACATCGCCGTCCAGAACAAATGGCAGCACCTGGTCTGCGTTTTCAACGGTTCTAGCCGCAAACTATACTTAGACGGAGCCCTCCGTGCATCCTCCAGCAACGGAGCGCAGACCACGGAGACTTTTAACGGCAAGACCTTTCAGGTAGGAAGGTGGCAAGGTTCCTCAAACATGCACTTCAATGGGCTCATTGACGATGTCCGTGTTTATGACATCGCACTTACCGATAGTGACGTTACCTCCATCTACGGTAATGGGGCAGGGGACTTCGGCGTGCCGCCGACCCTCACGGTCACTGGCGGCGAACCCGTGACATCCGTTCCCTTGGGCATCACCGCCGAATTCCTCGACGGGGGCATCGCCACGGCTGTCACCGGCTTCGACCTTTCTGATGTTACCATAGAAGGCGGCACCGCATCCAACTTCACTGCCGTCAGTGCTTCCAAGTACACTTTTGACATCCTCCCGGACACCGTTCCTTCCTTTGTTACCGTCACCGCAGCAATCGGTGGAGCAACGGTTACCGCCGACAGTAAGCCGACCGGCGGTGCGAGGAAGGTCATTCTCGTAGAGGACCGCAAACCCGTCGCCTTTACCTCGGTCACTGCCAACAAGGCGCTTTCTGCCGGGAACCTTTCCTTACTCAATGACGGGGTCATTCCGGCTGGCAATGTTGGAGGCGATGCCTGGAACGGTGGCAAGTACGCCGCAGTCAACGCCGACGCAACCTTCGTCTTCACCTTCAATCAGAAGCAAAAGTTCTCCAAAGTCCGGCTGGACTACCAAAACTGGGATGATGCGGCCAATTACGGTACCTTGGCCGTCTATGAAAGTGTGGACGGCCTGGCTTGGCTTCCGTTTGCCAACGGAATCACGACGCGCAATGGCCTTAACCGCGAGCCCCTCCAAAAGGAAATCGACCTCACTGGGATTTATTCTCAATACATCAAGATAGAAATGAAGCGTGCCCCTGGCAACTGGTGGGGGCCCATCCTCGGGGAAGTCTCCTTCTGGGCTCATACTGGCCCCGAAATAGCGATTGACGGCAGTGGCCAAATCTATGCCAACATCTCCAAGCCCTACACGTACAACATCCCCGCCGACGGGGCGACGACCTTCGCCTCTAGCAACTTGCCCAACTGGATCTCGCTTAACACTGCTACTGGCAACCTTAGCGGCACCGCCCCGGCTTCCATCGCTGGAACTGTCCGTCCCGACCTCATTTCCGGCCTTACACTTTGGCTTGATGCCAATACCATCAACCAGGAAAATGGTTCCTTGGTTACCGAGTGGGAAGATTTGTCGGGTAAGCGGCACCATGCCGACAATGTCCAAGGCACGCCGACCCTCGGCTTCGGCCCAAGCGGCAAAGCCTCCGTCACCTTTGAGGCCGCCACCAAAGATCTCCTCTGGACGACCTACGATTTCGGCGGGATGGGGCAAGGGTACACCATTTTTGCCGTGTCCCGCTATGCCGGTGACGCAAAATACCGGCTCATATCCTCGAAAAACCAAAACTGGATTTTCGGTTACCACAACAACGGGGTCGCCCGGATGTATGCCAATGGCTGGATCAGCAACCAAGGTCCCTCCAACAATGTGGACTGGCACTTGCATAGTGGCGGGATCAACAATGCTGCCGACCCGATTGCCACCTTCTGGCTGGACGGGGTGAATAAGGTTCAGACGGCCAATGGCTCCAATAACTCCGCCTACAAGCCCGGCCAGATGTCTTTCGGTGGCCTTTGGTATGGCTCCAACAACGAGTACTCGGACGGCCAAGTGTCGGAAGTCATCATGTATCAGCGCGTCCTTTCCCAGGACGAGCGCGAATCCATCGAAGGCTACCTTGCCCAAAAGTACGGCCTGTCCCATCCCCAATCCTCCAAGGACCTGACTTCGGCGAGTTATCCCCTTACCTTTGATGTGCTGGCCGGGTCTGCCGGAGGCGTCACCTCCAAAGGCCTCAAACTTTCCCTCCTCGACATCCCCGCAGTCACCGCTCTGGACGCCACTGAGGTACAACTCGCTTCCGCCATTGCCAACGGGAATGTCACAGCGGTCAACGACGCCGTCGACGCCACGGTAAAAGTCTACTTCGGGACTACGGACGGTGGTACTGATCCCGCAGCTTGGGACCGTTTCCTCACCGCAGGCTTTTTTCCGGTTGGCAACTTCTCTAAAAAGCTCAAAGGCCTCGCTTCGGACACCACCTACTACTTCCGTTTTACGATCACCAACCGCGGCACATTCCCCGTCTGGTCGGATGTGAAGACCTTCGATACCCTTCCAAGCCTGCAGAAGCCGAAGTTCGACGCCCTTACCGTTACCGACCTCAACTTCACGCAGGCGAAGGTTAATGTGAACATCACGGACAATGGGGGGGAAGACCCCAATGTCACCCTCTACTGGGGAACGGAAGATGCGGGCACCAACACCTTTGACTGGGCCAACAAAATCGAGATGGGCCGCCAACCCGTCGGGAATGTCGTGATCCCCGTCACAGGTTTGGCTGCACCTGAAATCTACTTCGCACGTGCCGCGGTAACGAATGCTGCGGGTACAACATGGCCCGAAGCTGCTGCTGTAATTGTACCGCCAGTCAGCCCCTACACAAAGGGCACGAAACTAGAGGCTTATTATAAATTCGACGAATCCTCGGGTGATGTCGGCGTTGATAGCAGTGGCCATGGACGGGATGGAACTGTCCATAATTCCGCCGCATTTGTCACAGGTAAATTTGGGAATGCCCTCGATTTTGACACGGGGAGCAAGACTTCTAATGATGCCAGCGGGCACTGGTTTGAACCTGCTTCCTTCGAATGGGGGGGGCATTTGGCTGTATCTGTGTGGGTCTGGTATGATTCCTACAAGAATTGGAGCCGGATCCTTGATTTTGGTAATGGAACGGCTGACAATATCCTGCTCGCCAATGTAGGTACTGGTAACCAAGGGTACTGGAGTGTCCGTAACGGTCCGAATAACAGGGAAATCCGTAACAACAGCTATTGGGAAACAGGAAGGTGGATCCACGTTGTGGCATCCAACGATGCGGACGGTAGGCTCCGCTTTTATAAAGATGGTGTATTGCGGCAAACTGCCACAGGCCAGGAAGCCAAAATGTTGGAGCGTACCAACCGTCGCATCGGCCGTTCGAACTGGAACGACGGTTATTTAGACGGGAAAATTGACGATCTCCGCCTCTACACCGGCGGTCTGTCCCAGGACGACGTCAACCTCATCTACGGCGGCGGCAACGGGGAAACCCCCATCACCGCCCCGAGCATTACCAGTGCAGACACCGCCTCTGGCACTGTCGGACAAACTTTCTCCTACGTCATCGCCACCGATGCCGCCACGCCGGTCTTCGGCGCATGGAACTTGCCTCCTGGCCTAAGCTTGTCCGGCCCTACTATTTCCGGTACGCCTACTGCCGGGGGCACCTTCGTCACCACAGTCACCGTTAGTACTACCCAAGCCACGGCAAGCAAAGGAGTCACCATCACCATCCCGGCATCTCCGGCCTTGGTCAAAGCCCTTCCGGCGACGGATGTCCTGGCTTCCAGTGCACGGGTACATGGGGAAGTCCAGGCGACCGGTGGGAACGCCCCGACCGTGACCCTCTTCTACGGGGCGACCGACGCCCAGGACGATGTCAATGGTTGGAACCTTAACCAAGACCTCGGCACCAAGGGCAAGGAGGTATTCAATGTCGACCTCAACAGCCTCTTTTTGAACAAGCAGTACTTTTACCGGTTACGTGCCGTCAATTCCGCCGGTACAAGCTGGAGTCTGACCCAATCTTTCACCACTTTGGCCCAACCGCTCAAGCCCGTGCTGGCTGAAGATTTTGTTGCAACTGACATCACCAGCCAGAGCGTGAGCTTCGACGGCACCCTCCTTTCCACAGGGGGTGCCACTACGGAAATCATCGTCCACTGGGGCGCAGAGGACAAAGGGATGACTGAGGCAGGATGGGACTACTCCATCTCCCTCGGCAACCGCGGCCCCGGCTTCTTCGCTTGGGAAGTGGAAGAAGGCTTCACCGCCCCTGGGATTTTCACCGCCCGTCTCCAGGCCAAGAACGCCGTCGGTAGTGTTTGGCAAGGCCCCGTCTACTTCACCGCTTTGCCCGGCAAGACCACCAAGTTCCGCAAAGATGCCGTCGCCGACCTTGCCTTCTGGATTGACGCCTCCGACATTGACGGTGACGGCGGTACCGATGCCTATGCCGATGGCTCGACCGTTGGCGGGTGGATCGACAAATCCGGGAACGGCTATGATGCCGGAAATATCCAAGGTGACCCAACTTACGTTAAGAATGGCCCCAACGGGAAGCCTGCCATTTACTATGACGGCAACGACAGCCACTACACCACCCAGAAATTCCATACCATCCTCGGTGACCCCGGGCACACCATCTTCACCTTCGCCCGTTATGCCGG
>JAYPDO010000046.1:0-8322 GCA_038125285.1 Opitutia bacterium
TCTTCGCCCTCAATAACCCAACACGCTTGGATCAAGGAAATGAAGAGGGTTTCCACCATTTGGATCAGATCCCAAGGCTCCAAAAACTTCTCCTGGCAAACCGGTTTTTGCTGTTTGTCAGTCAGCCCGTCCAATCTGGATAAAGTGGTAAAATACATTGCCAACCAAGAAGAACACCATGGCAAAGTAACCTTCCAGGACGAGTACCGGAAATTCCTTTACAGACACGGCTTGGAGTTTGACGAAAAGTACGTCTGGATCTAAGACGACCGCAACTAGGAGGTAGTCAGAAATGGTACGGAATTTAGGCGGCCTTACGGTTTTTTTTACTCGATATTGGGATGCTATGAATTCATGTCTATTTTTGTATAGATACTGAAAGGGTTTGAGCCATGCCTTAATTCCCCTAGGTTCACTTCATTCAGGCCTTATTCGACTTGGAATAAGGGCATCTATTGATTGGAGATAGAAAAGAGCCTTTGCCAGGGATCGCAAAATGGTGGAGGCGGAGGGATTTGAACCCTCGTCCCGGGTGGTTTCGAGAATGGCGTCTACACGCTTAGCGGCCCTGTTTTGAGTTTGAGCCGAGTTTGGGCAGGGGCACCCGTCCGGCCGATCCGCATTTCACTGTTAGCTTCTGGAAACGTGGCCAAAGGTATGAAGGTTCTCCCGCTTTTTAAACGCCCTGCAAGCTTAGCGGGTGTTGGCCTGCATGGACGACGCGGACATTATGCCGCGATAAGTTCCTGGCTTGCGCCGGGGAACTCGATAACATTGTTTTGGTTGGCATTTATGAGCCTGGTACATTTTTAGAGGAGCCAAGTACCATCTCCTGCGTGCAGCCAAGCCCTACGCTCATCCGGTCGAATCCGGAACACCCCCTCGATTGGAAAATCATTGAAATACCCAAGTGCCCGATTCTGAGAATGAGCAGTTTGGTAAGGAGGGAAAAGTAAGGTTGGTTTGCGATCCCTGGCAAAGAGCGAAAGCAGACAAGGTGCGTAGTCAGGGAAAGGTTTTCAAGCGTTTTTTTTGGCACCAGGTTTGCCACATTTGTATAAGAGCCTCCCTGTACTTGTTGGCGCAGCTGTAGCTATCGCAGAGTAGGGAGGAGAGTTTGCGTTGGCGTAGTAATGTAGGAAGGTCGTGCCGACCCTGGGAGATATGTCAGAAAGTTGTGGATGGGGTGAGCCAGGCTGGCATCGCATTCGTAGAACCGGGCGAGGAGGTATTTGGAGCAGACGTAGTCGAATTGGGGGCTAGTGTTGTCGAGGATCTTTTTAGACTGTGCAGGCTTTAGAGGGTTCCCCGTTGTGGAGGTGGGCGGTGCCAAGTTCATATTTTGCCTGGATGTGGCCGGGGTCGTATTGCTGCGCTTTTTCAAAATGGGGGATGGCGGTGTCCATACTTTGGTTCGTCACTTTGGCGATGCGCCCCAGGAGGAGGTGGGATTTTGCACTTTCGGGGGCAAGCCGTAGTGTGTATTCCATCGGGGCCTTGGCTTTTTCGAATTGGCCGATCCCTTAGTAGGCAGCCCCTAGCCAGAAGGCGGCTTCGGGGTCTTTGGGGGTGTTTTTGAGAAGGTTTTCAAAGATCCCTTCGGCGTCCCATTTGGCGAGGCCCAGGAGGCTGTCTTGGCACTGGACTGAAGTTGGAGGCAGGGTTTATAGGTATCGATGGCTTCCGGGAGCCTCATTTCGGGGTAATCACAATCAGGCAGAAAGTTTGAGGGCTTCCTGGCAGGAGGGGTTTTTCTGGATTAGGGCGACGGCCAGTTTCCTGGCTTGGGGGTAACGTCCGACCTGGAAATGTTTCGTCCCTGCGAGGAGCTTTTTTGATTCGTTCACTGGGAGGGGGGATGGGAGGCTACAGGCAGGAATGCCTGTCCCACCTACTTGGCGATGGACATGAGGTATAGCATTTCCCGGGCGATCTGGCGGCTTCGGGCGTCGTAGGTATGCGCTTCGTACTGTGAACCGTCGGAGGCTTTGGGGTCAAGGTAGGGGATGGGGAAGCGTTTTTCTGCCCCGCGTACGATGGGGCAGTTTTTATCGGCATGGGAACAGGTCATGATGGCAATAAAGCCTTTGCCGGGATTCCCTTCGGCATCATAGACTTTGGAGAATGCGGTCAAGGGAGCGTGTTTTTTTGAATACTGGATGAGGTACCGGGGATTAGGTTCGCCTGGAGTGGGGTTGACGACGGAAAAGCCTGCCCGTCGTATAGCGTCGATTGTACGGATATTGCAGGCAGTGGCTTCGGTGCCCCCGGAATAAGTCTCAAGGTCTGGTATCCCGAAGTAGGTGGCCGCAGTTTGTGCCCAGAGATGGGTGATGTGGCTCCGCCGGGAATTGTGGGTGCAGATGAAAGTGAGTTTGGCGGTTTCGCAGCGTTTCCTTGCCCTGAGGGAGTTGGAAACTTCTGCAAGAAGGGCTTTTCGTTCGTCGGGGATTTGGTCGAACTCGCAGATGGCTCCCAATAGGGTGGGTTGGAGGGTTTCGAGGAGGTCGTCCGGGGATGCGTGGAGGAAGCCGGTCAGGGTGGTGAACATCGCGGGAAAGGAAATATTGTGAGGGTGAAACTGTGTAATGCTTATACTTCTGCTGGCAAGATTTCTAGCTGTGCGGAACCGAGGGAAAGTTCTCCACTTGAGAGGATCCTGGCCCTGAGCCCTCCCCTGCCCTTGAGGAAATCTTCCATTCCGGTGGCGAAGGCTTGGTCCATCCAGTAACAAGGGGCGCACTCGACAGTGCCTTGAAAAAGGACATCACCAATACGGAAGGTTTGGCCAATGAGGGTGTTGAGGTCTACGCCTTGGGTGAGGACGTTGCGACGAAGGTTTTCTGGGGGGGCACCTTGGATCGGGAGTGCATTATAGGCAGCTTCGAAGACTTCTTGTCCAAAGAAGGTGATTTGGCCTTTGTAGTCTTCTTTGAAGCCGAAGTAGCGGTCGCCCCGGATGCCTTTGCCCTCCACACAGCCTATGGTTTGTGGGAATTCGACAGGATTGTTGCCCGGAGGCTTCCCGTGGTGACCTCTGAAGTTGTGGCCTGGGGAGATGTAGAATGCCAACAGGTGGATTTGCATATAGGGTACGTGGTTCCTGGTTCTTGGTTTTTGTCTGGGTTAGCAAGAGTAGGCTGGTTTCAAAGGCTAATCGCCACATTGTTCTTGGTTTGGGGATAGGATTGTTTTTGTTGGGGGAATGCTAGGCAACCATGAAAAGGCCATGTTGGTCCTGAATGCACTGCCCCATTTGGGGCCGGTGACGGTGGGGAGGTTGCTGGAAAGGTTTGGCGGGGATCCAGTTGCTTTGATGCAAGGGACGGAGAAGGAATGGATGGACGTGGAAGGTGTGGGGAATAAAATCGCAGGGACTTTGGGGGATTGGCGGGAACATTTCGATTTACAGGGGGAATTGGCAAAGATGGGGAACCTGGGCGTGGGTTTTGTGGCGAGGGGAAGGGATGGTTTCCCAACATTATTAGAAAAGACTGGGGATGCGCCCATCGGTTTGTACAAACTAGGAAGCTTGGATTTGGACAAAATCAGGGGGATTGCCATAGTGGGAACCCGGAGGCCGACCTTGTATGGCCAGAGGATTGCGAAGAAAGTGGCTTCGAAGTTGGCACGGGCAGGGTTTTGCATCGTGAGCGGTATGGCGCGAGGGGTGGACACTGCGGCACACGAGGGGGCGTTGGAGGTAGGTGGGCAGACTGTGGGGGTATTGGGCTGTGGGATAGATGTGGTGTACCCACCAGAGAACCAGGGGCTTTATCGGAGGATTGCCTCGGAGGGAGCATTGTTGTCGGAATTTCCTTTGGGACGGAGGGCAGACCGGCAGACCTTTCCCATGCGGAACCGTTTGGTTGCGGGGATGTGCGAGGCAGTGGTGGTCGTGGAGTCTGCGATGAAGGGCGGGAGCCTGATCACGGCAAGGCAGGCAGGGGAACAAGGGAGGTCGGTCTTCGCTTTCCCTGGGAGGGTGGACCAGGAAACAAGCGCAGGTTGCCATGCCCTAATACGGGATGGTGCTGTTTTGGTGACCTGCGCGGAAGATATCCTGGACGACTTGTTAGGCGGCGGACGCCAAGGAGTGTTGGATTTGCAGATCGAAGTGGAGGGGAAACGACAGGAGGCAGGGATTGCGGAATTGGCGGGGGATGAGAAAAAGGTTTACGGAGCCCTAGAGGACGGGGCGACATTGGGGCTGGAGGAGATCGCCAACACCGCAGGCGTGGAGGCCAGGGTGGCTGCGGTCACCCTAATGTCCCTGGAGTTGAAGAGGTTGGTGGCAAAGCGCTTGGACGGGAAATTCGAGCGGAGATGAAGGTTGGAATATCAGAAAAATGGAAGGTTAGAAAAGGGGAAAATTGAGCCTTCAGGAGCCCGGTCTCCATAGAGCGATCGACCTTCTTTTCTAATCCCCGTTTCGGTTCCTTGCCATCAACCGGGGGGCCAACCAAGCTCCCGGCCACCGAGTAAGTGGACGTGCAAATGCGGAACGGTTTCGCCCCCGTCCCGGCCATTATTGATGACGATGCGGAAGCCGTTTTCGAGGTTAAGTTTACGGGCAAGGCTGGCGGCGGTAAAGAGGAGGTGCCCAAGGATGGATTGGTCTTCCTGGGTAGCTTCGCCGACACGGGGGATGGGTATGCGCGGAATGATAAGCAGATGGGTAGGCGCTTGGGGGTTGATGTCCCGTAGTGCGACGCAATGCTCGTCTTCGTGCTCGAATTGGCCGGGGATCTCACCGTCCATGATTTTTTGGAAGAGGGTTTTATTCATTGGTGCTTGGTTCGTCATTCTTGGTTCTTACTTGGACGGCGCTACCGGAAGGCTCAGGTCATGGTTGGGGAACTGGTGTATGGATCGTGCGTATTCCCAGCTTCTTTGAATTGCTTGTATTTGCTGGCATAACGGACGTAGGCAACCCAGTCGATTTTCCTCAGATGGGGCATGATGGACTCTGCGATGGCGAGGGTCGGGATGACGTTGTCGAATTCTTTTTGGAGATACTCTTGGGTATCTTGGATTCGGATGAGGATTTCCTCGGGATTGTGCGGGCGTTTGTGAAAAGCATGGGTCAGGCTTTTCAGGAGCTTGCCCCGGTCAAAAGGTTCTAGGTTTCCTTGGCGTTTATGGACTTGGATTTCCTCGCCCATGAGTTGCTCGAGGGTGCTAAAGCGATGGCCGCATTGGGCGCACTCTCGACGGCGACGGATGCTTCCCCCGGTACTGGGTGTCCGGGAATCGACGACTTTTGTCTCTGTCGATGAACACTTGGGACAATGCATTGTGTGTCAAATATCCAGGAAGTTAGCAAGGAGTCGCATCCCGTGTTCGGAGGCGATGGATTCCGGATGGAACTGGACGCCATGGATAGGGAGGGATTTGTGGCGGATCCCCATAATTTCACCCTGGTCGGTGGTGGCGGTAACCTCAACGCAGTCCGGTGTCGTATCCTTGTCGAGGAGGAGGGAGTGGTAACGGGTAGAGCAGAAATCCTGGGGGATATCTCTGAACAAGCCTTCCCCGTTGTGGGAAATGGGGGAGAGTTTTCCGTGCATGATTCGGTTGGCGCGGACAATGCTCCCCCCGAAGTGCTGACAAATGCATTGGTGCCCCAGGCAAATGCCGAGGATGGGAAGCTCTTCTTTGAAGGCTTCTATGATTTCTAAGCAGGAGCCGGCTTGGTCCGGGTTGCAGGGGCCAGGGGAGATGAGGATGCGATCGGGTTTGAGGGTACGGATCGCGTCAATGCTCACTTGGTCATTCCGGCGGATGGTTTGCTCCACACCCAGTTCGCCATAGTATTGGACTAGGTTATAAGTAAAAGAGTCGAAGTTGTCGATGACGAGCATCATGGGTTAGGAAGGGATAGAAATGGTGGTTAAGATGCAAAAATGGGGTCAATTGGCAAGGTAGGATTGAGGGGATTCCGGGTTGCCATGGGCCGTTGGGTTTGTGTAGATGATTGGCTAAATGGAAAAGGTATTCGAAGTGGTATGCGTAGATCCTGGAAGCGACGCCCGACGGGGAAGTTTGTCCACTCCGCACGGGAAGGTGGAGACACCCGTCTTTATGCCTGTTGGAACCCAAGCAACAGTGAAGGGGATGCTGCCGAGGGATTTGGAAGGAATTGGTAGCCAGATCATCCTCGGAAATACATACCACTTAGGCTTGAGGCCAGGTTCGGGGTTGATCAGGGAGATGGGCGGGTTGCACAAGTTCATGGCCTGGGGAAGGCCGATATTGACGGATAGCGGCGGTTTCCAGGTCTTCAGCCTTAGCAAATTAAGGAAGATGACGGAGCACGGGGTTTACTTCAAATCCCACCTTGACGGGAAGGAGATGTTCCTTGGCCCACGGGAATCCTTCCAAATACAGGATGACCTTGGCTCGGACATCGCCATGGTGCTGGACGAGTGCCCCCCCCACGGATGTACTGAGGAGGAATGTCTGCAGGCGGTAGGGAGGACTACACGCTGGGCAGCAGAGTTCCTAAAGATTGCCAAAGAAGCGGGGCACGGGGAGTCGGGGAGGTTGGTTTTTGGGATCGTCCAAGGCGGGGGTTTCCCGAAATTGAGGGAAAAGTCTGCGAATGAATTGGTGGGCTTGGATTTCCCCGGTTATGCGATCGGCGGGGTGAGTGTGGGAGAATCCGAACCAGAAATGATGGAGCAAGTCGAATGGACGTCGAAACTCCTTCCGGCTAACAAGCCAAGGTACACTATGGGTGTCGGGACGCCGCCCCAGCTGTTGCAAATGATCGGCCTGGGGGTGGACATGTTCGATTGCGTGATGCCTTCCCGTGCGGCCCGACATGGGACGGCATACACCCCGGACGGGCATATCAACTTGCGTAACGAGCGGTTTGCCAGGGATCCTTCGCCAGTCGCGGATGGAATAGAAAACTACACGTGCAAAAATTTCAGCAGGGCGTACCTGCGGCATTTGGTAAAGGCTGACGAGATCCTAGGCAAACAATTGCTTACCCTTCACAACCTCCACTTTTACCTGGATTTGATGGCACAAGCCAGGGCGCACATAACGGCAGGAGATTTTACGCCTTGGGCAAAGGATTGGATCCAAAGGTATAACCACGCCGGACCCAAGAAGGACAACTGAAGGCAACGATGAAAGGGATCAACCCACCACAGTGACAAGGCAACTTCATTGTTGGGTGTATGGGATAGCGTACTTCGCATTTACCTGCATGCTTGAACTGGATGCTTTCGTGCTGCTTGGTTCGATGGTTCGGGATGGTGCAGGAGTTGCCTTCCTAAGGGGAAAAGTCGATTTGGGTGAGAAGGTCGCGGAAGTATTAACTAATGATGCCATCACCCGTTTGGACGGTCTAGTTCCCCACAGGAGAACATCTTGTCCTTCCGGCTCACAATGGCTTGCCTATCAGAGGCTGAGCCTGTGAGATGTAAGGTAAGACAAGCTGATAATGGACAAACAAAGGATTTTGGTAGCAGGGGGCGCGGGCTTCCTTGGGAGCCACCTGTGCGGGCGGCTATTGGAAATGGGCCACGAGGTCATTTGCCTGGACAATTTGTTCACGGGGAGGAGGAAAAACCTGCACTCCCTAGCAGAGCACCCCGGCTTCGAATTCATCCGGCATGATGTGGTCGATCCGTTCAAGGTGGAAGTGGATCATATCTACAACCTCGCTTGCCCGGCCTCTCCGGTGCATTACCAGCACAACCCGATCAAGACTGTAAAGACATCGGTCATGGGGGCAATCAATTGCCTTGGGCTGGCAAGGAGGATCAACGCTAGGGTGTTCCAAGCCTCTACCTCAGAAGTGTACGGGGATCCTGCAGTCAACCCCCAACCGGAAGCCTACCGGGGGAATGTGAACCCGATCGGCCTTCGGGCATGCTACGACGAAGGGAAACGCTGTGCCGAGACCCTCTTCTTCGATTACCACCGCCAGAACGGGGTGGACATCCGCGTCGTCCGGATCTTCAACACCTACGGACCCAGGATGCTCCCCAATGATGGCCGCGTCGTGTCCAACTTCATCGTCCAGGCTCTGAAGGGTCAGGACATCACCGTCTATGGCGACGGCCAACAAACTCGATCCTTCTGCTATGTGGACGACTTGATCGAAGGCTTTATTCGCATGATGGAGCAGAGCGAGGAGATCGGGCCGGTCAACCTGGGGAACCCCACGGAGTTCACCATCCTGGAACTCGCACAAAAAGTCATCGCCCTGACAAAGAGCCGTTCGGAAATCCGTTACGAACCCCTCCCCCAGGACGACCCGATGCAACGCAAGCCCGACATCACCCTTGCCAAAAGAACTTTGGG
>JAYPDO010000046.1:8332-26228 GCA_038125285.1 Opitutia bacterium
CTTTGGGTTGGGAACCTAGCGTCGCACTGGAAGAAGGGCTGATCCGTACCATCGAATACTTCCGCGGCTTGTAGGGGATTGGGCCCGACGGCGGATATCACAGGCCGGTTATTCATCCGGAGCAGAAAAACTCCGGTATCCAGGCTTGCGTTGTGCATCCTGCCCAATTTACTCCCGTCCCCTCCAATTTGGGTCGGCCAAGGGACTTTCCCCACAACTTTTCCAACAAACTAGACGAATGATCGGCAAAATCCTCAAGAAATTCTCAGGTAGCCACTACAAGCGGTATATCAAGAAGAAGCAACCCGTGATCGAGCGGATCAACAAGCTCGAAGAAGGTTACCAATCGCTCAGCGAGGATCAACTCAAGGCCAAGACGGCGGAGTTCATGCAACGCAACAAGGATGGGGAATCCCTTGACGACTTACTGCCCGAAGCCTTCGCAGTAGTGAAAAACGCCTCCCGCCGCATGTGCGGCAGTACCCTCGTCGTCTGTGACCACGAACTGGAGTGGAACATGGTCCACTTCGACGTCCAACTCCTCGGCGGGATGGCACTCCATGAAAACCGGATAGCCGAAATGGCCACCGGTGAAGGGAAAACCCTTGTTTCCACCCTGCCGTTATACCTCAATGCCTTGAGCGGGCGCAACTGCCAACTCGTCACCGTCAATGACTACCTCGCCCGACGGGATGCACAATGGATGGGGGCTTTGTTCCAATACCTCGGCCTCACAGTGGGGTGTATCCAACAAGGCATCGGGCCGGACGCACGCAGGGAAGCCTACTCTTGCAACATCACCTATGGCACAGCCTCCGAATTCGGTTTCGACTACTTGCGCGACAATGGAATGGCCACCACAAAGGAAGACCAAGTCCAGTGCGACCACTATTACTGCCTGATCGACGAGGCGGACTCCATCCTGGTAGACGAAGCCCGCACCCCGCTCATTATCTCCGGCCCGATGCAAGAGGACAACCCGTTGCCGTTCGGGGAGTTCAAGCCTGGGGTCAGCCGTTTAGTACGCCAACAAACGAGCTATTGTAACGATCTCGTCAAGGACATCGACCCTGCCTCGCAGCCTTCGGGGGACGAGTTGGAGGCCATCCAGGAAAAGCTCTACCAAGTTAAGCAAGGCATGCCCACGAACCGGAAAATGCTCCGGCTCATGGAAGTCGGCTTCTGGCACCGTGCAATGGATCGTTTTGACCTGGATATGAACCAGGATATGTACAAGGAGCGCGCCTACGAACTGAAGGAGAACCTCTACTACACCATCGACGAGAAGAACCACCAGGCGGACCTCACCGAGAAAGGACGCACCACCCTCCGCCCGGACGATCCGGACGGTTTCGTAATCCCGGACCTTCCCTCCCTCTACATCGACATCGAGAACTCAGAGGCGGATCCCGCGGCCCGTGACAGGAAAAAGGCGGACGCCCAAGCCCGTTTCGAGACCATTAGTGGTGACATCCACTGCATCAGCCAGCTCCTCCGTGCCTACAGCCTCTACGAAAAGGACAAGCAGTACATCGTGATGAACGGTAGGGTCATCATCGTAGATGAGAACACTGGTCGCCCAATGGCTGGACGCCGATGGAGCAACGGGCTCCACCAAGCCGTCGAGGCAAAGGAAGGTGTGAACATCGAGAAAGAGACCAAGACCTACGCCACCATCACGATTCAGAACTATTTCAGGATGTATGAAAAACTCGCTGGCATGACAGGTACCGCCGAGACCGAAGCCTCCGAATTCAACGAGATCTACCGCCTTGGCGTCATGGTCATTCCTACCAATAAGCCCTGCTTGCGGAAGGACATGAATGATGTCGTCTACAAGACCCGCCGGGAAAAGTTCAACTCCGTAATCAACCACATTAAAGAAGCCAATGACAAAGGGCAGCCCGTCCTGGTCGGCACGGCCTCCGTCGAGGCGTCGGAAGTCCTGAGCCGCATGCTCAAGCGAGCCAACATAACCCACAATGTCCTCAACGCGAAGTTCCACGAGCAGGAAGCAGAGATCGTGGCAGGCGCGGGGCAACGCGGTTCCGTGACGATTGCGACGAACATGGCCGGTAGGGGTACCGACATCAAGCTAGGATCAGGCATAGCAGAAATCGGCGGCCTCCTCGTCCTTGGCACTGAAAGGCACGAATCTCGCCGGATCGACCGCCAATTGAGAGGTCGTTGCGCACGTCAGGGCGATCCGGGCGAATCCAAGTTCTTCATCTCCCTGGAGGACAACTTGATGCGCCTTTTTGCCAATGCCGGGCCTATCTCCAAAATGCTGGAAAACTCCTTCGAGGAAGGGGACGAACTGGAGCACCCCCTCCTCAACATGTCCATCGAGAACGCCCAGAAAAAAGTCGAGCAGCAAAACTTCTCCATCCGCAAGCGCCTCCTGCAATACGATGATGTCCTGAATAACCAACGCGGCATCATTTACGAAATCCGCAACCACGCCCTGACCAGTGACACCCCCCGCGAAGTCCTGGAACAAATGATCGAAGAGGAGATCGAGTCCCGCTTGGAAGCACTGCCACCGCAACCCTTGGCACAAGAATCCAGCTCCGAGCTGGAAAACCTTACCGATTGGCTCAACACCACCTTCCCGGTAGGCCTCCACCCGGAAGATTTCGAAGGGGTCGCCAAGCCTGGGGCAAAACCGGAAGAAACCTTCGACGCCTTGCGTGAATTCATCGTTGGCAAGATAAAGGAAGCCTACGACGTCAAAGCCTCATTGGAAGACCCGGAATCCCTCGTCAACATCGAACGATTCGTTATTATCCGCGCCATTGACCGCCATTGGCAGGACCACCTGACCGAGATGGAAGACCTGCGCAAAAGCGTCGGCCTGCGGAGCTACGGCCAGAAGGATCCCCTCAACGAATATAAGAGCGAGGCATTCCGCTATTTCGAGGAACTAATGGCCAATGTCCGGGAGGAGATTTGTACGGGCTTATTCCGGTCAGCCTCCAACCTCGAAGTCTTCCAGCGCACCATTGCGACGCTCGGGAAGAACATCCGCCAGCAAGGCCCAGTCGAAGGCGGGGGCACGCTCATCGACCACATGCGTGCCATCGCACAGGAAGAAGCCCGCCAGCAAGACAAGGACGTCGAATTGCCAAAACCCCAGGACATGCCCAAGCCAGAGCCATTGAAACGCGAAGAACCCAAGGTAGGCCGTAACGACCCCTGCCCCTGTGGAAGCGGAAAAAAGTACAAGAAGTGTTGCGGGGCAGGAGTGACAGCCGCCTAAACAGGCACCGGCAGGACAACCCGGCCACGCTGGTCATCCGTCCATGAAAGGCTTTTCAAACCGGTTTGGCCAACAGGGATGGATAGGGGGGTGGTTCGCACCACTGGCCTGCATCCTATCCACCACAGTCCTGTATACACTGGCCTTCCCGCCCTTCGGGCTATACCAAACCGCCTTCGTCTGCTTCATCCCGTTTATCGCCTGGAGCTTTTTCCGGCCGAGGTTCAGGGTATATGCGGGTGCCTCGTTCGTCACATCATTCCTCTGCTGGGCGGCTACCATGCAGTGGCTCCATAACCTGGGCTCACACTTGGGAAACCCCGTCATGACCTTGGGGCCTGTCCCATGCTGTGCCCTGGTATTCGCCCCCTTCCATTGGCTTTGGTACCTCTTGCTATTCCGACTCCAACCCAGCCTCTCCGAACGTCCACAACTCCCAAGGACCATTGCGGCACTTGCACTGGCAGGCGCCTGGGTCATCCTAGAATGGGCTAGGGAAACCTTCCTAAAAGTCCAGTGGAACACCCTCTCCTCCGTCCTATGGGAACAACATTCCCTCCTCCAACCCGCAGCATTTACTGGCGCATGGGGACTGTCCTTCTACATAGTGTTCTTCAACCTGGGCATCGCCCTGTATGTCCGGCACCTTCTCACCCGGACTGTGGGCAAGCGAACCCTTCTGCAACGGTTTTGCCCGGAGTTCTATTTGGTATTCGGTTTGCTCGGGCTAGTCTTCCTTACCCTTTTCCATAGCCTCGAAGAGTCA
Source organism: Opitutia bacterium (assembly GCA_038125285.1). Taxonomy (GTDB): domain Bacteria; phylum Verrucomicrobiota; class Verrucomicrobiia; order Opitutales; family JABJCN01; genus JAYPDO01. The sequence goes on from JAYPDO010000046.1 coordinate 12,358, forward strand.
GGCCGGATCCCGCCCAATACTTTGCTCAAGGCTGCTGCGATCCAGCCTAACATCTCACAAACCGAGAAGATGGATCCAGCCTACACCCACCCCATCCTGGACACTTTTGACAAAGGGATGGCCTCTGTCTTGGATGCCCACAAAGAAAGCCCGCCCGACCTTTTCCTTTGGCCCGAATCCTCGACCCCGCTCGAAGCCGTAGGCAACAGCCCCTATGCCATCTACATCGGAAGGCGCGTCCAGCAACTGGTAGAAAAACACCGTGTCCCCCTTCTCATGGGCAATATGGAGGTAAACCAGATCCGAATAAGCCTCTCTCCCGAGCCAGGGGATCCAACAGGCCTTGATTTGGCACCACTGGAAAACTTACCAGGGAAGTTCCCCTACTGGAATGCCCCTCCACCCCTGCGCCTCGAAATGGACACTCGCCATGGGGAAGTCTCCGTCAAGCCCTCCATCCGAAGGGACGGCTCCCTCCGCGTCGAACTGGAACACAATGGGCACTTCAAACCTGGTGAATCCGTTCAAATTTCCTACAACGTCATGGGCAACGGCATCTACCTCAAAATGCCAGGAAAAGGAACCCTCGATAAGTCCTACCAAAAGCAGCGCTTGGTACCGTTCGGGGAATACGTGCCCATGAGCCGGTTGTTCCCATTTTTGAAAAAGATTGTACAAGTCGAGGACGAATTCCAACCCGGGCTTGGATCCAGCCCGATCCCTTTTGAAACCAAACAAGGAACCATCAGGATAGGGGCACTGGTCTGCTACGAGGACGTATTCTCTTTCATCTCCAGGGAACATGCCCTCGCCGGTGCGGATTGCATCTTTGTCGCAACCAATGACGGTTGGTACGGCCAAAGCGGGGCAGCCCAACAACATGCCGCCCACTCAGTCCTCCGGGCAGTGGAAAACCGCCGCCCCGTCATCCGATGCGGCAATAACGGCTGGACAGGCTGGATCGACGAACTGGGGCGGATCCAAGCAGTACTGGAAAAACAAGGGCATGGAATCCATTGCCAAGGGGAACTCTTCATGGAAGTCCTCAAGCGCCCGGCCTTCCATGGGAAACCCAGTTTCTTTGCCCGTCATGGTGATTGGTTTGTTGTGCTATGCTCGGTATTCGTCCTCCTGGCCTTCCTCCTCCAAAGGCAATACCGGTAGGGCTTAGGTGCCGGGGCAATCCCAGATAGGGAAACCCACCCTAGCGCGCACGGGCTTAAACATCTTGCCAGGACAGCCGATTTTTCCTAAACGGCCAAGACTAAAACCCCATGCCTACCAACGCAGCAGTGAAAAATTACCTGATCGGGCTTAGCACCGTTTTCGTCCTGCTGGCCATAGGGGGGGTCTGGTTCAAACTTTCCCTGAAACCGAAGTTGGCGGGAGACCTTGGGACAGGGATCCTTGACGGCCTGGCCGAAGGGAAATTCCAACACGTTACCCTCCGTAGCCCAGAGGTTCACGTCGATAGCCTGGAGTTCGTCGACACCTTGGCCTACTATACGGAAGCCGTACCCGGAAAAAACTTGGAGTATGACCCAGAAACCGGGGATTTGTACGCGATCCAATCCATATTTATTAAACAACTTTACCCAGGGGACACCCTTATCTTCTACTCTCCCTCCAAACCCCATGAAAAAAGGGAGGCAACCGTCATTAAAGCTAAGAACGCCGTTGTCGTGCAATTGGAACCTGGCCTCCACCTTCATCTCCAACCCGATGACAAAATGCGATTCCGCAGGCTCTACACAGGCGGGGCCTACCGCTTCCACGGCTACCTCGAACAGCATGGGGAAAAAGAAGTGTACCACGACTCGGAATACCAATCCCTTAACCCGCCCAAAGGGATGTACTTCGACCGACACGGAAACCTTCACGAAGGTGCCGCCCCTGCAAGCCATGACGCAGGCGGGCACGGAGGCGGGCACGGTGGTGGCCATGGCGAAAGCGGCCCGTCCTACAGCCCCCACGTCCGGCCTGGTAAATACAAAGATTTCTATAAAAGTTTCCCCTTGGGAAAATTCTACCGCCACTTGAAATACGAATGTTTCTACGTGGAAGGGGAAAAAAGCGGGACGGAGAACTACTGGAACCCAAACGGGGACCAACCCTGGTCAAAAACCTGGTTGGGAGGGAAACTCAACGGGCGATACCAAATCTGGTATGACAATGGCACCACGGAAATCATCGCCAACTACCAAAACGGACAACTCCATGGCGAATACTTCGAATTCCACCCTAACGGAATCCGTAGGCTCAAAACCAATTACGTCGAAGGGAAGCTCGACGGCCTATACCAAACATGGACGGAGCGCAACTATGACGTCATCAAGAAGCGCTACTCCTTGGGAGAACCGGTGCCATTGAAAGCCTCCTCAGGCGGCGGAGGCCACTAATCTCCCTTCTCATTCGTACTCTATCCCCAATTTGAACTTAGGGGACTGGGACATGAACTCGTACGGGTTCTGGTAAACCACCTTGTCGATAACATCCTGGGCATGCCCGCGCTTGCGCATCTCCACAACTGCCTTGGGAACAGCCAACGGATCACTGATCCCCCAATCGCAAGCACAGTTCATCCAAATCCGGTCCATCCCGTAAAGTTCCAGCATGTCCACGGCCCGCGCAGGAGTGCATTTGGACTCCGGGTATAAAGTCATCCCAACCCAAAACCCCTTTTCCTTGGCAAGCCGGACCGTGTGCTCCTCCACATGGTCGATAATCACGCGTTCCGGCCTCACCTTAGGGTTGTTCAGCAAAGCGTCCACAATCAGCTTCGTTCCCTTGAGCTTGTCCTCCAAATGGGGCGTATGGACCAAAATCAACTCATCCCGGTCTGCAGCGATCTCGATATGCCTCTCCAGGACTTCCAACTCGTTTTTGCTATTCTTGTTCAGGCCAATCTCCCCCACACCCAGGACGTTCGGCTTGTCCAGGAATTCCGGGATGATTTCCAGGACATCCTTGGCCAAGGACAAATCCTCCGCCTCCTTCGGGTTCAGACAAATCCAGGAGTAATGAGGCAAACCGAACTTCGCGGCACGGGCAGGCTCATAAACGGTCAACTGCATATAGTAATCCCGGAAACCCTCAACGGAACCCCGGTCAAAACCTGCCCAAAATGCAGGTTCGCAAACTGCTTTGCACCCTGCGGTTACCAATTTTTCGTAGTCATCCGTCGTCCGGCTGACCATGTGTGCGTGGGGCTCGATATACCTCATCAGAAAATCTCCGGCATCCTCAATTCCCAGGGTTAAGCCAAGCACCTGCTGCACCCTTGCCCGGGGCGGCGGGGATCGGCTCCAAAGTAGGGTCGCTCAAGGACAAAAGCACCCTCTCCGCCCGTCCATGCTCCCCTTCCAAAAGGCAAGCCAGCGCCTTCCTCAATTCAACGACCCGGTAGTCCCCTTCCTGCCCGGCACGTTGAACACGGTCGAGGAAAGCGGCAATGTCAATCGCCTTGATCCGCGCATCCATAAAACCAAGGTTCACTAAGTTCACATCCTCCATAATTCCTTGTTCCTTCTTCCCCATCCCGGACGCCTCCTTGGCCACCATACTCTTCTTCATCTCCGATTCCATGCAACGCTGGTTCCATTGGCATGTACAAGGGTACCGGCAAATATCCAGCATGCATTCCTGATCTTTCCCACAACCCCCGTTGTCGCACTGCCCTTCCATATTGATAAAACAAATGTTGTCCAATGCCCGATTGAAAAGGGAACCAGTGAAAACTGGTACCCGGAGAGGGGGTCGAACCCTCACTCCCTCGCGGGAACCGGATTTTGAATCCGGCGCGTCTGCCAATTCCGCCATCCGGGCAAGTTAGGATAGTGAAGTTGTAAGATTCCCAAACCCGTGGCAATTGAAAAAACCACCAAAACCCTCCAACATCCTCCGTAACGTGCAAACTCCACCAATCATAGAATACCTGGCGCAACAGGCAGAGGACCAAGGTTACCTGGATTACGCCCAATTTGTGCAAGTAGCCCTATACCATCCGGACCACGGTTATTACACAGCCAAACGCCAACGGGTCGGAAAGACAAAAAGTGCGGATTTCTACACATCCACAACCATCGGGCCACTATTTGGCCAACTGGTCATTGAAGCCGCGTGCACCCTTCTCCCTTCGGAAGATCCGGAAGCATACACATTCGTTGAAATTGCCGCGGAACCGGGGAAATCCACCCTGGCAGGACTCCCCTCACCTTTCGGCCATAGCAAGGTAATCCGATTGGGGGAACCTATAAATGTGAAAGGAAAAGCCATCGTCTTCGCCAACGAATGGCTCGACGCACAACCCTTCCACAGGCTCATCTTCACCGGTGGAAACTGGAGGGAAATCGCAATCCAAATCGAATCAGGCAAACTTTCGGAAACCCTCCTCGACCAACCCTCGCCAGAAACCCTCCCCTGGCTCAAGGAACTCCCCTGCCCACACCATGAAGGCTACCTTCTCGACATCCCCACAGGAGCCCAAAAAGTCCTCATAACCTTACTATTGCAAAAATGGGAAGGCCTATTCCTGACCCTTGACTACGGGAAAAGGCTGGAAGCCCTCATCCACGAAACCCCGCAGGGCACCGCACGAGCCTACAAAAACCACCATCAATCCAAGGAGCTTCTAGCCCACCCAGGAAAGCAAGACCTGACCTGCCACCTCTGCTGGGAATGGTTGGAAGATGCCATGGAAAAAGCAGGATTTGAAGAAATCCGCCTCCTCCGCCAAGAATCCCTTTTCATGCGCCACTCCCAGGAAACCATCCGCCAAACCCTCGAAAATCAACAATCCCCAGAGGTGGTTGGAAAAATAAAGGAACTCCTCCACCCTGCACACCTCGGCCACACCTTCCACGCCCTTTATGGATACAGGACAAAAAAACATTGACGCCACCAGCAATCCCCATTTCCTTATAACCCCTATGTCTAAAATTTGCGCGATCACAGGAAAACGCCCCCGAAAGGGAGGACGCATCACCCGCAAGGGCCAAACCAAGAAAAGCGGCGGCATCGGTACCAGCTTGGTCAAAAACACCAAGCGCACCTTCCGCCCCAACCTCCAGCGCGTGCGCGTCGTTTTAGAAACCGGCCAAGTCAAACGCATCTGGGTCTCTGTGAAAGCCCTCAAGGCTGGCAAAGTCACAAAAGCGGTTTCATAAACCCAATTTCCCAGAAGGGATCTTCCGCAAGTTCCCTTCTGTCCAAACATGGAAGGGTGGCAGAGTGGACGAATGCAGCGGTCTTGAAAACCGCCGTACCGGTGACGGTACCGTGGGTTCGAATCCCACCCCTTCCGCCATTATTCGAGCGGAATAAAGCCCTTAGATTTAGTTGGTAACGGAATCCCAAGATATATAGAGGGTTTTGGCAATGATCCCATTGTTTGCGCTCAAGTGATGCATTTTCAGGGTAAGGAGCTTCCTCTAGACTTTCTCGTGGACAGCCGTGCTTTCCATTGCATTAGATAATGCCTTCTATTGCCTGTTTAATTAAATCTATTATAATAAAATAAAATTCATATAACATACACAAAGAGCAGCAATGGCATTTTCCGGAATTATGAGGAGGTACAAGATATATAGACTGAGTCGGCCTCACTGGTTGGCTTGGTTGAACGATGGTACGGGTACCGGGGCGGGAAGGGCATTCTCCTTTTGGCCGCCAGGTTGTGGCTTCTTAGGGGAAACATTGAAAGAAGCCAGAAAACGACGGATTCGTGGATCCCCATGGTGCCCGGGCAAAGAAGTGGCGACAACTGCGTAAAGGGCATAGTCGCCTAAGAATATCCGGTTCGCCAAATGGGTCTGGTCATCCTCCGCCTCCAATAAGATATCCTGGTATCCCCCGGCAACAGGGTAATCTTCCAGAACCTTCAACCCCTCGGATGCAAACAATTCCCTCAGGTCTGAAAGCCTCTCTTCCTTTGAGCGCTCACCGGCTCCCAAGGCATAGGGATTATACATCATTTGGATTTCAATGTTCCCTGAAGCCAGGGGCGCTGCATGGATCACCCTATGGACCCTGGTGCCGTTCAACTCGTCATAAGCCTCAAGCAATTTTGGCTGCACAGGGAACTCCGCCGTAGCCCTCCCGTCCAAGGTGGCGACCCACTGCCATTCGGAAACCGGTTCGGGATGGACAAAAAACAAATAGACCCCATACCCTGCTACCCCAGCCCCTAGCAACGGAGACAAGATGGATTTATCCTTGTCCTCTTCCACGCCATCCCGTTTCCGCAGGCACAGGTAGAGCAACCAACAACCAACCCCAACCGCTAGGATCGCATCAAGCTGGTCCAGAAAATACTGCATCAGGGCCTTGGCAGGATCGTGTTCTTGCTCGGAGGGATCCGGACTACCTCCGGCAGGCCAGGGAAAAGGAGCCGGATCATCCGGGGATTGTGCCAGATCGGGTTCCCGTCGAGGTAACGCCATGGCTCCCTGGGTCCCCTGGCCGCGACAAGGAAGGACTCGGCCCGCACCCTCCGGCCATCCACCTCGACCACCGAAACCGTCTGGATGAAACACACCAAATCTTCCCCTGAATTGTAAAACAATCCCGGAGGAAGAGCCTCCACGGAAAGTGCCTTGATCCCGCCGGCTTTGATTTGCCGCATTTCCGCGCGGAACCCCTTTTCGAAAGCCTCCCTCCCTCCGGTCAATTTGTAAACTGCCGGATGCGTCTTGCCCAGCATCGGCTCGGACTCCCCATTGTTCATCGACATCCGCAATGCCTTGGCCTCCCCGAGCAAAGCCGCCATTTCCTCCACAGGGATCACCGGATAAAGCAAAGGGGCAAAACTACACAGGATGAGGCATATGGATAGGTGGTGTGTGTGTTTCATGGGAAATTCCGTCCGGATAAATGTCCACAACCCCCAAAAAATGTGAAGGCTATGCGACTTGAAAGTTTTTCTGCCCGGATGTCCAGGAATGTTCCGGTTGACACATCCCCCCCGACTGGTGGACTCCGGGTTAGCCCAGACCCCCAAGATAATCAATCCACGACATGAGAACAACACGACTCCTCCTGATCCAATTACTCCTCCCTTTCCTGGCACAAGCCGGCGAAACCCTCAAATACATTGGCGACTGTGGCCCGGGCAAGGGAAAGCACATCGTCTTCATCGCCTCGGACCACGAGTACCATTCCGAGGAAACCTGCCCCGCCATGGCCCGGATCCTGGCAAAGCGGTTCGGCTTTGAATGCACGGTATTGTTCGGCCAGGAAGAAAACGGGGTCATCAAAAAAGGTTCCAACTACATTCCGGGCATGGAAGTCCTCAAGGATGCCGACATGCTCTTCCTCTTCCTTCGCTTCCTGGACTGGGATAAAACCCAAATGGAACCCTTCATCGCCTACCTCAAGCGCGGCGGCCCGGTCATCGGCCTTAGGACCACGACCCACGCATTCAAAATCAAAGACCAATCCAGCCCCTACTTCAAATTCTCCGACAACTACACAGGCGATGACTTTCCTTACGGGTTCGGGAAACAAATCCTCGGCCTCAGTTGGAGCAAATACGGGGGCCACTACAGCCGCAACCACGCCCAAAGCGTCCGACTCGACGTCGTCCCCGGAAAAGCAAAGCACCCCATCAACCGTGGTGTCAAAGATGCCTGGGCTTACGCTGGGGGCTATCGTGCAGACCTCGGCGATGAATGCGAAATCCTGGCCATGGCCCAGCCCCTGACGGACATCTATCCTGGCTCTGCGCCCCTCACGGACAAAGCCCCCATGCCCGCCGCTTGGATCCGAACCTATAGCTACGAAGGCGGCACTAAGGGAAAATCCTTCTGCAGCATCTACGGTTCCTCCCCGGACATCGTGAACGAAGGCTACCGACGCATGCTCGTCAACGCGGTCTTTTGGGCAACAGGCCTCGAAGACAAGATCGACCCGGCGGCCAACGTCAACTTCGTCGGCAAGTTCACCCCCACCTTCGGCCGCTTCACCCCGGCCCGGGATCCCTCCACCAAAGTCTCCGACCTGGCAGGATGGGACTCCGAAATCTTCCCAAACCTCGGGATGAAAGGGGATAAAGTCCTCTTCACCCGCGAACAACTCGACGCCCAGTCTAAGGACTAAGGAGTCAAATGCCCATGCGTCCCATCCCCTGCCTCGCCCTCCTGATCCTGGCAATCCCAATAGGAGCGAAAGTCGATTTCAACCAAGAGATCCGCCCCATCCTCTCCGACAAATGCTTCACCTGCCACGGGCCGGATTCGAAGTCACGGAAGGGAGAACTCAGGCTCGACAGGATAGAAGACGCCCTGAAGGCAATCGTCCCCGGCAAACCGGATGAAAGCGAGTTAATCCATCGGATTTTCCACGACGACCCGGAGGAACGGATGCCCCCCGTAGAGTCCCTGAAGAAAGTCTCACAAAAGGAAGCCGCCCTCTTAGAACAATGGATCCTGGAAGGCGCTGAATTTCCAGGCCACTGGGCATTCCAAACAATACAAAAACCGCCAGTACCGCAAGGATCAGGATGGACAACGAACGAGATCGACAACTTCATTGAAAATCGAGCACGAGCAGCCGGACTCCAACCCTCCCCACCAGCAGACAGCCGCACCCTCCTGCGCCGGATTACCCTCGACCTCACCGGCATACCCCCTTCCCCGGCCGAATACAACGCCTTCCAGGCAAATCCCGACCTTCCTGCCACCATAGACCGCCTCATGGCATCCCCAAGATACGGGGAACACATGGCATGGGGATGGCTAGACGCCGCCCGCTACGCAGATAGTGACGGATACGAAAGCGACCCCCTCCGTAACATGTGGCCATGGCGCGACTGGGTCGTTGATGCCTACAACCGCCACATGCCCTACGACCAGTTCGTCGTCGAGCAACTGGCGGGAGACCAACTGGAAGAACCCACCCTCCGCCAAAAACTCGCCACCGGATTCAACCGCAACCATCGTCAAAACAACGAAGGCGGCATCGAACCGGAGGAATGGATTGTCGAGTACGTCTGCGACCGCGCGGAGACAACGGCAACCGTCTTCATGGGGCTCACATGGCAGTGCGCTAGGTGCCACGACCACAAGTACGACCCAGTCACGATGAAGGACTACTACCAACTCTTTGACTTCTTCCACCAAATCCCCGAAGTCGGGAATGGTCGCGGGGCAAGCAACGCCCCCCCCATGATGGAGGTCAGCAGCCTGGACAACCTCGAAGAGTTAGGTGACATCCAGGAAAAACTTGCCCCGCTTCGTAAGGAACTCGAGTCCCTGGAAAAATCCAAATGTTTCGAAGATGCCTACCAAAGTTGGGCCGACGGGATGGAGGCAACCAAGGACGCCTTCAAAACACTGCCAGGAAACCTCTCCAAAAAGGAACCCACCAAATGGGATGCAAAAACGATCGCAGAAGCCCGCCAACACTACCTCCGGAATGCCTACGCCCCCGCGAAGCCGGTCCTTGACAAACTACAACCTCTGGAAAAACGGGAGGCCACCCTAAAGCGCACCGGCTCGAAAGTCATGGTAATGGGGGACATGGAAAATCGTCGCAAAACCCACATCCTCGAAGGAGGCCAGTTTGACAAACTAGGAAGAGAAGTCTCCGCAGATTCCCCAGCCTTTCTCCCCCCGATGGATAAATCCCTTCCCAAGAATCGCCTCGGCCTCGCCAAATGGCTCGTGGATCCGATGCACCCCCTTACAGCCCGTGTAGCAGTAAACCGTGAATGGGCACGCTTCTTCGGCACCGGGCTGGTAAAAACACCGGAAGACTTCGGCTCCCAGGGTGAACTCCCCTCCCACCCAGAACTCCTGGATTATTTGGCATTCAGCTTTATCGAAAGTAGCTGGGACATCCAAGCCCTACAAAAGAAAATCCTCCTCTCCTCCACCTACCGCCAGACCTCCAAAGTCCGACCGGGTGATTTGGAGAAAGACCCTGACAACCGCCTCCTTTCACGCGGCTCCCGCTACCGCCTTCCCGCTCCAGTCATCCGGGACCAAGCCCTAGCGGCCAGCGGCCTCCTGGTCGAAAAAGTCGGCGGCCCCCCGGTCAAACCCTACCAACCCGCAGGCCTGTGGAAAGAAATCATCAAAGGCCAAGTCGTATACAAACGGGATACCGGGGAAAAACTCTACCGCCGCAGCCTCTACACCCTCTGGCGACGGGCAGTCAAACCTCCTCTAATGACACTCCTCGACGCCAATGGCCGGGACACCTGTGCCGTTGACCTCAAACGAACTAACACCCCCCTCCAGGCCCTCCTCCTCCTTAACGACGAAACCTTTGTAGAACACGCCCGCGGCCTCGCCACCCGCATCCTCCGAAAAGACCCAAAAACCGACGAAGCCAAAGCACGTGCCGCCCTCCAAATCGTCCTAGGCCGAGACCCACACCCTGGCGAAATCCCGATCCTCACCCAAGAACTCAGGAACCAACGACAGCACTTCCAACAAAACCCAGAAGACACCAAATCCTTCCTCACCATCGGGGACTCAATACCTGACCCCGGCATCGACCCCGCAGATCTCGCCGCCACCACCTGCCTCGCACGGGTGCTGCTCAACCTGGACGAAACCCTGAGCAAGGAATGACGAAACACCCACACCAGCCACTTCATCCCTAAGCCTTTCGCCTTCATCCTTCCCATGAACCGCCGCCAACTCCTCACTAATTCCACACTAAGCCTGGGTGCTGCCACCGCCCTCCACTCCCTCCTGCCCGATCTCGCCAGGGCAAGCACCATCCGCACAGTCGCGCCCAAAGCCAAACGCGTCATCTACCTCTTCCAGTCCGGTGGGCCATCCCACCTGGACCTTTTCGACTACAAACCCTTAATCCAAGGCCGCATGGGGGAAGATTTGCCGGAAAGCATCCGGGGCGGCCAACGCCTGACCGGTTTCACTAGAAACCAAAAGACCCTCCCCGTCACCCCGAGCCGTTACAAATTCGAACGCTGCGGCCAAAGCGGCTCCTGGTTGAATACAGAACTCCTACCGCACACCGCCGCTGTAGCAGACGACATTTGCTTCCTCCACTCCCTCCACACCGAAGCAATCAACCACGACCCCGCCCGCACCCTCCTACAGACCGGCCACCAACTCGCAGGCCGCCCTAGCATGGGCTCCTGGCTTTCCTACGGCCTTGGTAGCGACGCGAAAAACCTCCCCTCCTTCATGGTCCTGAACTCCTTCGGCAGTTGTAAGCGCACGCCCCAGCCCGTGGCCGCACGCCTGTGGGGAAGCGGCTTCCTTCCATCCCAATACCAAGGCGTCAAACTCCAGTCCGTTGGAGATCCAGTCCTCTACGTCTCCAATCCGCCAGGGATCACCCGCAATTCCCAGCGCAGCTCCCTCGACGCACTGGCCAAGATGAACCGCATCAAGGCTGGCCAAGCGGCAGACCCGGAAATTGACGCCCGTATCCAGCAGTACGAAATGGCCTTCCGAATGCAGACCAGCGTCCCCGAACTCATGGACACTGCCTCCGAGCCCGCTTCGACTTTCCAACTCTACGGGGAAGAAGCCAGGACAAGGGGCACCTATGCAGCCAACTGCCTTATTGCCCGCCGCATGGCCGAACGCGGAGTCCGCTTCATCCAACTCTACCATGTAGGCTGGGACCACCACCAGGATGTCCCACGGGATCTGCCCCTCATGTGCAAGGACACAGACCAAGCCTCAGCGGCACTCCTTAAGGACCTCAAGCAACGCGGCCTACTTGACGACACCCTCGTCATCTGGGGCGGTGAATTCGGCCGCACTACCTTCAGCCAGGGCAAACCCACTAAAAATAAATATGGCCGGGACCACCACGGCCGTGTCTTCTCCATCTGGATGGCAGGCGGAGGAATTCGGCCCGGCACCACCTACGGCGAGAGTGACGACTACGGCTACGGCGTCGCAGAAGACGGTGTCCACGTACACGACCTCAACGCCACCGTCCTCCACCTCCTCGGCATTGACCACACCCGCCTCACCTATCGTTTCCAAGGCCGGGACTACCGCCTCACCGACATTCACGGCCACATCGTCCAAGGCATCCTGGCCTGACCAGAATACGAAGATTTTACCCTTCACCATTATGAATCCAAAAATCCTGATCATCGCAACATTGTTGTCCTCCCAAATCTCCGCCCAAACGGCCAAAGAACCCCTCTGGCCAGACGGAGCACCGCACCAAAAGGGGAACGACCCGCACAAAGACATCCCCGTCATCAGCATCTACCAACCCGAGTCAGGGAAGCGCAATGGTACGGCTTTGGTCATCTGCCCAGGGGGCGGTTACGGTGGATTGGCGACAGGGCATGAAGGCCAGGCCATCGGGGAATGGATGGCCTCCCTGGGCGTCACCGGGGTCGTCCTCGAATACAGGATGAGCCGGGGAGGATACCGCCACCCTGTGCCCCTGCTGGATGCTCAACGCGCCATCCGGACTGTCCGCCACCGGGCAAAGGATCTCCAGGTCGACCCGACCCGCATCGGTATCCTTGGTTTCTCCGCCGGAGGACACTTGGCCTCCACAGCTGGCACCCACTTCGATGCAGGCAACCCAGACGCCAAAGACCCCGTCGACCGTGAAAGCTGCCGCCCGGACTACATGGTGCTGTGCTACCCCGTCATTGCCTTCGACGAACCCTTCACCCACCGGGGTTCCCAAAACAACCTCCTGGGAAAAGAAGCACCCAAGGAATTGGTAGATTCCTTGTCCAACGAGAAACAAGTCACCAAGGACACCCCGCCTACCTTCCTATTCCACACGGACGAAGACACCGGTGTCCCCCCGGAAAATAGCGTCGCCTTCTACCTCGCACTTCGGAGAGCCAAGGTTCCGGCGGAAATGCACATTTTCCGAAAAGGGGGGCATGGCCTGGGTATGGCGCAAAACATCCCCGGAACCGGCGAATGGCCCAGGATGTGCGAACTTTGGATGCAAAACCAAGGCCTTCTCCCTCATTAAGCAAATTAGAGTTGCCCTCCAAAACAATTTTCCGCTGGTGCCGAAATTGGTTTGATTGGTATCATGACTTCAGGTCACGGAGTTCTACGCGGAATATTGTTCACTTGCCTAGGCTTGGCAGGCACGGCTTGGATTGTTGGTTGTTCCTCCGACAATGGTGCGGCAACTCATTCCCAGGACACCCCTTCGAAAATGGGTTCTACGAATGCCACGGACGGCAATGAGGGCATCACCCCTTCGGAGCTCGAAATTCCCAAAGCCTTCGAACCAAAAGCAATCACGGACGATGCGGAGCCCTCTTTCACGACTGCCCCAATGCCCTTTCTGGATGACATCGACTTGGCAGGGAACTTGGACGGGGAGGAAAAGCCCAAAGTGGGACTGGATGGCGACAAGAAGGAATTGGGGATCGAGGAACGGGGAAAAGAGATCCCTTCCCCGAGCAAGGACCCCATGGAAGAAGTATTCAACAGAAAGTATGAACTCCCCCACCTAGGCATCCAGGGAATTGACAAGGAAGTGATGGAACGCCTTGGCTTCCCTCCCGTCCTGCCAATCTTGGAAATTAGCAATTAACCTTACCTGGCATCCGCCAGGATTGGGAATTTTGTGGGGAAAGTGTCCCCGGAACACAGCTGCCACCACTCCGGCAAGAAGGGAGGCACCAGAAAAATCTGCCAGTGCGCCCTGGTCCAACTGCCAGGCTGGGGCGTTGTAGGGCAAAGACAAATGTACGCTCCCAGCATAACTGTCCCTTTGGTTCAACACCATTCCCACGCCATGCACTATGGTAATGCCGCAAAAAAGGGATCGACCCGAAAGGTGAAATCTAATTCGCTTCCCAAAACTGTTGCCCCGGGCAGGGACGGCAGGACGGGCAATATGTTGGCAAACGGTGAATATATCTGGAGACGCTTGGTGAAAGGCGACAC
>JAYPDO010000047.1:0-8254 GCA_038125285.1 Opitutia bacterium
GTCGGCACGGAAGGCCAACCTACCTATTTGGTTATGATTCCAGCGTAGTTTGGCCATGTTCCATACAATCAATGTTCGAAACGATATGACCCCGATTTTTCTAATGCGCCTCACTATTGTAGCTACCCTCATTTCCTGCATTCTTCCTCATCTTGGGAATCTCCACGGAAAGACGGAAATCCTCGGACGTCCGGCCGTCATCATCCACAGGCAAGGGGAACACAATTGCCACACCTTCCGGATTCCTGCACTTGCAAAGACGAACCAGGGAACCCTTCTCGCGTGCTACGACATGCGGTACAATAGCCGCCGCGACTTGCAGGGGCACATGGATATCGGGTTGTCCCGTTCGACGGATGGGGGCAAGACTTGGGAAGACCCGCGTCCGATCATGGACATGGGGGAATGGGGCGGTTTGCCCCAGGATTTAAATGGATGTTCCGATCCCAATATCCTGGTGGATTCAGTGACTGGGGAGATCTTCGTTTCTGCACTTTGGACGCACAAGAAACCTCCTGGGACACACCAATGGGTAGGCAACGGTTCCGAACCGGGGTTGGAGATCGGGAAGACTGCCCAGTTCATGGTCGTCCGTTCGAAGGATGATGGCGTAACCTGGTCAAAGCCGGAAAACTGGACAAAGCGGCTCAAGAATCCGGAATGGTACCTCTTCGCACCTGCGCCGGGCAATGGAATCACTACATCAGATGGAAAGCTCGTCCTCCCAACCCAAGGCCGTGATAAGAACGGCAAACGTTTCTCCAACATCACCTGGAGCGCAGACAGGGGGAAGACCTGGAATGTCAGTTCCCCTGCCAGGGACAATACCACCGAATGTTCTGTGGCCGAGTTGTCCGATGGCACTTTGATGCTCAATATCCGCGACGACCGCAACCGATCCGACAAATCCTCAACCAATGGCCGCGCCGTCTCCGTGACCAAGGACTTCGGGAAAACTTGGGAAGTCCACCCGACTGACCACGGCACCTTGGTCGAGCCGGTCTGCATGGCGAGCCTCCTCGCCCACAAAACCCAATGCGGAAAGCACCTCCTCTTCTTCTCCAATCCCAAGAGCAAGACCCACCGCAAGAACATGACCGTCCGGATGAGCGAAGACGACGGGAAGACCTGGAAAAGCGAAATCCTCCTCGATGACAAGGGCGGTGCCTATAGCTCCTTGGTGATGGTCGACGAAAACACCCTCGGCATCTTATATGAGTCGTCCTTGGCCGATATGGTCTTCCAAACGATCCGCTTGGACGAGTTTGAGTAAGTTTCGCTTAGGTTGAACCCGGATATACCCCTTGACTATAAACCTGAATTGGTAGAGTGGTCTTACCAATTTATGGAGTTTGTACCTATCAAATCAAAATCCTTGGTGGAAGAGGTCTCCGCGCAGTTGGCTAAATTTGTCTTGGCCTTGCAACCGGGGGAACCTGACCAATTGCCTGCCGAGAGGAAACTGGCCGAGAAGTTCGGGGTAGCCCGTGGGGTTGTCCGGGAAGCGATCAAGCGGTTGGAAATCCAGGGTTTTTTGGAAGTCCGCCAGGGCAGTGGGATCCGAGCGGTCAAACAGTTGCACAAGTCCTTGAATGCTTCCTTGGAGTTCCTTCTTCCGGATACTAAGGAACGCTTGTTGCAAGCCACCCAAACCCGGATCATCATTGAGCCTGCTGTAGCCGCCGCTGCGGCCAATTCAGCTACCCCGGATGACATCATTCGTCTCAAAGAAATCCATTCGGAACTGGAGGGTGCAGAAGATGTGGATTCCTCCACTGCTGCGGACATCGCTTTTCACCAAGCCTTGGCTGCCATTGCTAGGAACGAGGTGTTAAAGTTGGTTCTGGACTCCATGTCGGACCTCCGCCGGGAATCGGCAATGCGCACGCATGGGAAGGTGGGCAAGGAAGTGGCATTGGCCCATCACCAAAGCATTTTGGAGGCCATCGAAGCCAAGGATTCGGAAGGGGCAAAAGCGGCCATGCACAAACATTTGGTTGCAGCCATGGAAGACTTGGGAATGAAAACGAACGGTTATGGGAAGGTAACTCCATGAAAAGACGAAACCTCAGTTCCTTCAGTCTCAGTTCTTCCAAGGCTGTCTAAACAAACGTCATGAATACAAACTCTCCACAGTGGATTGGCAATATGGGACGCCGCGACTTCCTCGCCAAGGCAGGTGGGGGATTGGGCGCCTTGGCATTGTCGGCGATACGCGCTAAAGCCACTCCCAATTATCCACCCAAGGCCAAGGCCGTCATCCAGATCTTTTGTTCCGGAGGCTTGAGCCATGTCGATACCTACGACTACAAGCCTGAGTTGGTGAAGCGTGCAGGGAAGCCCTTTGATCCAGACGGGAAGTTACAGTTCTTCGCTTCCAAGCCCGGCAATTGCCAACCCAGTTTCTGGGACTTCAAGCAGCACGGGCAGTCCGGGATCTGGATGAGCGGGTTATTGCCGAAGTTGGCGACCTGTGTGGACGACATAGCGTTCATCTACTCCATGCAAAGCCAGACCGCCTTGCATGGCCCCGGGAACTTCCAGATGAACACCGGGCAGATCCTTCCTGGGTTCCCGAGCATGGGCGCATGGGTGACTTATGGACTCGGCAGCGAAAGCGACAACTTACCTGCCTTTGTCGTCTTGCCGGATGTCCGGGGGCTGCCACCGGGCGGGATTATCAACTGGGGCGCGGGGTTCCTTCCTGCGAAGCATCAGGCTACGACATTGGACACGTCCAATCCTTCAGAACCAATTGCCGATTTGTTCCCATCTTGGGAGGTTGCGGGGATCACTCCAAAGGGGGACAAACAAGGCCTCCATTTCCTCAAGCAACTCAACCAACTCCACCAACAATCCCGCAGCGGCAATACCGAACTCGAAGCCCGTATCCAAGCCTATGAAATGGCCGCGAGGCTCCAGTTGAGTGCCCCCGAGGTGACGGCCATCGACGGGGAATCGGAAATCACCAAGCAACTCTACGGCGTCGGGCACAAAGACATCGGGCCATTTGGACGGCAGTGTCTACTTGCCCGCAGGCTCGTCGAAAGGGGAGTCCGTTTCGTGCAAATCTACTGTGGGGCGGAAAACACCACCGCCGAAAAGATCCGTCCCAACTGGGACAGCCACGAAGACCTGCCCCGTGACCATGGTTACTGGGGGCCGATCCTCGACACCGGGGCTTCCGCCCTACTCAAAGATTTGAAAGGCCGCGGGATGCTCGACGAGACCCTTGTCATTTGCACCTCCGAATTCGGTCGCCAACCTGCCGCCCAAGGCAAGGCCGCCAAAGGCCGTGACCATAACGGCGGTGCATTCACAGCTTGGATGGCCGGGGGTGGCGTCAAGGGCGGAACCGCTTATGGCGCCTCTGACGACTTCGGTTTCAAGGCGGCAGTCGATGTGTCCCACTGCTTCGAACTCCACGCCACCGCCCTCCACTTGCTCGGCCTCGACCACGAGCAACTGACCTGGTACCACAACGGCCTCGAACAACGTCTCACCGGCTTCGAAGGGAAAGGAGTGATCCATGAACTTTTGGCGTAAACCATTCCCGATTCACCGCCCCAACCCCGTAGCTGAATTTGCGAAAAATTCCGACTTCCGCTTCTTCCGTCATGGCCATCAGAACTTTTCCCAAGTTCTCCTACTTTTTCTCCTCCTCCCCCTTACCCTCTCCGCCAACGAGGACCGCCGTCTCCGCCACTGGGCTTGGCAACCCCTCCAGGACATCCCCGCCGAATCCACCATCGACAACTTCCTCCAGGCCAAGCGCGCCGAACACCACCTCACCCCATCACCCCGCGCCGACAAACGCTCCCTCATCCGCCGTCTCTCCTTTGACCTCCATGGCCTTCCGCCTTCGACCAAAGACGTCGACGCCTTTGTCAATGACGATTCCCCTGACGCATACTCCAGGCTCGTAGACCGCATGCTCGCCTCCCCGCACTTCGGCGAACGCTTCGCCCGGCACTGGCTCGACATCGCCCACTACGCGGACACCCATGGCTTCGAACGCGACAAACGCCGCCCCAATGCTTGGCGCTACAGGGACTACGTGATCGACGCCTTTAACAACGACAAATCTTACCACCGTTTCCTCCGGGAACAAATCGCCGGGGATGTCCTCTGGCCAGAAGATCCTGAGGCTGTCGTCGCGACGGGTTTCCTCGCAGCCGGACCATGGGACTTTGTTGGCCAAGAGGAGACGAAGAGTCCCGTACTCCGACGCTCTGCCAGGGCACTGGATTTGGACGACATGGCGACCCAAGTCATGACGTCCACCATGGCTATGACAGTCAATTGTGCTCGTTGCCACGACCATAAGCTCGACCCCATCAGCCAGGAGGAATACTTTCAGTTCCAGGCCGTGTTTGCTGGTGTCACCAGGGACGAACGATACACCAGCGAACCAGCCCGGAAAACCTACGAACAAGATAAGGCTCAGCTCGAAAAGCAGCGCGGCGAACTCTCCCAGAGGATCGGCAAGCTGGAAGGTGCAGGAATCGACCTTGCGGACATCGTCGGGGGAGGGGACGGATTGGGAGCCGGCAATTTCGGCCAGGGCATCGACCCACGGAATGCCGTCATCCAGACCCGCAAATTTGGCAACCTCGGCAATGTCGTCCCCAACAAGTATTCCAAATCCAAGTTCCCCTTTGTCGACGGCGTCTTCATTGCGGACGGGGAAGGCGGGAAAGCAGAAATTCCAGTAAGCACCACCGGACTTAAAGTCTCCGGCATCCCGACGACCAACCGCAAAGCCTGGGATCACATCCGCAACGGCCCGGTTGCCAGCCAACATTCCAACTCCCTTGGCGGCATCGACTTCACTAAAGACGGCCACACCCTCCTTGGTATCCACGCCAACGCGGGGATCACCTTTGACATCGAGGCCATCCGTAAGGCAAGCGGCCAAGGGGATTTGGTATTCTCTTCCAAGGCTGGATATTTCGGCGCAGCCGGTGGAGTCCGGGCGGATGTTTGGGTCTTCTTGGATGGGGAACTCCAAAAATCCTTCAAACACCTCCAGCGTAAGGACGGACTCCAGGACATCCGTATCCCTATACTTGGGGAGACCCGCTTCCTCACACTCCTCGCGACAGATGGGGAAAATGATTACAGCATGGACCAAGTCGGTTTCGGCGACCCGAAGTTGAAACCGGCTGTACCTCAAGATGTCAGCGACCAAGACAAGAAAGAACTTGTGCGGCTCCGAAAAGAGTTGTCCGAAGTCCAAGCCCAACTCGATTCCCTCGGTCCGCCCCCCAAGTTCTATGGGGTGGTTGCCCAAAACCCGATGCCGGAAGTCCGCATCCAAAGCCGGGGCAACCCTGAGGTCGAGTTAGGCGATCCCTTGCCCCCCGGAGCCTTTTCTGCCCTCAAAATGCTCACTCCCGAACTCGGCAACATGGAGTCCACCGAAGCTGACCGCCGCAAAGCCCTCGCCGAATGGATCACACATCCCGACAATCCCCTCACACCGCGCGTCATCGTCAACCGCCTTTGGCATTGGCATTTCGGCCAAGGAATCGTCAACACCCCCAGCGACTTCGGGCTCGGAGGAAGCCGTCCCACCCATCCGAAGTTACTCGACTGGCTGGCCGCCGAACTCGTCCGGGAAGATTGGTCACTGAAAGCCATCCACAAGAAGATCCTCCTCAGCGATGCCTACCAACAAGCTTCCACTTTCCCGGAAACCGACCCCCGACACCAAGTCGACGCCACCAACCGCTACCTCTGGCGGCAAAACCCACGCCGGATCGAAGCCGAAGCTGTCCGGGATGCCGTCCTCGCCGTCAGCGGCAAGCTCAACCCCCAACGCGGCGGCCCCGGGTTCGAAGATTTCAAATACAAGGAAGCCTACGCCCCCGAGTACACCTACATCACCGCCGACGAACCCAAGCTCTGGCGCCGCAGTATCTACCGCTACATCGTCCGCACCACCCCCGACCGGTTCATGACCACCCTCGATTGTCCCGACCCCGCCAACTTCACCCCCAAGCGCCTCACGACCACCACGCCCCTCCAGTCCCTCGCCCTCTACAACAACGAATTCATGCTCAAGCAGGCACAATACTTTGCCCAACGCCTGAAAGCTGAAGCTGGTGACCATCCCCAAGACCAGGTCTCCTTGGCTTTCCAACTCGCATTCTCACGGAACCCCAATTCGTCAGAACTCAAATTGGCAACCAACTTCTCCAATACCCGACAAGGCCTCTTCGCCTTATGCCGGTCTTTGCTCAATGCCAATGAATTCGTGTATGTGGATTAAGTGGAAGGCGGATGGGCTCAAGCGATGTTCCAATCACCAATTCTTTGAATTGTAACGATATGAATAAAACCGCCCCGAAAACTCTTTTCGTCACTCTGGCTCTCCTTTCCATGCCGATGGCTGGCCTGGCTGACAGCTGGCCGCTGGATGAAGTGAATGACTCATTTACCGTCAAGGGTTCCACTCGAATCGCCGCCGGAGCTTCCGCAAAAAGTCTGGTGCTCGATGGCGACTCGCTGATCGAACTCAACGACAGTGCCAAGCTATCCAGCTGCACGTTCACCGTCTCGCTTTGGTTCAATCCCTATGACCTCGCCGGCGGCCAACAGATGCTGGCGGGCAAGAACCGGTATTCGCGCAACGAGCGCCAGTGGAGCATTACCATCGAGCCTAATGGAGAGCTTAAGGCATTTCTGTGGCAGAATGGTTGGAGGACTATTTCATGCCCGCAGCCGCTGAAGGCTGGCGCCTGGCACCTCGCAACGCTGGTGGTCGATCAGGGCAAGGCGGCGCTGTTTTTGAATGGCAAGGCAGCGGGCGAGGTGAAACTGCAGACGGCGATCGCAGCTACATCCTCTCCTATCACACTTGGTGGCATCTGGGATCGGGAAACCGTGCGTCAAGCCTTTTACGGCGCTTTGGACGAATTCTCGCATCAACCACGAGCCTTGAACGCCAAGGAGGTCGCCGCGGCTTATCGGCCGGTCTCGTTGTTGCACGAGGTACCGAAACTCGCCGCCGGTTTACCGCTCTGGGACTCCACGCAAGCACTGCCGGGAGCCTTAGAACTGCAGCAGGTGGCGGGTGCCGAGTTTTACGTCATCAAGAATAAACGACCGGACACCGACGGTGCCAAATTTACGCTCGGTGTTGGCCTTGCTTGGCACAAAGATAAGCTCTACGCATCCTACGCCTTCAACAAAGGTCCCGAAAACACATCGACGGAAGAGGCGCATGTGAAGGTCAGCAACGATGGCGGCAAGAGTTGGGGGCCACCCGTGGTCATGGATGCGGGCGAGGGTGATCTCGCCGTCAGCCACGGCGTTTTCCTCTCTCATCAAGGCAAGCTGTGGGCCTTCATGGGAGGCTTTTATGCTCACACCCAACTCTACCACCGCGTTCACACGCGTGCTTACACCTTGAATGAAACCTCGGGTCAGTGGGAACCACATGGCGCGGTTCTCGAAGGCGGCTTTTGGCCGATGCAGGAACCGCTGGAAATGCCAGACGGCAACTGGATCATGTCCGGGTTCCGAATCGACACTCAGTTTGGCGGGTCGGGCAACCTCCCTGCCGTGGCTATCAGCCAGGGCGACGACTTCACCAAGTGGGATCTCGTCGTCATCCCTGCTGCAGGGGGTCTGGGCAACATCTGGGGAGAGTCCACGGTCATTGTCGAAGACAAACGCATCCTCAACATCGCCCGCTATGGCAAGAAGGCACTCGCCCTGCTCTCAATGAGCGAAGACCACGGCCGTACCTGGACGACGGCCGTCGCTTCCAATCTGCCCATGGCCACCAGCAAGCCGTATGCTGGCATCTTGAGCACCGGCCAGCGTTACCTCGTCTGCACCACCACCGCCAACACGGGAGGACGACGGACACCGCTGACCATTGCGGTGGGCAAACCAGGCGAATCCGCCTTCAGCAAAGTCTTCCTCATCCGCACCTCTGTCTCCGACCAGACGCCCGGCGTCTCCGCACGAAACGCCGACTTCAGCTACCCCTATGCCGTCGAGCACGATGGCAAGCTCTACATCGGTTACACGCACAAGAGCCACGTGGCCAACGAACTAGCCGTTGTTCCCATCCGCAGTCTAAAGATCGAACCATGAAAGCTAGCAGCGGCATCCGGATACGTTTCGAGACCGACTTCATCATTGATAGGATTCGCCCCAGAAGGGGGGCGCGAATCCGTCCCGACACCTGCCGTTTTTCCGAAATTTTGATTCGAAAGAAACGTACTACACAATGAAACGC
>JAYPDO010000047.1:8264-19040 GCA_038125285.1 Opitutia bacterium
GTCCAAGATTCCTTGGTTTCTTAATTTCGATCAGAATGGATCAATAAATGCTGACAACTCCGAAGCCAAAGTCTCCCTTGCCTTTCGGTTAACCTTTTCCCGGAAAACAATACCAACAGAATTCGAATTGGCTTCAAAATTGGCTATTGCGGAGAATGGGCTTTTCTCCCTGTGCAGGTCGCTCGTTAATGCCAGCGAGTTTGTGTATGTGGACTAGCTCGGATTTGAATCATGAATGAACCCGAATGGACACGAATTTTTTGAATCATCTAGGATGAAACTCGGATTCATTGGTACAGGAGCCATTACCGGGCATGTCGTCACAGGCTTGGTAAGGCATGACGCTTTTGAGGGCGAGATATTGGTCTCTGAACGGAGTAAAGGGCGATCTTCCAGGTTGGCCGCCAAGTATCGGAGTGTCCGGGTTGAGCCGGAGAACCAAGGCATCGTCGACCAGGTGGACATGGTCTTCCTTGGGGTTCTTCCCCAACAGACTTTGGAAGTGTTGGATACGCTCTCTTTTAGAGAAGGCCAAACCCTTGTCAGCATGGCCGCAATCGTATCCGTCGATGAGCTTGCCCATGCTGTCCATCCAGCATCGGCAATCCACCGCATTATCCCGATGCCCCCAAATGAGATGGGGGTCGGCCCGATTCCTGTCTATCCTCCATCACCTGAATTGGAGTCCCTGCTTTCCCGGATCGGTACCGTAATTCCCGTCCATGAGGAACAGCATTTTTCCACCTTTTCCGCCAGTAGTGGGATCATGGCCACCTTCTACGAACTGGTGGCGACAAATGCACGCTGGATGCAATCCAAAGGCATCCCGGCCGAAGCGGCGACCCGGTACTCGACCGCTGTCTTTCACTCCTTGGCCACCCGATCTAGGGAACTTTCCCCTGAGGAGCTTCAAGATCTAAGTACCGATTGCCTGACTGCAGGGGGGTTGAACGAACAATTGTTGAAAAAGACCAAGGAGGAGGGTTGGTACGACGAACTGCAAGCGGGGCTCGAACAAATCCATGAACGGGTCTTCAGATGAGCATAGGTTTCTTCTGCCCAACCTGGACGTATCCGAGTGTGACCATGAAAGCCCTACGTGCAATCCTGATTTTCTTGGTAATTGTTCCGTCGACTGCCTTGCAGGCCGCCGGACTGCGGTTCGCCAACATTTTCACAGACCATTGTGTGCTGCAGCGGGAAATGCCCGTCCCGGTTTGGGGATGGGCTGAACCGGGTTCACAGGTGACCGTCGGGTTTGCTGGCCAGAAGAAAACTGCACAGGCTGGAGCGGACGGAAAGTGGTTAGTCAGACTGAACCCTATTAGGGCGAGTCGGGAACCGCGGAAGTTGGTAGTCTCTTCTGCCGGCCAAACCCTTACCTTGGACGACATCCTGGTAGGCGAAGTCTGGCTGTGCTCCGGTCAATCCAACATGGGCCTCGGCCTTTCCAAGGCAACCGGTGGCGAGGAAGCGATAGCCAATGCCAATCATCCCCGCCTACGAATGTTTCGTTTGGCACAACACCCGAACTACGATCCCTACGAAGAACGCGATGTGAAAGGCGAATGGCTGGTATGTTCTCCCGAAGCACTGCGCAACGGGGGCAGATTTCCAGAAGTCGGGAAAGGTTTTTCTGCAGTCGGCTTCTTTTTTGGCCGGCAACTTCTGGAATCACTCGATTGCCCCATCGGCCTGATCGGTTCTTACGTCGGTGGATCACCTGTCGAAGCATGGATGAGCGAGGAAGCATTGGCGGCTTACCCGGACAAACGCAGTCAAACCGCAAGCCGGTTTAGGGACTATCAAAAAGCCCGCGACGGCATGGAGAAGGCAATGGCCGAACACGCCCCCAAACTAGTTGTCTGGGAAGGGGAGTGGGCGGCACGAAATGAAGCCCACCGGAAGGATTTGGCGGCATGGCAGGCTGCGACCCAAAAAGCTCGTGAGGCGAACAAGCCGGTGCCGGAGCGCCCTCAGCCAAACCCTCTGTCGCGACGCCCGCTCGAGCCAAACCGATTTCCTCTCCACGCGACGGTATTGTTTCGAGGAATGATCGAGCCACTGGTTCCCTACGGAATCCGGGGTGCAATCTGGTACCAAGGGGAGGGGAATTGTTATCCCGGGCGAGCTAAGGAATATGCGACATCCTTCCTTATGATGATTCGCGATTGGAGGGCGCGTTGGGGACAGGGCGATTTTCCGTTCCTGTTCGTACAGTTGCCCAACTTTGCCAAAGGAAAAGTCTGGATGACCTTGCGGGAATCCCAACGACTTACCGCTATGCAAGTTCCCAATACTGCAATGGCGGTCACGATTGATGTCGGGGATCCCAATGACCTTCATCCTGTTGATAAGAAACCCGTTGGTGAACGACTGGCGTTGCTGGCCCGAGCCAAGGTATACGGGGAGGATGTCATTGCCAGCGGCCCCTTGGTCAAATCGGCAATGTGGATGGACGGAGGACAGGTGCGGTTGGTTTTCCAAGCTTCAACAAGCCAGCTTCAAGTGGGAAGCGCGGGAGGGGAGAATTTGGGCGGCTTTGAACTGGCTGGGAAGGACGGGAAGTTCCTGCCCGCCAAGGCAAAGATGGATGGGGCGGGGGTAATTGTGTGGAGGGAAGGATTGGAGCCTGTTGAAGTGCGTTATGCCTGGGCTCCCGATCCGTTCCCAGTGG
Source organism: Opitutia bacterium (assembly GCA_038125285.1). Taxonomy (GTDB): domain Bacteria; phylum Verrucomicrobiota; class Verrucomicrobiia; order Opitutales; family JABJCN01; genus JAYPDO01. Next base: position 10,942 of record JAYPDO010000047.1, read on the forward strand.
CAAATTTGTATAATGATGGAGGTCTGCCTGCCTCACCGTTTTCTATCCTTGTTGAATAAGTTGTAGTTATGAAATCCTCACTACCTTTCCTGTGCGCCCTGATCCTCTTCCCATTAGCGTCTACCCATGCCGTGGATTTGCGAATCTCCAAGATCTTCACGGACCATTGTGTGCTGCAACGGAAAATGCCCGTTCCGGTTTGGGGATGGGCAGAACCAGGGGAAAGGGTGACGGTCGAGTTTGCTGGCCAGACGAAAACCACAACCTCCAACAAGGCTGGCAAATGGATGGTGGCGCTGGATCCGATGAAGGCTAATGCCAAGGGGCAGGAATTGAAAGTGAACTCCGGTGATTCCTCGGTAATCCTTGGCGACATCGTTGTGGGGGAGGTGTGGTTGGCTGGAGGGCAGTCGAACATGGGTTTTTCGATTCCCAGATCGACCTATGCGGATGAAGCCAGGGAGGTCATTCCGCATCCAAATTTACGTCGCTTCAAGGTCGGGCCGTACCTAGGGAAGGAACCCTTGGCCGACATCGGCGCGGAGGGGGCGTTCCAGGACCGGAGGTGGCGAATGGGGGATGACGGCCAATGGCGGGTTGTCGATAATGAAAATTTTGGGCTCAACTGGATTTCGGCGGTAGGTGCATGGTTTGCCCATGAAGTCCGCGTTACCCAGGATGTCCCAGTGGGACTGATCGAGTCACATTTCGGGGGATCCATGCTCCATTGCTGGATGCCAATCGAGTCCCTTGAACAAAGCCCGGAATTCAAGCGGGACGTCCTTGGGTACTACAAGGTGAAGAAAGCTGAATGGGATGAGAGGTTTGCAGCTTGGAAAGCGGATCCGAAACGCGACCCGAACCGACCGCCCACGGAACCTTGGCGTCCATCTTGTCTCTACAATGCGATGATCCATCCCCTTGCCCCTCTGGCCATGCGGGGTGTGATCTGGTACCAAGGCGAATCGAACCAGGGCCGTGCGGAGGCTTACCGCCGCGAGTTGCCGACCATGGTTAGGGAATGGCGGAAGGTCTTCGACCGCGATGACCTCTGGTTCCTGGCCGTCCAACTTCCGGCCTTTGGCAAAGTTCGGGAATGGCCACGTAGCCCGTTTTCGGAGATGCGTGAATCAGTATCCTTCCTGGAGAAAACCCTTCCGCACACAGCATCCGTAGTGTCGACAGACTGCGGGTTGCCCGACGAAATCCATCCTCCGCTCAAGAAACCGATTGCCCAACGCCTGGCCTTGGCTGCACGTCACAAGATTTACGGGGAAAAGGATCTTGCCTGGAGCGGGCCAACTTTCAGGAGTGCCGAATTCCGACCCAATGGGGCGACCATTCATTTTGACCATGTCGGTTCTGGCCTTGTCGCCAAGGAGGGGCCTTTGGTCGGGTTCGCCCTTGCTGGGATGGATGAAAAGTTTCATACAGCCAAAGGGAAAGTAGTGGGCGGCACTGTGGTTCTCGAAAGCGATGCTGTCGCTGACCCTGTTGCGGTTCGGTACGCATGGCAGGACTCGCCCATCGCCAACCTCTGGAATGCGGACGGTCTGCCCGCGGGCACTTTCCGGAGCGACATCTGGAAGCTCCAGACCCAGGCAATTTTTACCGAACCTCTCATGCTGAAGGAAGGCGGGTCTCCCGACAAACCAGCTATGTTCGACGGGCAAGGGATGGTCATCGACCTCGGCATCGAGGTACGTGGCCACGATTGGCAAACCAAGGGCGACATTTGGACCTCCCAACCTGGACTGCTTTCCGGACATGGCCTCAAGCCCAGGATCGCGGGGCAAACCGCCGGGCTTTTTGTCGACAAGATCCCAATCACCATTCCCCGGGATGTTGAGGCGGAAAAACTCCATCCTGACCGCAAGTCCCGATGCTACTTCCCACCGGAAAAACTCCAGCCCGGCCAAATGGGCTATGCAGAGGACGGTTCCCTCTATTTTAGATGGCCAAAGGGTGTACCCCAAAACAAACGCATCTACCTCCCGCCCAAGGCCGGGACGAATTGTGTGTCCATCGCTTGCTCCCACATCATCGTCCGCAACATCACCGCTATCCACGCTGGCAATGATGGCTTCAACATCCACGGCGACCGTCGGGGAATCCGCCTAGAGAACGTCCGTGCCCTCTCCAATGCAGACGAGGGCATCAGTGCCCACGAAACAACGCAGATGGAAGTTGTGGGGGCGGAGGTGGCCTGGAATGGTTCAGTCTCCGGCGGGGTGGCGGATGTCAATGATTCCGTCACTTCCTACGAGGATTGTATCGTCCATGACAATGCAGGGGCAGGGTTCTTTTTCAGCGGGAAATCCCACCGGGTCAGCAACTCCCGTGTCTTTAACGAAGAGAAAGCTTTTTCAGTGCAAAAGGGAGTGGATTTCTCGGAAGAAGGTACAAAAAGGAATTGATTCATTTCATAGAAGAAGTGAACCCATGGACATTAGATTGGTCATGACCCTTCGAAACCAACTGCTACCAATGATGAAAACTTTCCCTGCCTCGGCTATTGCCATATTTGCCTTTTGCCTTACGCATCCTTCCTTCGCCGGGGAGAAACTCAAGGTATTCATCCTGGCAGGCCAGTCCAACACCGTGGGGCATGCCCGGGCGCATACCATCGCGACTTTGTTCGAATCGTCAGATCTCCGGGATGCGGAACTGACCAAGATGGTGTTCAAACCTGGTGGTGCCGCGTCAAAGCAAGCATTGGACGCCCAGCTCGCTGAAGCGGCCAAGTTGGACGAAATCACTGGGGGAATCAAAAACAACAAAGTGAAGGACTTGGCTCCTGGTCCGGAAAAGGAGAAGCTGGAGGCCGAAGTGCAAAAACGGAAGGATGCCCACCAGGCCTACAAGGACAGGGTGATGGAGTCCTGCGTAGTTTCCGACCGAGTCTACATCAACTCCATCGCTGACAACAACAAACGTTCTGGGAAGCTTGGGATCGGATATGGTGGCAGTGCCGACAAGGTTGGCCCGGAGTATGGGTTCGGGCTTTCCATTTCCCAAAAGGTTGATGGCCCGATCCTCCTAATCAAGGCCTCCTGGGGCGGAAAGTCCTTGAACTACAACTTCCGCCCGCCGTCCGCGGGGGAATACGAGATCAGCGAGAAGGAGAAGAACGGGAAGAGAAGCGTAGAGGAGATCAAACGCGATGTCGGGCTGAATTACCGGCTGATGAACGAGCACGTCCACCATGTGCTGGACAACCTCAAGGATAACCACCCTGCCTATGATCCCGACGCCGGTTACGAGATTGCGGGTTTTGTCTGGTTCCAAGGATTCAACGACCAGTTCGACCCCCGTTTCAGGGAGAATTACAAGGACAACATGATCGCCTTCATCAACGATGTCCGGAAGGAGTACAAGACGCCCGGAATGCCCTTTGTCATTGGGGTGCTGGGTACTGCCATGACCAAGGAAAAAGTGGACGAAAACGAAGTTTCCCAAGCCCAGCGTGCGGCGGCCAAACATCCAGGGTTCGCAGGCAATGTCCTTGCTGTGGAGAGTTACACCGAGTACTCTCATTTCTCCTACGGCATCTTCCAAAAGGGATGGCCGGAGCACTACCATGAGTGGGACACTGTCGGCAGTGACCGTCCTTACCACTACCTTGGCAGCGGAGCCTTCTTTGTCCGCCTCGGAGACTCCTTTGCCAATGCTACTGCCAGTATGGCTGCATCCCAGAATAAGTGACGCCCCTTTGTTTTTAGCCGGAGAGTTTAAAATATTTCTCCGTGGCGCAAAAGGAGCCCTTGGAGGAAGCCCGCCAGTTCCGGATCCGTCGCAAAGATTGCCCCGCCATGGTTCATATATGTGGATCCTGCACGATTCAGGTCCAACGCACTCCCTTTGGAATCTGAAACGACCGCACCAGCTTCCTGGAACAAGCATGCGGTAGCTGCAAAATCCCAAATGCTGCAACCGCCTTCCTTCTTTTGGGGGAACCTGAAATAGCATCCCGGGGCTTTTTCCAGGACATGGCAGGCATTCAAGACCGCGCCACCTTGTTGGCTGGGATCCAGTCCTTTCAATCCCTTTGAGTGGGCGAAGGATTCCAGGGCGGCAGATACACTTGCGAAAATTGGATGCCCTTCAAAACTCCGGTCGTAATGGAAGGCCAGTCTTTGGTCCAAAGGTGCAAGTGCCCAAGGTTGATGGTTGCGGCGGATGCCGTGGCCTTTGGTCGCTTCCCACAGGACACCTTCCACCGGATCAATGACGACACCGATTTGAGGAGAACCATCTTTCCCGACCAGTGCAATTGAAACGGAATATCCCGGGCGGCATTCCACAAATGGCAACGTGCCGTCCAAGGGGTCGATGCACCAAAAGAATTCCTTCGTGAAACGGGACCCGTCGTCCTCACTCTCCTCTGCCAGTAGTGCGATCCCGAGCCCTTCGCAAGTGGGCATGAGATGCTTGAGGATTATGTCCTGGGCTTTGCGGTCGACTTCCGTGACCACTTGCGCCGCCAAGGAGTCCTTGTCCTCCTTGTGGAATACCATCACCTCCTTGCCCGTGTAACTCCGGATGAGACTCCCCGCTTCCTGGGCGGCCAGGGAAGCCAGCTTGGCCAATGCTTGCAAGTCCATGACAACCAGCCCTTATTCCAAAGATGCGATGACTTCCCGGGCCACGCGTTCGCTGTATCCGCTAAGTTTCCAATGACCGGGGCTCCAACCTTTGAGGAAGCGGTGGAAATCCGCCCAGGCAACCTTGTAGAGCGGCCTCCAATCCTCCTCCAATCCTTCCGGTGCATCGTGGAAGTAATAGTCCAGGACCTCTTCCTCCATCCTTTCCGCCTGTTCGTCCCGGAAACAACTACCGACGAAGTAGGCGAGGTCTTTCATGCCGCACCCTGCGCCTATGTATTGGAAGTCCACTGCAGCCACATCCGCGCCCTTCGAAGCGAAGCAAAAATTGGCTAGCTTGGCGTCCCCATGCACTAGGGTTTTGAGCCTGGCTCCCTTGAGTTTCGCATCGATGGCAGGGGCCGCTAGTTTCAAAGAGAGGTCATCCAGGGCGGCAAGTTCGTCAGGACGTGTCTCCAAGTGCCAATAGGTTCCGCTTTCCCACAGGCCTTCCGCACTAGCTCCAAGGTTTTCCCTGTGAAACGCAGCCAACCACCTTACGCAGGCTTTCCATTCACTTTGGTTTACCGAATTCCGCCGCCCGGAAAAACCCGCCGCATCCAAGTCCTCCAGGACTAGCAAAACCTCATCTCCCATGGTCTTTGCCCCAAGGCAAGCAGGGATACGGGCTTGCCGGTTCCTTCCCCAATCTTTCCTTAGGCTGTACCAGTGGGTCTCCACTTGGTAGGACTTCAACTTGCGTTGGTGCGATAGGCCGGTGTCCCATCCCCGCGGGTGTTTGCCATTGCCGGGTTGGACATGCTTGACGACCACACTTCCTGGCCCCGGTTCATCCAGCCCCATCCGCAGGATCTTGCCATAGCCGCTCCATAGCCTCTGGACATTATCGATACGGGAAATGCCGTGGGCTCCGGTTACTTCGAGTACGAACTGTTCGATATCGGCTTGCTGCATGGGAAGGGATTGCCGGGACGGGTGGTAATTGTCCCGAACCTACATGCCGATTGGGACGGAACCGGTCAAACCCGATCCAAGGTGCCCGAGTAGCCCGCAAAATTATCGGTTTCTATGCCCATCCTTTGAAGAACGGTAACGAAGAGGTGTGCCAAGGGGCGGTCTTCATGTTCGTCTTCGCTGTTCCACCCGGCATCACTGGTTACCCCTGCGCCGGGCAGGCTCCCGTCTTCAAGAAAACCGATGTACTGGAGGAAACGGCCATTGTTGAAACCGAGGTTCTTGCCACCTGCGGAAATGATGGGGTAGTTGCGGGAGAGATGGAAACTGCTAGAGGCCGAACCGTGCATGGCGAATGTGTTGTCCAGCATGTTGCCTTGTCCGTTGGGCTCCTGGGTGTCCTTTAGTTTTTGGGCAAAACGGCCGAATTCTTGGGCTTGGTAGCGGTTATAAGTGCCGAGGTTTTTCCAGCCGTCCTTGTCTTTGACGGAATGGGTCAAGCCATGTGCGCCCCCAAGTCCGACGGCCCTTGCGAGTAAGTCGTGTGGGCCACCGCCATTTTCCCTCCCGAGTTGGAAGGTCGCCACTCGGGTGGTGTCGCTCAGGAAGGAGAGGTAAACCAAGTCGTACATGGTCTGGAAGTACTCCTTGGCCTCTGCTGGGCCGGCTTCCAAGTGGAGGCTGGAGGAATCGACCGTAGGAAGGGGAGTATCCAACCATTGCCGGGATTTGTTCAACTTTACCTCTGTGTCGCGCACCGCGTCCAAGTATTGCTGGAGGGTGGCCTGGTCATGTTTGGAGAGTTGCCGACCAAGGGAACGGGTGTCCTCCATCAACAGATCCAGGGCACTTTTACTTCGTGCCAGTTTCCCTGCGGCTTCCTCTCCGGTGTTGGTGAATAGCATGTCGAAGATTTGCTTCGGATTATTCATCGCCGAGATCGGACGGCCTTCGGAATTGAAAGACTGGGTTTGCGCCCCGCGTGGGCCGCCGATGCCGCCATTGGTGGACATGACGAGGGAGGCATGCCGGGTATATTGCCCGACTTCATGGGCGATGGCTTGGTCGAGGGATATGCTGTTTTTATACGGACCATGGCCTTTGGTGTCCGCGCCGGTCAGGTATTGGTCGGCATTGGAGTGGCCATGGACTCGCCTTACGGCAGGGTGGGAAAGCCCTGAGTAAACGGTGATATCGTTACGCAATGGCTCCAGGACGTCGAGCACCTTAGTAAATTCAAAGTCCTTTTCGCCACCCCTTGGATACCAGCTCCAATCCTTCCAGCCTGGGTCATCCCTTAGGGGGACTCCAACACCGTCGGGATGGTACACGCTGAGGAAACGTTTCGGGGTTTGGCTTCCCATCGAACCTTTGGCCGCGTAGGTTTCCATCCAGGGCAATGCCAGGGCGATACCGGTTCCGCGCAGGAATGTCCTGCGTCCGAAAGTGTTCTGTTTTGAAATCATAATCAATATCCTCTGACGTCGGTCTTTAATATCCCTGTTTTGGATTATTTGGATTGGAAGAGGTCGCTGGCTACGAGCAGGTGGACCAAATCCCCTAACCGGTCACCCCTCTTACGGAATTGTGCGGTCAATTCTTCTATCGCGGCGTGGTCCGAGAAGGACAACGGGCGGCCAAGGGCATAGGAGGCCAGTTTGTGTACCATTGCCTTGGCGAACTGGTCTTGCCGTTCTTGGAGGAGGTATCGTTTCAGTCCATCCATCCCTACCAGGGGTTGTTTGTTGAAGAGTTCGGAAGAGGCATCGACCGGTTTGCCTTTGACTGCAGTGCGGAAGTTCCCCAGGGCGTCGTAGTTTTCAAAGGCGATTCCCCAGGGATCGATCCTGGCATGGCAGGAGAAGCAGGCCGGGTCTTCCCGGTGGTAGGCAATTCGTTCCTTCAACGTCATTTTCGAAATCTCGGGGTCGGCCAGGTCGACGGTCGGGACATTGGGCGGAGGCGGGGGTGGGGGATCGTGGAGGATGCGTTCGAGCATCCAGACTCCACGTTTGATCGGGTGGGAATCCTTGCCGTCCGAATTAATCGCGAGGACGGCCGCACTCGTCAACAGGCCTCCCCGGTTATGTTTGGCCTCGATGGGTACTTTTCTGAACCCAAAACCATTCACGTCCGTCATCCGGTAATGCCTGGCTAATGTAGAGTTGACCACCGCGTAATCGGAATGAAGGAAGTCGAGGATGCTGGCGTTGTCTTCCAGTAATTTTTCAAAGAAAGAGATGGGTTCCTCCCGCATGGCTTCCTTGAGGTCGGCGTCCTTGATGTGGGCGATGCTTTCCAAGCCGTCCAACCCTAGCCACTGAGTAACGAAATGTTTGTTAAACCGTTTAGCCTTCGGGTCGGTCAGCATCCGTTCGACTTGGGCGGCAAGGATTTTGGGGTCATGGAGATTCCCGTTTGTCGCCAAATTCCGAAGTTCTTCATCCGGGATTCCGGACCACAGGAAAAATGATAATTTCCGTGCCAATTCTTCCTTGGAATCCTGTCTTCCAAAGTATAGGAAATTGGGGTGGGCAAGGA
>JAYPDO010000047.1:19050-26149 GCA_038125285.1 Opitutia bacterium
CTTCAAAAGTCTCAAATTGTGGGCGGTAATTGGCGAGCAGAGCCATGAAGCGGTCTAGTTCTTGAGGGGTTGCCGGCCGGCTCCATGCCCTTTCGATGAACCGGGCCAGAACTTCCCGGCCATAGGCTTTTTCGTCTGCCTTTTCTTTCCTGGCAAAGAAGATGTCGGAGTGGGATTGCGGCGGCCACTTTGCATAGAACGGGGCAGTTACCTCAATCTGGCCGACCAACACCTTGAGCGGATCCTTCCCCTGGGCATGGGAAACATTACTGATGTGGAGGAATTCGTCCCTCCTAGGGAAGGTTGTTTCAAGCTTGCGGAATGGGTTGCGCTGAATGTCGCCCAATACGATGTCGAAATGCACGGTTTGTGGCTTTTCCTCGGTTCCGGTAATGGGAATGTTCCTTTCGCTGATGATGTTAGAGAAGTTGGCGTTGTTGCTGGTGTGGGCACTGAAACCCAATTGGAAACTTGCAAACTCCTCGGGATTCGCATTGGAGCGCCATGCCCGGATACTAACCCGCATGACCCCTTCGTCGGGCAGGAAGCGATCGAGGTTCCACTTCAGTTCGCTGCCCTTGGACATCACGAAGACTACAGGGTATTCCGGCGGGGTTTGTCCGGGGATTGCATTTTCTTTGGGTTTGGCAGTGCCGTTCTTGAGTTGGACGCCCTGCTGGGTCAGATGGTTATAAAGATGGAGCTGGTTCTTGTACTTGCCCTGGTCTTTTTCGTTGAGCCCGAAGACTTTCGCCTTCGGGTCGGCCACCAGTTTATCAAACTCTTCCTCCGCTGAAATGATGTAGGTGACGGGCTTCGGGCGTTCCCCTGTAACCGTGGCGCGCTTCAGGGCTTTCAAGCCGATGTCCCGGAAGGTATCGAACTGCAGTGCGGTCATTTGCAGTAGGTCGGAGCTATTTTTGAAACCATCCTCGGATTCGGTTTCCGGTGGCAGGCGTTCGGCAAAGTTTCCTGTTATGCCCAGCAAGTCCTGGAGTGCATAATTGTATTCATAGCGGGTCAGGCGGCGGAAGGAGGAATGCGCTTTCTCTCCCCGGGCAATTTGCGCGGCGCGCTGAATTTCATTGGAGAGCCAATCCACGACCGCAGCACGGCCTTCGTCTGAAAATTCGACATCCTCGTCCTCCGGCGGCATTTCGCCGTTGAGCAGGACGTTCATCACTTCCATCCATCCACTCATGTCGACTCCCTTTGCCAAATCAGGATTGAGGGTATCGACCCGGAATCTACCCTTCTGTTTCTTTGGCCCGTGGCATTGGACACATGCCTCTGCCAACAGGGGTTTGACCTTATTGTGGAAGACATCCATGTCTGCGACTGGTGATTGGTTCCCGGATGTTTTTGTATGGAGCTTCAGGTAGACGGATTGTTTGGATCCTATTTCCCTTGCTTCGGCAAGTGATGGGGGCGGAGGGGGAGTTGCGATTTTCGTGCCTGAAAAGTTGACCCCATCCAGGCCAATCTCCGTAAATTGGAAGTGGGTGGGATCGTGGGTGGTAAAGGTGAAGCGGTAGTATTTGTAGGCGGTCTTGTTCTCGAATTCATAAGATCGGCCTTGGACTCGCTTTTCGAACAAGGGTTCATCGCCCCTTTTGTCCAGCAGTGTCCATTTCTTGGCGTCTAGGGAACCTTCGAACACCCAGTCCTTGGGGTCTCGGGTCGGGACATCGTTCCCGGAAGTGATGGTGTAGCCAGATACCACTTTTCCCTTCCCATCCAAGTGGGTCATCCATACCACTGGTATGCCGTTGTGGTGGCCACACCATTTGGTGCTATTGTTGCCATCCACGCTTGCAAGGATGGATTGGTGCCCTGTAGTGGCATGTTGGCTGGGACTGGAAACTCCAGGTGCCGCAGCGAGTGTCGCTTCAGTGATGAGGAAGATGAGTATGGAAAATGGGTTTACAATGCTTGATGTGGATGCTGGGGGCATCTCGCCTAATAGCCCGGAAGCCTATTCCGGGGACTGGAATTTTTTGATCTGCCGGATAGGACAGATCGGACTTATCCGACCGATCAAACATATAGTGGCTTACGCCATAATCTGCTTCAACACTCCGGTGCTGTCTCCATGGCGTTCGGCCATTACGCCGAGGCCATGGAGCAAGGTCAGCCATGCGTTACAAAGTGGGGTGTTGTCGGGAACGACAATGTTCTCGCCCAGTTTGATGTTCGCGGCACCGCCGGAGAGCAGGGTGGGGCAGTTGCTGAGTTCGTGGCCGGTGCGAATGTTGCTCCCATAAACCAAGGCGACATTGTCGAACAACCGGCTGCCGTCGGCTTCCTGGGTTGCCTTGAGCTTGTCGAGGAAACCGGCCAGCATCTGGCTCTGGGTAGCGTCACGCTTTTGGGATGCGGCCAACTTTTCCGCCCTGGTGGTGTGATAGTGGCTCATGTCATGTTGGTGTACGTTGACACCGATGCTGGTGAGCAACGTTCGGACGGGTTGGCGGAAGGTGAGGATCCGTGAACTGTCGGTCATCATGGCTGCAATCATAAGGTCGTACATGACCTCAATCTCTTTCTTTCCCTCGATTTCACCAGGAGGCGTCTTCATCCCAGTCTTTGGGCGGGGCACATCCAACCATTGCTCCTCTTTGCTGAGGCGGGTCTCAATGTCCCGGATGCCTTGGAAATACTCATCCAGTTTTTCCGTGTCGCGTTTTCCGAGGCCTTTTTGCAGGTCATTGGCATTCTCCATGATGGTGTCGAGGACACTGCGCTTCTGGGCGAGCATGGCTTGCTTTTGTTCAAGCGGAGTGGTGTCGGGCGAGAAGAGGCGGTGGTAGGCTTGCAAGGGGCCATCCTGGCCTGCGACCGGTTTGCCCCGTGCGTCCCAAGCTAAGGAAAGTCCGGGGCCATGGCCGTCCCCGCTGATGTTTGCTACCGCACCGTTGAGTTGGAGGGAGGCGAACCTTGTCTTTAGCCCCAACTGTGCGGCGGCTACTTGGTCAAAAGAAATGCTATTGTGGAAGCTCTGGCCAGGGTGGGCATAACGGTTTGCCCCGGTCAACCACATGGCGCTGCCCCAATGCCCTTCGTTCGAGTATTTGTTCCAGAGGCCTTGGACGATGCTAAAGTCCTTCTTGTGTTTGGCCAAAGGTGCCAATCCTTCCGGGAGTTCATAGTCAGCACCGGGTTGTTTGATGTTCGGATACCAGGATTCTTCGGTTACCCCCCAACCAAAGCCCATGACCACGAGCCGTTTAGGCGGGGCATTGTCTTTGCTTGCCGCCGCGAAACAACGGTGACCCAGGGAGGGCAGATTGGGCAGGGCGACCAGTGCAGTGCTGGAGCGTAGGAAGTGGCGACGGTTTTGTGTCATGGTTTATCACTTAGAATGAAATACTTCGCTGGAGACCAATTCATAGAGAAATTCACGTGTACCCATACCCCGGTTTTTAGCTTTTGATACTATTTCGTCCAAGACAGGTTCATCCCCAAAGCCAGCCGGGCGGCCGAGGGCATATTCAAGGAGGGCTGTGCTGAAGCCCTTGGCAAAGTCGTCGGAGCGGGTGGCGACGAGGTCGCGGAGTTCGAAAAAGTCCTTGAAGGAAGGGCCGGCATGGAAGGCGGCGTTGGCTTCGATTGTCCAGGTTTTGCTCTCCCCTTTGACGGGTTTTCCCTCCTCGTCTTTGACTTGGTAGGTGTCCTCGGTGCGCCATTGGCCTACGGCATCGAAGTTCTCCATGCCGAACCCGATCGGGTCGATCTTGCGGTGGCAACTGGCGCATTGGGGGTCTTCCCTGTGCGCGACCAATCGCTCACGGGTGGTAAGGACTTTCCCGGCCAGGCGCTCTATTTGGGGGACATTGGCCGGGGCGGGCGGGGGCGGGTTGTTGAGGAGTTTTTTCATCACCCAGACACCGCGCCCTACGGGGCTGGTCTTTTCCCCGTTCCCGCCCATGAAGTGGATGGCAGACATGCCCAGGAACCCGCCCCTCGGGGAGCCTTCCGGGAGCATGACTTTGTGGAAATCATCGCCTGAGACGCCCTCGATCCCATAAAAGTCTGCCAACACCCGGTTGGTGATAATGTAGTTGGGTTTGAGCAGGTCCGAAAGCGGGGCATTGTTGGCGAGGATATAGGAAAATGTCTCATACACTTCTCTTTTCGCAGCGAGGCGGGTACTGTCGTCAAACCGGGGGTACATGGGGCGGTTTACCTCGAAGAATTCGAACTTCTCCATCTCCAGCCATTGGTAGAGGAACCCGTGGACGAACCCGTCGGAGCGTGGGTCGTCCAGCATTCTGGTGACTTGGCCATTGAAAACCCTTGATTTGGACAGCTTGCCGGCTTGGGCAAGGTTGAGCAAGGTTTGGTCAGGGGGTGCGCTCCATAGGAAGTAGGACAACCTGGAGGCAAGTTCGAGGTCGGAGAGTTTACGGGCTTTCGCATCAGTGGATGGTTCCGCAAGATAAAGGAACTTAGGTGAAGCCAAAACGATGGAAAGCGTTTCCTTCAATGCGTCCAGGGGTTGGGTTCCTGCCTTGAGATTGGCATGGTAAAGTCCCGCCAACCGATTGAGGTAACTTTTGGAAGGTTCCCGCCCACGGAAGGCCGCCTTGCAAAAGCGGGAAAGGGCGGCTTCGAGTTCCTCACCCGCAAGCGTGGGCGTTGCTTCCCCGTAAGGGATCCCAAGCGCGGCCAAACCAGAAGGCATGGGTTTGACCGCCTCGCTCACCCTTTCGATCTCCAACCAGTCGACCCAAAGTGCCATGACCGGGCCGATTCCGTTTTTCTTGACGGCTTCACTGCGTTTGCGTCCCCCCTCCATATTGTCCTCCCACGCCCCTTTCTCACGGATCCAAAGGGTACGGTCGCCGGAGTCAGTTTGGTTCCGGGTCAGGGTAAAGGGCATCTCCACAACTTGGGGGTTGTCCAGGGTGCCTGTGACTTCGAAGGTCGCCATCACCTTGCCGTTGCGAGGGTGCATCCCGGCTTGGAGGAAACGTTGTTCAGGCGCGGAATCTTCGGTAGCGGCAACCCGTACACGGAAAATGTAATCTCCGCTTTTCCAGGTGGAGGGGACGGGGAATTGGATGTGGTCAAAGGCTAGGATGGAGGGGTGCTTGGTCTGGACGCCGAGGTAGGCGCCTTTATCAAGGCCGGGGCGGCTCAAATAATATTCATGATATTTTTGCCAGTTTTCCCCAAGGGCGGCCCGAGCCTTGTCCGAATTGTTCTCCTTGGTTTGGAAGCCGAAATCTTCAGGGGGCGGGGCACCTTTGACCTGTTTCCATTCCCTCATCCATTCGCCTTTACGGCGTTCTTCCTTTTTCAGCCTTCCAACAATTTCCGCATTTTCAGGCTTCGAGGCAGCGTCCTCGACCGCCTTCACCCAGGCCTCGGCCTGCCGACGCTCCTCCTTTTGTTGTTCCACATATGCGGCTACCATGGGGTTGGCTTCCTCGCACTCGTAACGGATTTTTCGTAAGCCTTTCGCTGACGACCAAGCCATTTGGCGGTTGGTATGGATTTTGTACTTTGCGGGTTCGGGCTTCGGGTTGCCGGTGACCCTTTCGATCTCCATCCAATCGACCCAGATGGCAACTTCGGGGCCAATGCCGTTTTTCGCCTTAGCCTCGTTGAAGACGCGGCGGGTCTGGGTGTAGTGGTCAAATGCCCCTTTCTCGCGGATGAACAGTTGGCGGTTCTCCCGACTCTGGTGCTCACTGGTCAAAGTGAGGGGGATTTCGAGGGTCTGGGGCTCATCCAGTGTCCCAGTGACTTCGTGTGTGCTGAGGATCTGGCCGTCCCTGGGATGGATGCCAAACTCGATGAAGCGTCTCTCCGGAGGGGCGTTTTCCGCATGGGCAAGGCGGATACGGACTGTATATTCACCCGGCAAAGTATCCTTCCACTTCCATGGGACAAAAAGGGTAAGGTTACTGTTTTCACCGCCCATGATGGTCAACCAAGCACCCGTGTCCTGGTGAGGCAAGGCGAGCAAATATTCGTCATAAGGGCGCATGTACCCAGCCCCCCATTGGCCTTCGTACTGGAGGGCGCCAATGGCCTTGTCCGCATTGTTTTCAACAGTATTGAAGCCAAACTCTTCGGGCGCGGGCGCACCTGTGATTTGTTTCCATTCCCGACGGAACTGCCCATCCTTGGGAAACTCCTTCCTGAGCTTGGCGACAACCTCCGAATTCTCCTGTTTCGCTGCTGCCTCATCGACCGCATCCTTCCATTTCTTTGCCCGCACCAGCGCATCCCTTTTGTCATCCACCTTTTTTCGGAAGGCTTCGTTGGTTTCCTCCGGTTCGTAACGGTAGGATTGCTCGGCATTGGCCGCAGCCTGCAAGAGGAATGCCTCTTCCAAAGCTTCCCGGCCGAGGGACTGGTATTGCTCGATTTGGGTGGCGGACATAAACAAGTTTTGCCCAGCGGTGTCGAACCCGCCCGTGCCCTGGTCGCTCGGGAGTTCGGCCACATTGATCTTTACCCCCAGCAGTTCCCTCAACGTGTTTCCGTACTCACGCCGGTTGAGTCGCCTCATCGTGATCGCGCCACCTTGGTCCCCCAACAACTTCCGGGCCGATACCATGGCGCTGGACAAGTCGTCCAATAATTCCAACTTTGCCTCCGCAGGCAAAGGTTCCTCCTCCTCCGGTGGCATTTCGTTGGAGTTCAGTACATTCAGGATTTTCTGCCAGCGTTCCGCCGTTTCGATGTTATCCAGCATATACGGCAAGTCGTCCAACCGGACTTTCCCCTTTTGCTTCTTTTCATTGTGGCAACTGTAGCAGTGTTCCTCCAGCAGAGGCTTGTGGCTTTCCGGCATTGTCGGTTTGGGAGCAGCAGCAAGTGGCAAACTTTGGGTTGCGAACAGGGAGGCAACGGGGAACAGAAAATATCGGCGCATCATGGGAACCATGCGTAAGCAATAACCAAATCAGGGGATCTTGGCACGACTTTCTCGCCCATCCCACAAATACCTTAGGCGACCCATGGCATTTGCATTTGGCGTTTTGATAATGGGCATCAGCCTGCCTTGTAAGGGCAAGTGCCAGGGGCAAAACTGCCGATATTCGGGGTTTATTATTATTGGAACTCCCCAAGGACCTGCGCTATG
>JAYPDO010000048.1:0-13951 GCA_038125285.1 Opitutia bacterium
GGGTTTCGGACGAATTGGCCATGAAAGCGGTTAAGGACCCGGTGTCCCTGCCTGATTTCCATGCAACGATCCTGGCCACTTTGGGGGTGGATCCTTCAAAGGAACTCCATGCTGGTGACCGTCCTGTCCCGATCACGGACGGTGGTAAGCCCATCGCCAAGTTGTTCGCCTAAGCGGACCTTACCTCATTGGCCACCGCGTTGGTGGAGATGTTGTCCTTAGGGCTGGCCCTACATATCCGCCGGATAGGGGGTAAGCTCGCTTTTGAGCAAACCGGGGCTTCCACACGAATTGGCACACCGTTTGCAATCCTGCATGCGAACTGTTCCAATTATGAAACCTACCAACTTGAACCTCCTTGATTTGGGGGATAAGAATATCCGCACGTTGCACCTCTCGTGGTTCGCGTTTTTCCTGACCTTTGTGGTCTGGTTTAACCACGCCCCCATGAAGTCTTACCTGACGGAAGCCTTTTCCCTCAGTACTGCCCAATGGAAAGCGCTGCTGATTTTGAATGTGGCCATGACCATCCCCGCCCGGATTGTCATCGGGATGCTGGTGGACAAGTTCGGCCCGCGCCATGTCTATAGCCTCCTCCTGGTTGTCGCCGGGGTGTTGTGTATCCTGTTTGCTTCCGCCCAAAGTTACACGCAGCTCGCGTTGACCCGGCTACTGATGGGTTTCGTAGGGGCTGGGTTTGTCATAGGGATCAGGCTGATCGGGGAGTGGTTCCCCGCGAGGCAAGTCGGTTTGGCCGAGGGGATTTATGGCGGCTGGGGGAACTTCGGGTCCGCTGCTGCCGCCATGACTTTGCCTACCTTGGTCGGGATCTTCGGCGGGGAAAACGGTTGGAGGTACTCGATCCTGCTCACCGGGGCCATCTCCGCGATATACGGGGTCTACTTTTATATGAAAGTCCGGAACACCCCTCCCGGCGCGACCTACTTCAAACCCAAGAAAACTGGCGGCCTGGAGGTTACGAGCCGGAAGGATTTTTACTTCCTTCTCGGGATGAACGTCCCGATGTATATCTGCCTCGGTGTCCTGGCCTGGAAGTTGTCGCCGTCTGGTGTTTCCCTCATCCCGCAAAGCTGGGCGTATGGGGCATACGTAGTATTGGCGCTGTTGTTCGTGTTCCAGACCTCCCAAATCTACAAGGTCAACAAGGACATGCTCCAAAACGGGGTGGACGAGCACCAGAAGTATAGCTTCCGGCAAGTCGCCATCCTCGATATCAATTACTTTGTCACCTTCGGTTCGGAGTTGGCGGTCGTCTCGATGTTGCCGGGCTTCTTTATGGAGACCTTCGGGCTGGATCCGGTGAAGGCCGGGTTGTTTGCCGCCGGGTTTGCATTCATGAACCTCCTTGCCCGTCCCCTTGGTGGCTTGATTTCTGACAACTTCAGCCGCCGTGCCACCATGCTTATCCTGGTCTGCGGCTTGGCGGTCGGATATTTTGCAATGTCCAAGATGGACGGCACTTGGCCTATCGCTGCCGCGGTTGTTTGCACGATGTTGTGTTCCTTTTTCGTGCAATCCGGGGAAGGGGCGGTGTTCGCCATGGTCCCTCTCATCAAGCGTCGCCTTTCCGGCCAGATCGCGGGGATGGTCGGTGCGTACGGGAATGTCGGCGCGGTGACCTTCCTGACCGTTTACAGCTTTGTGGATGCCTCCACTTTTTTCATGGTCATCGGTGCCTCGGCATCCATGGCATTCGTCGCCTCTTGGTTCCTCAAGGATCCGGCGGGCCATACGGTTGAGATCGAGGAGGACGGGACCGTGCAATTGATCGAGGTGGCTTGAGCCAGGTCAATTGTTGTCTTGTCTGCTGGAGGGCGGGGATTGACAAGCCCCGCCCTTTCCTTTCCCGTTGGTCGTGATGGCGGATGACAATTGAACGCAAGCTCGAGCTTTCCTACGGCCAAGCCTCCGAAATTGGACCGAAAGAATCGAACGACGATTGCATCGGTATCCGGATCGGGAAAGGGGAGTCCTTGGTAACCAAGGGTTCGGTCTGCGTGATTGCGGACGGGGTCAGTGCGGCCGAATTCGGGAAGATCGCCAGCGAGGCCTGTGTCCAGGGGTTCATCTCCGACTATTTTTCGACACCCGACACTTGGGATGTCAAAAAGTCCACCCAAACCATCCTTACTGCGCTCAACCGTTGGCTATGTTCGCAGGGAAGGGATTCCGTCGATTTGCAACGGGGATATGTCACCACGCTTGCCATCGTTATTTTCAAATCCTGCCAGGCGCATGTTTTCCATGCCGGGGACAGCCGGGTATACTTGTGCCGGGATGGCGAATTGGAATTGCTGACCAAAGACCACAGCGTCCAGGTTTCCCAGGAAGTGAAGTACCTTTCGCGGGCCATGGGAATGGATACAAGCCTGAAAGTCGACTACCGCCGCTTGGATACACGGGAAGGGGACTATTTCCTGGCTACTACGGATGGGGCACATGGCCACCTTGGCGAAAGGGAAGTCCTGCTTGCCATCGCAGCCCATCCTGGGAACCTTGAAAAGGCCTGCGTTCAGATGGTACGGAAAGCTTTGGAAAACGGGGGGGATGACAATGCCAGTTGCGCGTTGCTCAGGATCGACAACCTGCCAAAGGCGAACCGTGAGGATGCGGTTAAAAAACTACATTCCCTCCCGTTCCCCCCTGATTTGGACGAAGGGATGAAGTTCGAAGGGTGGGATATCCGGAAACTTCTCCATGCCAGTCCCCGCAGCCAGTTGTATTTGGTTTCGGACCTGGAGGATCCCGGCCAAAAAGCGGTAATGAAAACCCCTTCCGTGAATTTCCGGGACGATATCGCTTACATCGAGAGGTTCATCCAGGAAGAATGGATCACCTCCAGGGTCGACAATCCCAATGTCATCAAACCTTTGCGGCGGAAGACCAAGGACCCCAAGTTCCTCTACCACGTTTGGGAACATGTCGAGGGCAAGAGCCTAGCTGATTGGATGGCCGAAAACCCGTTGCCCGCTGTGGAGGACATCCTCGGCATCATATCCCAGGCCATCCGAGGCATCCGGGCACTCCATCGCAAGGGGATTATCCACCAGGACTTGAAGCTCGACAATATCCTCCTTCACCGCGGAGGCACGGTTAAAGTCATCGACTTGGGTTCATGCTACTCGAATTCGCTCAGTGAAATCTACAGCCCCGTCCAGCAGGACAAACGCCTGGGTACACTGGACTACACCGCCCCCGAATATTCCATACCAGGTAAGCCCACACGCTTGGCCGACCAATTCTCCTTGGCCATCATCGCCTACAAACTCCTTACGTCCGGGCAACATCCCTACGGAACGGCCTACATGGAAGCCCATGATACCGGGCAATTCGGGAAACTCCGTTACATCCCGGCATCGACCCACAACCGCATGGTACCGCAATGGGTCGACGCCTCCCTGGCCAAGGCGCTAAGCATCTTGCCGGAAGACCGGTACGAGAGTTTTTCGGAATTCCTCAACGACTTGGAGTACCCCAACCCCACTTTGTCCTTCCACAATCCCGATGCCCCGCTCCTCAAACGGGATCCGGGGAAGTTCTGGAAGGGGTTGGCCGCCATCTTGGCCGTTACCCAGGCGGTGACCCTGTATTTCCTTTTGAAGTGATCCTTCGGGCTTCCCGCCTGTTGACCAAAATTTCGCTTTTGCCGGGTTGCTTTATGAATTGGCAAGCCAAATGCAACCCGCACCGCGAAATGAGCATACATGTGGACAAAAAGGGCATCCTGGCCGGTTTGGCGACTAGCTTGCTCCTTTGTGCGGGTATCTACTTCGGTTCTTCCGGGATGCGGGATTTTGACCATGCGCTTCAATGGTATGCAGTCGCCTCCGTCCTCTCTGCCTTCGCAGTTTCCTACCGTTTTACAGTCTGGGCACAACGCCCACCATCAAGGATGTACTTCAAGCGCGGTCTCCAGCTGTTCCTCAAACACCCTGGGGCACTCTTCGCCTCCGGTAGCAGGGACTTCGCAGGCCAGGAATTCATCCGGCGCCGAAGCCCTTACCGGTGGATTATGCACCTATGCTTGTCGGGCGGATGCACTTTGGCCTTCGCCGTCACTTTCCCACTTGTCTTCGGATGGATCCACTTCATGCCTGCCGACCTTGGCAGCACCTACACGGTCAACGTCTTTGGCATGGCTATCCGTAGTTTTGGCATCCACAGCTTGGAAGCCTTCCTGCTCTTCAACATCCTGAACATTTCGGCAATCCTTGTCCTTGTCGGCCTGGCCATGGCCGCTTGGAGGAGATATACGGATCCCGGGCTCCTGGCAGTCCAGACTTTTGCCGAGGACATCCTACCCTTGGTCATCCTGGCCACCGTCGCAGCAACGGGCCTGATGCTTGCTGCCAGTTACAAGTATTTCGGGGGGATGGGGCACCCCTTCCTGTCCCTTGTCCATTGGCTCACGGTCATCACCCTCTTGTTTTACATCCCCTTCGGGAAACTATTCCACATTGTCCAGCGGACATGCGCCCTGTGTGTGGCGGTCTATAAAAAGGAAGGTGCCCAATGCCCGCAAGTTGCCTGCCATTGTTGCCAGGAACCCTTTGCCTCCCAAATGCATGTGGATGACCTCAAGTCCGTCCTCGACGAACTCGGCTTCGACTACCGTTTCCAAACCCCTTCCGGCGAAGTCCACTACCAGAACACCTGCCCTCCATGCCGCCGTAAACTCCTGGTCGCATCCCAAGGCAGCTACTTAGGACGCTGATTCAAAATGGCTACTTTAACCCAACCAGTACAACACTACATCGACCATTACGGTCCCACCCCTGCCTACACGCCCGCTGGAGGGTGGGGAAGAGGTGGATATGACAAACTGGTGAAGACCCACTGCTGCTTTTGTGGGGTCCAGTGCGGTATCCAGCTCAAGGTCAAGGAGGACAAGGTGGTTGGCTTCGAGCCATGGGAGGAATTTCCTGTCAACCAAGGCAAGCTCTGCCCGAAAGGCGTGAAGCGCTACATGCAAAACGACCACCCCGACAGGATCCTCCAGCCTTTGGTTCGTTCGGACGAGGGGTTTTCCCGTACAACCTGGGAGGATGCGCTTACCCGCACTGCCTCCGAAATCCGCCGGATCCAGGATCTGTATGGCAAGGATGCCTTCGCATTCCTTGGAGGGGCATCGATGACCAATGAAAAGGCCTACCTCAACGGTAAGTTTGCGAGGTTGGCCTTGAAGACGAAGAACATCGATTACAATGGCCGTCTCTGTATGGTCAGTGCCGGTGCAGCCAACAAGATGGCTTTCGGGATCGACCGCAGTGCCAATCCCTGGGAGGACATCCCCAAGGCCAAGGCGCTGATCATCGCCGGTTCCAATATCGCCGAATGCTTCCCCATCCTGACCGACTACGTCTGGAAAGCCCGGGACAACGGCTGCAAAATCATCGTCATCGACCCCCGCATCACCCCGATCGCCCGGACTGCCGACCTCTTCCTTCCAGTCCGGCCAGGACGGGACTCCGCGCTCGCGCATGGCATCCTCCATGTACTGGTCAAAAATGGGTGGGTTGACGAAGCTTTCATTGCCGCCCACACCCTCGGTTTTGAAGAAGTCCGTGACTTGGTCAAGGAGTACACCCCGGAACACACGGAGAGGATCACGGGTGTCCCTGCGGACAGCATCGTGGAGTGCGCAAGGATTTGGCATGAAGCCGGGGATGCCATGCTCGTGCATGCCCGGGGGATCGAGCACCACACCAAGGGAGTGGAAAACGTCCTCAGCTACATCAACATTGTCCTGGCCACGGGTTGTATTGGGCGCCCTGGAGCTGGATACGGCACCATCACCGGACAAGGCAATGGCCAAGGAGGCCGCGAACATGGGCAACGCTGCAACCAGCTTCCTGGAGGCAGGGATATCAATAACCCCGCCCATCGCCAGCATGTCGCCAATTTCTGGGGTGTCCCTGAATCCGAGCTTCCGGGCGAAGGGTTGACCGCTTGCGAAATCATCGACGCGATCGAAGCAGGGGAAATCAAGGGGCTCCTTTCCATCAGTTTCAATCCCCTTGTTTCCATCCCCGATTCGGAACGCACACGGAAAGCCTTGGAGAAGCTGGAATTCTACGCCTGTATCGACTTTTTCCTCAGCGAAACAGCCAGGTATGCGGATGTGTTCCTTCCCGGTTCACTCCAAGAGGAAGACGAGGGCACGGTGACCACTGGCGAAGGCCGCTGTGTACGCCTCCGCAACTCGGTGCCGGTTCCAGGCAATGCGAAGGTAGATTGGGAAATCATCCAGTCAATCGCACGGAAGCTTGGGGCAGGTGAATTTTTCGATTACAAAAACCCAGGTGAAATTTTCACCGAATTGACGGCTGCATCCAAAGGTGGCCCCATTGATTATTCGGGCATGACCTACCATCGGATCGAGCAGGAAATGGGGATCTTCTGGCCTTGCCCGGAACCTGCGCATCCAGGAACGCCCAGGTTGTTTGAAGGAGGTAAATTCAAACACTCTGACGGTAAGGCCAGGTTCCACGCATTTCCTTATCGTTCCCCGGATGAAGATGTTAGCCAGGAGTACCCATATTTCCTTACGACGGGGAGGGTCGTATCCCAGTATTTGAGCGGTACGCAGACCCGGCGGATCGGAGGTCTGCTTGACCAATATCCTGAGCCCCTGTGTGAGATCCATCCGGTCCTTGCCCAAAAGCTTGGAATCCTGGATCGGGATCAAGTCCGCGTCCATACCCGGAGGGGCGCGATGGAGTTGCCTGCACAAGTGGTGAAATCCATTCGTCCGGACACCCTGTTCATTCCCTATCATTGGGCAGGGAAAGAAGCCGCCAACCAACTTACGAACCGGGCATTGGATCCAATTTCAAAAATCCCGGAATTCAAAGTCTGTGCCTGCCGCATCGAAAAAGTTATTTAGAAACATGTTCCCCGTCGGCAAAGAATTCTTCCTCGATCCTTCCCGTTGCATTGGTTGCCAAGCCTGTGTCCAGGCTTGCGGGGAATGCGATACCCACCGGGGGGAAGCTATGATCCACCTCGATTATGTCGACCGTCCCACCGGGGTACAAACCGCCCCGGTTGTCTGCATGCACTGCAAAGATCCTACCTGTGCGAAGGTTTGCCCTGCTGATGCGATCAAACAGGACGAAAATGGCATTGTCCACAGTGCCGCACATCCTCGTTGCATTTCTTGCTCGAATTGTACCCTGGCTTGCCCCTTCGGGGTACCCAAGCAACACATCTCTACCAAGCTCATGATGAAGTGCGATATGTGCTATGACCGGACGAGTGTGGGGAAGAAGCCGATGTGCGCCACGGTTTGCCCATCGGAAGCCCTCTACTTTGGTACCCGGGAAGAAATAGGGAGACGGAGGAATGAGGTGCCGGTAAACGAGTTTAAGTTCGGTGCCCAAACCGTGCGGACAAAAGTCAATATGATGACCCACCCGGACAACGGTTCCGGACAAATTGAATTTGATATCCTGGCCTTCCTCCCCGGTTCCCGTCCAGGTGCCCCGGATGCCGCGCTTTCGGCGATATGGGACGGGTTGGAGGCTGAAGTGGAAGAGGAGATGTTAGTATGAGTACATGGAAAGAAGACTTTCCAGTCCGTCAGGCTGGGGAGCACCAAGTTTGCCGGAGGGAGTTCACGAAATTCCTGGGCCTGGGTGCCGCAGGGTTCTGCTCCGCCAAGGTTTTGGAGGAGAAATTGTTCCCAGGTTCCCCGGTTGCCGGGGCGGCACCGATGGCCATCGCTGGGGATGGTGAAATCCAGCCTGGGGAATCCAAACTGTTCAGGTTCCCGACGGAGAATGACCCTGCCATCCTGGTTCGCCTGGACGACGGGAGCTACCGGGCTTACGACCAGCGTTGCACGCACTTGCTTTGCCCCGTCCACTTCAACCGGGAAAAGCAATCGATGTACTGCCCGTGCCACCACGGGAGTTTCGACGCCAAGGATGGCTCCGTCCAATACGGCCCGCCCCAACGCCCGCTTCCCCAGTATGAAGTCGAGGCGAGGGATGGCCAATTGTGGGTTTCCGCAAGTTAACAATGAAGGCAATTGACGAATCACAAACCACGGGGGGACTGTCTTTTTTGGATGTGGAACCCTTTCCCCAGGAACTCCCGGAGGGGAATTCCGTCGAACCACGGGGAATCTTCTACCCGACCCCTTCCCAAGATGGTGCCATGGCCAGGATCCGGGTGCCCGGTGGTTATCTGTCGGCTCCCCAACTCCAGGCCATCGCATCCATTGTGGATGATCTTACCTCCGGCTACATCCAGGTGACTACGCGGGCGAATTTCCAGATCAGGGTCATCCTTCCAAAGTATACCGATACTGTGTTGGGCCGTTTGAGGGAAGCCGGTTTCCACCCATCTGGCCCGGGTGCGGACAATCCCCGCAATGTGACCACCAATCCTGTCAGCGGGTTCGATCCCGAGGAACTTGTGGATACCCAGCCCTGGTGCCAGGAATTGGCACTGCGCCTTACCTCGGATGCCGCCTATCGCAACATCCCTGGGAAGTACAACATCGCCATTGATAGCGGTGGCCAAGCCACAGTCATGGAGGATTCCAACGACCTTTCCGCCCATGCTGTCCTGGCCGGGGGGGATGTGGCTTTCCGCATTTCCTTGGGCGGGGCGTCACCCGACAAGGACCTGGGCATCCTTGTCGCGCCAGGGAACCTGGTGGAAACCATGCTGGCCACCGTCCGTGTGCATAACCGCCTTCGTGACCAAACCAACCGGCTGCGGTTCCGAGCCAAGTACCTTTGGGAAGTGCATTCAAAGGAGGAGATCCTAGCCGGTTTGGAGCAGGAACTTCCTGAGGGAATCCTCCTCACCAGGACGGAATTGCCCCGTCAACTGCTTCCTGCCCAACCCCTCGCGGAGCACCCCCAAGCTGGGGTATTCCTCCAGAAACAACCGGGCTTGCACTACATCGGGGTCGCTGTCCCTGTCGGCCAAGTCAGTGCAAGCCAACTCCGTGCCCTGGCCAAACTGTCCGAAGAATATGGGGATGGTACCGCCCGGCTCACCGTCTGGCAGAACCTCCTGCTCCCGAACATCAAGACGGCGGACTTGGCCGCTGTGAAAACCGGCCTCTTGGACGCCGGGCTCCATTGGCGGCAATCGAACCTCCGGAGCGGTATCATCGCTTGTACCGGCAGCCGTTATTGTCCCTATGCCCATTCGGACACGAAAGGCCATGCCATCGCGCTTGGCGACTACCTGGAAGAGCATTTGGAGGTGGACCAACCGATCAACATCCACTTCACCGGATGCCCCTTTTCCTGTGCCCAACATTATGTGGGCGATATTGGCCTTCTTGCGGCAAAAAATAAGCATGGCACGGAAGCTGCATACCACGTTTTCGAAGGCGGCGGCTTTGGCCAAAACCACTCCATCGGGCGGAAGGTTTCAGAAGCCCCTGTCCCATTCCAAGAACTCAAACCCTACATCCTCAACATCCTCCGGGACTGGCAAGAAAAGCGCAATCCAGGGGAAACTTTCCAACACTACATCCAGCGGGCAAAAGCTACCTAAACTATCCGCTCCTCCTAATGAACACTCCTGTAAAAATTGTTATCATCGGCAACGGCATGGTGGGCCACCGTTTCATCGAAGAAATGGTAAAGTCCGCCGATTATGGCAAATACCGGCTGACCACTTTCTGTGAAGAGTCCGACTTGGCTTATGACCGCGTCGGCTTAAGTTATTACTTTGCCGGGAAGACCCGCAATGACCTGAGCTTGGTTCGGGACGGTTTCTATGAAGAAAGCGGTGTGGAAGTTCATATCGGCGACAAGGCCGTAAAGATCGACCGGGAATCGCGTACCGTCACTTCGGAACAGGGCAGGGTTGTTGCCTATGACAAGTTGGTGTTGGCAACCGGCAGCTATCCTTTCGTCCCCCCCATCGAAGGCCGGGAACAAGAGCACATCCATGTGTACCGCACTTTCGACGACCTGGAGGCCATCAAAGATTCCGCGGGCGAAAGCCGCAGCGGGGTCGTCCTCGGGGGTGGGTTGCTCGGGTTGGAATGCGCCAACGCTTTGAAGAACCTTGGGTTGGAAGCACATGTGGTCGAATTTGCCCCTTCTTTGATGGGGGTACAACTGGATGCGGACGCAGGGGATATGCTCCGTACCAAAATCGAGGAATTGGGGGTACAGGTCCACACGGGAAAAAATACCAAACTCATCGCCAAAGGGGAAGCCTGCCGCTTCCAACTCCAGTTCGCCGACGAAAGTGTCCTGGATACCGACATGGTGGTCTTCTCCGTAGGTATCCGGGCGCGGGATGAAATCGGCCGGGAGTGCGGACTCGAAATCGGTGCCCGTGGGGGCTTCGTGATCGATAGCGTTTGCCGTACTTCCGACCCTGATATTTTCGCCATCGGCGAGTGCGCTTCCTACAACAATTTTATCTACGGTTTGGTCGCCCCCGGGTACACGATGGCGGGAGTCGCCGCCGATGTCATCACCGGCTGCGGCGAACGGCGTTTCGAAGGTGCCGACCTGAGTACGAAATTAAAGCTCCTGGGCGTGGATGTCGCTTCGATTGGGGATAGCCATGGGAGGACGGCCGGATGCCGTTCGTTCTCCTTCCGTGACGAGATCAAGGGGATCTATAAAAAAATCGTCGTTTCCCCGGACGGGAAGAAGCTCATCGGCGGCATACTTTTGGGGGATGCGGAGGAGTTTGGCACCCTCCAGCAAATGATGCTCAACGAGATGCCCATCCCGGAAGACCCAGGATGCCTCATTTTGCCGTCCAGTGGGAGTGCCCCTGCGGGTTTTGGGGTGGATGCCCTGCCTGCAACGGCCAATATTTGCTCCTGCCACAATGTTAGCAAGGGCGACTTGGTGGCCTGTATCGAGGCCGGTGCCACCACCATCGGCGAGATCAAATCTTCCACCAAAGCCGGTACGGGGTGCGGTGGTTGTGCGACGATGTGCAAACAGATCCTGGATTGTGAACTCTCAAAACGCGGCATCGACGTCAATACGGACATCTGTGAACACTTCCCGTTCACCCGGCAGGATTTGTACGGCTTGGTACGGGTCGAAAACATCCGGTCTTTCGACGAATTGCTGGCCCGCCATGGCAAGGGCGATGGTTGTGAAACTTGCAAACCCGCCGTGGCCAGCATCCTTGCCACTTGTTGGAACGATTACATCCTCAAGGACGAACATGTCGGCCTCCAGGATACCAATGACCGCTTCCTGGCCAACTTACAGAAGGACGGAACCTACTCCATTGTCCCACGGGTCCCCGGCGGGGAAATCTCCCCGGACAAGCTGATCGCCATCGGGACCATAGCCAAGAAGTGGAAACTTTACACCAAGATCACCGGTGGCCAGAGGATCGACCTCTTTGGTGCCAGGCAAGAGCAACTACCGGACATTTGGGAGGAGTTGATCGCGGAGGGCTTTGAATCCGGCCATGCCTACGGGAAGTCCCTCCGCACGGTCAAAAGCTGTGTCGGCAACAACTGGTGCCGTTACGGGCAGCAAGACTCCGTCAGCCTCTCCATCGAATTGGAAAACCGCTACAAAGGCCTCCGTTCCCCGCACAAGCTCAAGATGGCCGTCTCGGGTTGCACACGGGAGTGCGCGGAAGCCCAGGGCAAGGATGTGGGCGTCATTGCCACCGAAGATGGCTGGAACCTCTATGTCTGCGGCAATGGCGGGATGAAGCCGCGCCATGCGGATCTCATCGCCGAATCCCTGGACAAGCCGACTTTGCTCAAATACATCGACCGTTTCCTCATGTACTACGTCCGGACCGCGGACAAGCTCCAGCGGACGAGCACTTGGTTGGAGAACCTCGAAGGGGGGATCCAGCACGTAAAGGACGTGGTCATCAAAGACTCCCTCGGGATTTGCGCCCAATTGGAAGGGGAGATGAAGCATGTCGTCAGCACCTACCAATGCGAATGGAAGACGACCGTCGAGGACCCGGAGAAACGCAAGCGGTTCCGCTACTTCGTCAACAGTGACGAAAGTGACGCAAATGTCCTTTTCATCGAGGAGCGTGGACAAATCCGCCCCGCCACCGAGGAAGAACGCAAAAAACTTACCAACCTGGAACCCGCATTATGAACATCGAAAAAACCTACCACAAAGTTTGCAACCTGGACGAAATCCCCCTGAACACGGGCGTTTGTGCCTTGGTCGAAGGGAGGCAAGTCGCCATCTACCGGGTCGGCGCAGGGAACTCCCTTTACGCCCTGGACAATTACGACCCGTTTTCCCGGGCCAATGTCCTGTCCCGCGGGATCGTGGGCAGCAAAGGCGGCGTCCCCAAGGTGGCTTCCCCGGTTTACAAGCAGCAATTCAGCCTGGAAACCGGCGAGTGCCTGGACGACCCTGCGACCGTGCTAAAAGTGTATCCGGTCCGGCAATTGGATGGGGCGGTCTTCGTCGGGGCTTGAGCCGGTCGCACTGAACCGGAAACTCCACCTAACCTTTTCAATGCGACCTTGCTCCCACACTCCCCGCGCCAGCCACTTCAGCAATCAACAATCGTTATTCATCAATCTGCGGTTCAACCTGAAGTAAACAATCCTCGTGATTGCCACCGGGGTAGGGAAGTCCCCCGGCACCACTAATTCGACTGACCCCACGGGCTTGCTGAGCACACGATAATTGTCGCCTGGATGTTGTTGGTATGAAGCATGACGGGGATGAACCGATTTCACTTTATAGGGGTGATGTTCCTTGTTTTCGGAGCCTGGGTTTTTGGACAAGGCGACGCATCCGAGCCTTTTACGCCCCCGGATGAAAAGGCCCGGGTCGCCGCGGTTGGAAACACTGCTTATCTTACAAGTCCGTTGAGGGCTGCGTTTGATGCGCGCTCCGAAGATTTCAGCCCGGTTCCCTATCCCGGGAGTAGTGACTGGTTGGCAAACCACAAGGAAGCTGGCCAGACGTTTACCCAATATAGTGTGGCGCGTCGAAACCGACCGGATGCAACCCGTAAAAACCTCTACATCCTGCCTCTTGGCGACTTTGGGCCGGATGCTGCCGAATCGTTATTGGAACCACTTCGTGAATATTCCGAGACCTATGTGGGTCTGCCCACAAAGCTCCTTGGGGTCGACGACGACCTCAAGTCGCTCGGAATTACCACCCGGATCCATAAGGGAACGCAAAAGAGGCAGCTGCTGTCCACTGATATTCTCAACCTCCTGGGAAAGAGGCTTCCCCGGGATGGGTTCTGCTTGCTCGCCATTACGACGGAGGACCTGTATCCTGACCCCCGCTGGAATTTCGTGTTCGGCCAGGCCAGCTTGCAGAACCGCGTCGGGGTTTTCAGCTTTGCACGCTATGACCCGGCTTTCTTTGGTGGGCATACGTTTCCAGATAATAGAAAGCTGGTGCTGAGGCGCAGTTGCGATGTCCTGGTGCACGAGACATTGCACATGTTCGGAATCCGCCATTGTACCTATTTCCACTGTATCATGAATGGCTCGAACCATTTGGAGGAGTCCGATGCTGCGCCGATGCACTTGTGTCCCGTTTGCCTACGAAAACTACAAGCCACGGTGGGCTTCGAGCCGGTGGGAAGGTACGACAAGCTCGGAGGGTTTTACCGCAGGCAAGGATTTGAAGAAGAGGAGGCGTGGGTAAAGAAGCGTTCGTCCAAAATCAATAAAAGGTAGCTTGGGCATTGTAGTCCTTGGAGGGCATTGGCCCAGCCTGTATTGTGTCCTCGTCACAATAGAATCCATCGAACTGGCAAGGTATTTATTCCTTGAACTGGATCGTCTGGAATAGGAGCAGTAGGGCTTCCTTCCCTTGATGCGTCTTGGCTCGGTCGAAGACCGTCAATTTTGTTTTGCCATCCCCTGTATCTTGGAAATGGATGCCTGTGCACAGGATTTGGCCTTCGTACACCGCACCGAAATAGGGCTTATCTTAGTGCCATTCAATACTGTCCCCTACTC
>JAYPDO010000048.1:13961-26143 GCA_038125285.1 Opitutia bacterium
CGCTGTTTTTCCACTTCCATGACATTAATTGATAGGGTTCTGGTTTTCTCCAGGCTTGCCACCAGACGAGGGTTTCTGCCTGTCTGCTCTCCCCATTCAATGTTACCTTCAGCGTGAGCCGATAGTTGACCCCCGCCACGATCTGTTGCTGTGCGCTGAGGATTTTGACCAACTCCAGCGTGGTCTTTGCCGGCTTCTCTTTATCCAGCATCGCCTTTTCTTGCGCAGCGACAGCGAACTTTGTTGCCGCGATAACTTCTTTGTTGGTGACGGATACAGGACTGTATCCGCCCGGCATTCCTGAAGCTGTGGATTTCATAAAAAATAGCCCCAGCATGATCCACGCCATAGGGTTCTTCATCATTTCTTCGTCCTTTCTTTTTTTGCTGAACGGCTATCCAGTTGAGCTGTGTCGGCCAATTTTGCCCTGACGGTTTGGGTGATCCGGCCTTTCAGAAAGACTGAATTGCCGCTCAGATGGAGTGGGGGCCAACGACGTAACCTGCTCAGACGTCGCAAAGCTCGACGGCGGCGGTGAGGCTTTCGAGGGGATCGCGGGTCGGTATGAACTCCTGACCGACAAAGCCTTTGTAGCCAATGTCCAGGAGGGCTTTCATGATGGGCGGGTAGTTGATCTCCTGTTCATCGTCGAGTTCGCCGCGCCCGGGGTTCCCGGCGGTGTGGATATGGCCGATGGCTTCGCCGCATTCCTTGATCCTACGGATGATGTCCCCGTCCATGATTTGGACGTGGTATACGTCGAATAGGAGGTTGAGGTGACAGGAGCCTACGGCTTTGATGATTTCCATGCAGTAGTCAACATGGTCGCCTTGGTAGCCAGGGTGGCCTTTGTTCGGGTCTGAAGAGTCTCGGGAATTGAGCATTTCCAGGCTAAGGGAGACGCCCTTCTTTTCTGCGTAGCGGGTCATTTCCTTGAGGCCTTTGATGCAGTTCTTGAGGCCGTCCTCCTTGGAGATCCCATTGGCGTAGCCTGTGAAGCAAATGACATTCGGGGATCCGAAATCAGAGGCAGCGTCAATCGCCTTCGTGGTAGCCGCCCGGAGTTTGGGGTAATGCTTGGGGTTGTTCCAGCCTTCGATGAACGGCGGGCCGCCCATGTCGATGGTGGTGATGGCGCAGGTCAGGCCGTGCTTCTTGAGGGTAGGGTAGTCCTGGGGGACTACGAGTTCCACACTTTGGCAGCCCAAACTTTTGGCGACCTGGCAGGTTTTGTCCAAACTCCAGTGCTTGGCGTAACACCAGGAAACGACGGACTGGCGGATGCGGCCGTTTGGGACGCCGCGTTTCCCATTGGATGCGGCATTGGTTGCCTGGAAGGAGGCAGTGCCTGCGGCGGCCAGTCCGAGTGAGTTGCGAAGGAGGTTGCGGCGGGATGTTTGCATAGGGGTAAGTGGTTAGTTGGGCTTACCCGCCCTGGCGATAACTTTTTCCCGGTTTACTTCTGCAAATCCAGACAGACCAGTGAACCTTCTGAATTGCGGCAGTAGAGGCGGCCGTCGGAGAGTACGGGGGCGGACCAGCATTTTCCATCAATGGCCTGAGCCTTGGCGACGGGGGAGAAACTTTTGTGTGAGACGGGGGCGATGAGGAGTTCGCCGGTTGCGGAGAGGCAGAGGAGCTTTCCGTTTGCGGCCAGGAGGTTGCCATTGCCGAAATTTTCTTGGGTCCATTGGATGTCCCCGGTTTTGACATCGACGCAACGGATGCTGGCTTTTTGGGTGGTGTCCCCGTGGACTCCGTAGAGGTAGCCGTCGATAAGGAGGCTGGTGCTAAGTTGGTTGTTGTAATCCCTGCTTTTCCATAGGGTTTCAGGGTCTTCCTTGAAGAGCTTGAGGTATGCTGCGCCCTTTCCGTAGCCCGTTGAGATGAAGGCGTGGCCGTCTTTGGTAATGATTGGGTCAGTGGCATTAACGCCATACCGTGTGAGCCAACGGTAGGTCCAGTGTGGTTCCCCAGTGGCGATGTCCACTGCTGCATATTGCTTTTCAGAGGAGAATACTGCGTAAGTCTTGTTGTTTTCTGTGTAAAGGACCGGGGTTGAATAACCGGAACTGCGTTTCGGGGATTGCCAGACGGGTTTGCCTGTGTCGCGGTCGAGGCATATGCCGTGTTCGCCGACATTGAGAAGAAGTTTCTCACCGGAAATTACCGGTGCACTTGAGAAGCCCCAGGTAGGGAGGCGGTGGCCGAGGTCGTCCACGACACTGACTTCCCACACGGGTTTTCCAGTGGCTGCGTCGAGGCATAAGGTTTTCCCGAAGCGGCCTAGGAGGTAGAGCCGGTTGCCTTCGATAACTGGGGTGGAAAGGGCGCCACCTTCAAAATATTTGTCTCCTAGAGGGGCTTCCCAGGACTTTTCCCAGACGGTTTTCCCGTTCGAAATGTCAATGCAGTAAAGGGTGGTGGTTTCTTTGGTGTCATGCCCCATGGTGTAGAGGCGCTTGTTGGCCACGGCCATACTGCCAAACCCGAGGCCGACGTTGGTTTTCCAGAGTTTCTTGGGTACGCCGCCATCCCATTCGTGCGTCCAGTCCTTCTCAGGGGAGATGTTGTCCTGGCCTGGTCCACGCCAGACCGGCCAATCGATAGCCAGGAGCGAGGCGGTAAGAGCAACGAGGAGGATGGCGGGGAAGCAGCCTTTTTGCATGATCGTTTGGCGGGTGCTGGTTCTTGGGTTAGGAACTGGGGTGGAGTCCGGAGAACCTGTCAAACGCGGGCTGCTCAAATCAGCTCACGGATGGGCAATGTGCCGGGGTCGACGAGGTATTGGGGACGTCCGCCGGTGTCGCGGACTGTTGCAATGCGCGGGTTGATACCGAGGGCGTGGTACATGGTGGCAAATACTTCTTGGAATTTGATAGGGCGTTCGACGACATCGGAGCCGTTCTTATCCGTTTCTCCGATGACTTGGCCATGGCGCAGGCCGCCTCCGGCCATGAGGGCGAAGGTGACGCGGGGCCAGTGGTCGCGGCTGTTGTTGGCATTGAGCCTCGGAGTCCGGCCAAATTCCCCCCAAACGACGACGGTGACGTCTTTGTCCATGCCGCGTTCGTGGAGGTCGGTAATGAGGGAGGACAGCCCTTTGTCAAGGAGGGGGAACTCCTCGCGGGAGCGTGGGAAATTCATGCCGTCGCCGCCATGCCAGTCCCACCGGCTGTAATTCATCGAGACGACCCTCGCACCTGCTTCGACGAGACGACGTGCGATACAAAAGTTGCGAACCATCTTGGGCGCACCGTCACGTTGGTATTGGGGAATGTTGACGCCGTAGCGCTCTACGACTTTCGGGTCTTCCTTTGAAAGATCCAATGCTTCGGACAGGCCGAAGTCAGAGAGGATGCCGATAGCTTGCTGGCTGTAGGAATCAAGGCCATCCATTTGGCCGGAGTTGTCGATGTCCCTTCGGAGATGGTCGATGGCGGTGCGGAGGCGTTCGCGGTCGTTGAGGCGTTCGAGGGTGATGTCCTGGAGCGTAAGGTTTTTGGGTTTAGCCTGGAGGTCCTTTTGGACGAGGTTCATCGGGCTGTGCGCCGTGCCAAGGAAACCTCCGTCTAGCGGGTCGCCCCACGGGGCGTTGCCAGTGGGGTACATCAAGGCGACATTGGCGGGCATTCCAGGTTGGTTGCCCTCCAACTTGGAGACCCAGGAACCCCAGTTTGGCCAACCTCCGGGGGGAGCAGTTGGTTGTTGGCGCTTGGTTCGCCCTGTCATACATTGGTAACCGCTGTGGGCACCTTCGGAGTCATGGAGGGAGCGGATGATGGAGAATTTGTCGGCGATCTTGGCAAGGCTCGGGAAATGCTCGCAGATTTGCATGCCGGGAACATTGGTCGGGATTGGGCTGAATTCCCCCCTGAACTCGCTGGTCGCGCCAGGCTTCATGTCGAACATGTCCACATGTGACGGCCCCCCTGGGAGGAATACATTGATGACGGCTTTGTGGCTGGATCCTTTGCCCTGTTTAGCTTCTAATTCGAGGAGCTGAGCCAGGGATAGCCCACCCAAGGCCATCCCGCCCGCCCTGACGAAACCTCGGCGGGAGATGCCATCGCAATGGCTGTTGCGCTTGTCTGTGATTCCTAAGATGTTAAGCATGATGTTTTTCCTCGGTTTTCTACATTGTCTGCCTTCTCATAGCAGATCATTGCAAAATTGGACTTTATTGGAGCCTAAAAACGACAGCGGTTGCGTTGTCCCTCCCGTTTTCCTCGACTGCCGTGCGGACGATCCGTTCAGCCTGAGTCCTTTCGCCATCGGGTTTTGCCTGGTGCGTGACCCTGCGCAATGCCCGGTTGGCAAGACCCTCGATGACGCCGTCCGAGCAGATGACATAAGTGTCGCCCACAATCGTAGGAAGGCTAGCAGTTTGGGGCTTGAGGTATTGTGTTTTTCCTCCAAGTACTTGTTGGAGGACGGATCGGCCGGGATGGTTTCGGGCTTGGTACTCGGAAATCTTTCCTTGGGCATAGAGCCAGCCTACATGGTGGTCGTCCTGGGTCAATGGCTCGTGGTTTTCGTCGTCGGTTTGGTAGCGGTAGATTCGGCTGTCCCCGACGTGGCAGTAGTGGAGTCGGTCCTTCTGAAGGAGGCAAAGGCTGAGGGTCGCACCCATTCCCCTGCATTCCTCGTAAGCCCTGGATTGTTTTAGGATCTCTTTGTGGATCTGGTCAAAAACCATTTTTAAAAGTTCCTGGCAGGCTTCGTCTCCGAACGGGAGCTCTTTGTTCGATGTGTAACGGGTCAACGCATCCACTGCGATCCTGCTAGCGAATTCTCCTGCGTTTGCACCACCCATCCCGTCGCTGACCGCGAAGATGAAGCTATTCCCTGCGATTGCCGACTCGCCATATTTGCCAAGGCGTTGGATTTGGCGGCCTTCAACCAGGAGTGCCAGGAAGGAGTCTTCGTTCTCCTTCCTGAACCTACCGACATCCGACAGGGCACTCCAATAGACTTGGGCGGGGGAGGGATTGTTAATCATTCAGCTTCCTGGAATGTGTCGAGGTTCGGATGGGATGTGATGACAGGGGACGGGGGGTATCCTGGTTCTAGGATTGTCGCGAACTCAAAGTCGATGATGCAAAAGCGCCCTGTCTTCTGATTATAGGTGATGTTACGGATCTCGGCATCGTCATGCCTTACGCCATAGCCTTCCAGTTCCTTGAAGAGCTTTGCACACTTTTCCCTGCTCATCCTTTCGACGATCTGCCCGACATTGGTTGTCACAATCTTGAGCTTTTCAGGATTCTGGTTCAAAAGTTTCGGTACGAACCCGCATCCCTTTTCCTCAAGGTATTGCAGGACCCGCACTTCGTTCTCGAACCTATCTTTACGTAGTGGCCCGCGGAATGTCTTGTGCACGCTCCCGTCCCAGGAGATGTGAACTCTTGCGTATAGGGTATCCTTTGCGTCTCTCATGTGTGGTCAAAGTTGATCACTGATTTTGTTGGTTTGTAAACACCTGATGGCCGGTTTGGTTAAATTTTATCTAAAAAAACTTGCCTGCGAAAGGTGGCATATAGTTTGCTCCCGCCCTCATGAAAAATCCTCGGGATACAGATGTGTCATCCTATGGGGAATGATGAAAACCCAGTTCACACAGAAAACCATAAAACGAAATGGCCAAACTAAAACTCGAATACCTATGGCTTGACGGTTACACCCCCGTGGCAAACCTCCGCGGCAAGACCAAAATCGTGGAAGGCGACCCCAGCAGCTTTTCCCTCGCAGACTGCCCCGAATGGGGGTTTGATGGCAGCTCGACCGAGCAGGCCGAAGGGCGCGATTCCGATTGTATCCTTAAGCCGATCGCCCTTTATCCGGACTCCACCCGCAAGAACGGCTTCCTCGTGATGAGCGAAGTCATGCTGCCCAATGGCGACCCGCACCCCACCAACCACCGTGCGACCATCCCTGACGACGAAAACCTCTGGTTTGGGTTCGAGCAGGAGTATTTCCTAACTGCCGAAGGCCGTCCCCTCGGTTGGCCTGACTCTGGTTTCCCTGACCCCCAAGGGGAATACTACACCGGCGTCGGTTACAAAAACGTAGGCGACCTCGCCCGCACTATCGTTGAAGAACACTTAGACATCTGCCTTGACGCAGGCATCAACCACGAAGGCATCAATGCCGAAGTGGCCAAAGGCCAGTGGGAGTTCCAAGTCTTCGGCAAGGGTTCCAAGAACGCTGCCGACCAAATGCACGTCGCCCGCTACATCCTCATGCGTGTTGGTGAAAAGTATGGCGTTGACGTTGATTGGCACTGCAAGCCTTTCTCCGGCGACTGGAATGGCTCCGGCATGCACTCCAACTTCTCCTCCAAACACATGCGCGAAGTTGGCGGTAAGGAATTCTTTGAAAAGCTCATGGCCAAGTTCGAAGAGTACCGCGACGAACACATCGCTGCCTATGGTCCCGACAACCATCTCCGCCTGACCGGCACTCACGAAACCCAGTCCATTGACAAGTTCAGCTACGGCATCGCCGACCGCGGGGCCTCCATCCGTGTCCCCCACTCCTTTGTCAAGGCCG
Source organism: Opitutia bacterium (assembly GCA_038125285.1). Classification (GTDB taxonomy): domain Bacteria; phylum Verrucomicrobiota; class Verrucomicrobiia; order Opitutales; family JABJCN01; genus JAYPDO01. The sequence goes on from JAYPDO010000048.1 coordinate 20,514, forward strand.
GTTACAGGGGTTACTTGGAAGACCGCCGACCGAACTCCCAAGGCGATCCCTACCAGATTGCCGCGCGGAGTGCCAAGACCGTCCAGGAAGTCGAAGGCGACCAGTAACCTTGGCGATATCCCATGGGCATCCCCAGGGTATCCATCATACTTCGAGACGCCGCCCAAGTCGATTGGGCGGCGTCTTTTGCTTGAAGGGGAGATTGGAATCGGTATTTCCAAATTACTCCCTTGCTTCCCCCGGGACAACCCTTTCCCAAAGATTCCAGATGCAGAACATTTACCTTCATTTCCCCTTGATACTGACCTTGCTTGCCATGGGGAGCCAATCCATGGCAAAGCAAAACCAGATCCTCTTCCTCGGTTCCTCCAGCACGTATTACCACAACATGCCCAAGCAAGTGGCCTACTGGATCAATGGCACGAGCAGTTTTGGGGATGTGTCTTACCATTGGGCAGGGGAGGCAGGTACATGGACCTACAAATACCTGGAGCCTGGGTATCTCCCCAAGTCCGGTTTGCCAGCCGGATACCAAGGCAGCATCCTGGACTACATAAGGAATACCCACTATAAGTGGATTAGCCTCCAAGTCGCCCTTGGGGACTGGGAAGAGTGGGAGAAAGCTATCCCGCGTTACGCGGAGGCAGCCAAGGACGCCGGGAGCCAGCTTTTGTTGTACGAACAAGGGTGGAAACCCACTTCCCAAAAAGCTTTGGACAAATCGCCATTGGTCAGGATTGCCAAGGAACACGGGCTAGTGATTGTGCCCTGTGCATCGGCTTGGGACATTGTTCGCAAAGATTATCCCCAGTGGGACTTACAAGATTCCTATTACAACCAGAAAAAGGGTTTCCCTACCAGGGATGCAACCCATCCTGGCTTGGTCGGCAATTATTTGAACCAAGCCTGCTTCGTCGCTTCCATCATGGGCCGGAACCCGGAAGGCTTCATGTTGGACAACTTTTACCACCACAGCCGCATGGCACACCCAAAGTCCGTTCCATTCATCCCCCACAGCATCACATTCATGGAAGCTGGCCCCGATGGGCATGGCCGGTTCAAACTCGAGCCTGAACTGGGGAAATACCTCCGCAATGTGGCATGGGAAGCCGTACAGAAGACGCTTTCCTTGCAAAATGCGGACTAGGGTATCCTTGCCGCTTATTGAAATTTCTGACCCGGCCTGATCCATTATGCCTGGTTCAGCTCATGCGATGGAGGTAACTAAATCGAGCCAGTGCTGACAAATTTGCAAGTTGCCCGCATCTCGATCGCGACAACCCTTGCAGGCTCGGCCATAGCTTCATTACTCGCCATCCATAGCATCCATTCTACCGAACCCCATTTAAGCAGGCATTAGGACGAATACATTTCTGTCATATCGATCTTTAACGGCATACCAGATAGTTTGGACTCACGGCGCGAAGAAACTCCTCCGCGCTGTTGCGAAACTCGACAATTTTGCCCGCCTTAACGCAAACAAACTTTCGATTGAGATAGAGGAGAGAGTTGGAGCCTGACCCAACCCCCTACAGCAGCCACTTCTTTACAAGTTCCCCCACCAGTGGGCTGATTTGTTGCTGAAGCCGATGGTTTGCAAAGGCCAGGAACCCAACGCAGGATGTGGTGTCCAAAGGAGAATCGAGAGGTTCCCCAAACATTCCGGACACCGGGCACCCAGACTCTTCCAATAGCAAGGCGGTACAAACGTCATATGGATGTGCTGCCAGGCAGTTCGAATACCCCGCTTTGTTTAATGCCAACGGACGCAAGTCCAGCGTCATACGATCCCTTCCTGCCAGGATCTCGTAGAATTGTCCTCCTGTGCTAGGGTATTGGTCGTCAAAAACAATCGGGTAAGGCGTATTACCGAGGCCGTACAGCCGATCGATTAATTCCTCCTCGAAACTCGTTAGCAAGCCCTTCGCTTCCGGGAAGAATTTTGCCACAATTCCGTGCCCGTGTTTCAGGTCGGTTGCGCGGGAAGGTTCCAGTTTAATAGCCTTTTGCTGACCCGTATCCATGTTGACCCGGGTCGAACGAAGCCCGCTTCTCCCCATTCCCTTGATCCCGGAAATTTGATCGGCCAGGCGTTGCTTGGTTGGGGGGAGTTCCGTCATTGCTGCGACACGGATATCCTTCAGTGTCGGAGGGGTGCTTGGTGAAGTCCTTGGGGCAATTGCGGAAAGAACCCAGGCGGAACGCTTGTCGTCCATGATGCATCTCGTCCCGTCGATCGGGTCTATGATGCAAAGATAATCTGTTTTGTGTGTGGGAAGGTTTTCCGGGAAGGTCATGCTGCCGTCTTCGATCCCCTCCATCATCAACTCTACTGGCAAATCTTGTGGCCAGTTCCTTGCGAACCATTGCAATACGAATTTTTCGCTGACTTTGTCAATTTGGTAGATCGCGTCCGCTTTGGTGACGGAGTGTAACCCCGACAACCTTTCCTGGGTGGGGGTTGCCTGTTGTGATTGAACATTGCCCTGGATTGCAGTTTGAAGATCCAGAAGTAGGTCTCTTAGGGTCTCTTCGGTGATCATATTCAGTCCTTTTTTGAATTCGCATTCGTACCTATCCAATCCATCGTCACGGTTGCAAGTTCCCAGACTCTCTAGAGGCAGGAATGTGATCTCAACTCTTAAGGGCACCTCTGAAAACCCATGGTTTTCAGAGGTGCCCAATAATAGATCTTCCCGCTATGTAGAGCTTGCATTATGGGGAATCTGAGGTTTCCAGAGATGCCCTGGTATTATTGGGAATGTGGATGAATTTTGTGGAGATTAAGCCACCAGCCTTGAGATCCTTCTGGATGATGACTACTTTATGCAGTTCTACTCTTTCCATGTCCAACTTCCATTGCAGGATGGCCGTCCACTCACTTCAAAGGATGCGTACCGTTGTTGTCCAAACCTTGCAAAAGGATTCTTGGAATTAATACGAAAGCAGCTTATTAAATGGGCTTATGCGAAGTTTATTTCTGCTCCTGAGTTGTTCCCTTGCCAGTGTTATCTTTACCTCCCGTTCTGATTGCCGAACTTTTACAGCACAAAATGGCAAGACCCTTGAGGCCGAGTTGGAGTTGGTTCAAGGAAACTATGTCAAACTGGTGCGTGATGAGGATGGACAGGCCATATGGGTAAATAGCCTTTTGCTGATCGCCCATGACCAGGACTTTATCCGCAAACAAGGGGAGCACGCTCGCTCCCTGAAAGCGCGGAGCCTTTCCTATGTGGTCTCTGCCTCGAATAACATAGACCGGATGGTCGAGGGCAAACTCCATGCCAATGGAATCCCCCCCAACGAGCCTGCCTCCGACCAACAATTCCTCCGTAGGATATACCTCGATATCATAGGCCGTATCCCTAATGCAGAAGAGGCTCAGGACTTCTTGGGGTCGGAGGATCCGGCCCGACGCAGGCTGATTATCGACAAACTCCTCCAGAGCGAGGGGTATGTTAGCCACAACTATAATTTTTGGGCGGATTTGTTGAGAGCCAAATCAAGGATGAATGGGGATGGCCCGGCCTACCTCCTTTGGATCAAAGACTCCCTCCGTGCCAACAAGCCATACGACCTTATGGTAAAGGAGCTGCTAGGGGCACGCGGGTACTCTTGGGAAAATGGTGCGATCGGGTACTTCACCCGAGACCGGGGCATGCCCTTAGACAACACAGCTATTACCACCAGGATTTTCCTTGGCACCAGGGTGGAGTGTGCGCAATGTCACAACCATCCATTCGAGGACTGGACCAGGAGACAATTTTACGAGATGGCTTCCTACACCTATGGGGTCAATACCGGTCAACGTCCGTCCAATGTAAAGGAGGTGCAGGACTATGTTTCTGCAAAGGCCATGCGGGAAGATCCCCGGCGGGCGATGGATTACCAACAGGTCGTGCAGGAATACCTTCAGCCCGTCATGCGTGTCCAAGGTGTCGAGGAAACCCGGAGGCAACTCAGGCTCCCTGGAAATTACCAATATGAAGACGCCCCGCCTAACGCCATTGTTGAGCCAGCCACCCTTTTTGGGCAGGAACTGGAAGTTGGGCTCGGGGAGAGCAGGAGGGATGCATTTGTAAACTGGGTCATTTCGCCGAACAACGACCGTTTTGTGCGCGTCATTGCCAACAGGATGTGGAAACGCGTGATGGGGGTGGGGGTATTTGAACCCGTCGATGACCTGCGGGATGATATGGAAATCCCTAATCCAGCCCTTATGGCTTACCTTGAGCAGGAAATCAAACGTCTCAAGTTTGACCTGAAACAGTTCCAGCGGATCCTTTACAACACCAGGACCTATCACCGGCAAATGAGTACGGCGGCACCGGATCCTGAAGAGCCATACTATTTTCCCGGGCCGGTTGTCCGGAGATTGTCCGCCGAACAGCTTTGGGATTCTATGGTCGCAATGTCCGTCCCGGATATTGACGAGCGCATTCTCGACCAAAAGGTTTCGCTCGGGCAAGAGAAGATGCGGTCAGTTGCCCAAGGTCGCATTGACAGCGAACCCGAAGATGTCTATCGCTTAGCGAGGCGAGTGGTCATGATCCAGGAAGCTTCCAAACGGCGGCAAGATGTAATCCTCCGTAACCTTGCCCAAGCTGAACAATCAAATAACCAGGCATTGTACAAATCCTACCAGAATGAACTGGCTCAGGCAAAACAGAAACTAAAGGAAGATTTGGACGCCACATATTCCGGAACAAACAACATTTCCGGAGGCCTGCAATCGAAGGACGGGGAAATGATCTATGTGGACACTGACCCAAGGTGGCGAGGGTACAACCAATCACTTGTCCGGGCATCCGAACTACCTTCTCCCGCTCCTCGCGGGCATTTCCTCGGGCTTTTCGGGCAGTCCGACCGTGATTCCGTTGACAACGCCCACAAGGATCCGGTCCTTACGCAGGTACTGGCTCTCTTGAATGGACCAGTCTACAACCAAGTTTTCCAGTCCAATTCCGTCCTGATGCAGAACATCTCTGCTGCCAGTTCCCTAAGGGAAAAGGTCGATGTGATGTTCCTGAGCACCCTGAGCCGTCCTGCGACCCAGGACGAACAGGAGATCATGCTTGCCGAGCTAGCGCACTATGGCCGGGTCAAAAATGGTGGCTACAGCCCCGTTGATGACGACCGGCCTTTTCTCAAAGGATACAGAAATGTCCTCAGCGCTCTGCTGAACACCCGGCAGTACATGTTTATGCAATGAAGCCAGGTTGTCATCCTGCGTTACCTTGCCTACTTGCTAGTCCAAACCACCATTTTATCCGAGAGGCCTACAAAGAAGCTCGTCCCCAGTCCCACTTGGCTTTGCACCAGATCCACGTAACGGATGCCCTTAATTAATTTGTTGTACATGACACTAGGTGCAGGATGCTGATTGTTCCTGGATGGATTATTCCCCCATGATCCGGGAGTGGTTCCTGGATCTGTTCCTTGTGCCTCGCCGATGCCAAGGGTACTCCCCAATTCTTAGCGAATTTGGACTACATTGGAAGGCCGTCATACCGCATGAAAAGCATCACCAAAGTAGGATAGTCTTCCAAATCTGTCACCATATGGTATCGATTTCACTGGTTCGCTAATGATTGAGGAAGGGTGCTTTCCTCGTCAATGCAGAGATTGAC
>JAYPDO010000049.1:0-25878 GCA_038125285.1 Opitutia bacterium
TGGACCTGAAGGGGATCAAAGATTTGGCAGACGGTGCATAAAACCACCCTTTCGCCAAGCAGTCCATGCCGGTTGACATCCTCTGCCGCCAACTTACTTTCGGCTAGGAGAATATGCCCGCACGAATCCTCAAAAAAATCCTCAAGCTCCCGGTCCAATATATCTGGAGGCGCAAAGCCAAATCTGCTGCCCGGGAGTTGGCCGCTTCAGCGAACCCTGGGATCCGGGGTGTCGGGTTGGCGTTGTTAGAGGCTTTGGAAGGCATTTTTACTGCGGAAGAGAATGCGTGGATCCAAAAAGTGGAGCAACGCCGTTCCGCCCTACTGGCCTCGACGGAAGTCGTGCCAATCGTGGACTTTGGCGCGGGCAACCCGGATTCCCGCCGCTCCGCCGAGGAAATGGCCAAGGGCGTGGAGTCGACTTGCCGGGTTGCCGATGCCTGTGCGGCCAGCAAGCCCGCTTTTTGGGCCAAGCTGCTATTTAAACTTGTCCGGCATTTGCAGCCTTCCACCTGCGTGGAACTGGGGACTTGTGTCGGGATTTCCGCCGCCTACCAAGCTGCCGCACTGGAGCTGAACGGGAAAGGCCAACTAGTGACCATGGAGGGGGCTCCGGAGATTGCCCGTACTGCCAGGGAAACCTTGGAAGCCGTGGGGCTGGGGAACGCTTCGGTGGTCACAGGGTCGTTCCAGGCCATGTTGCAGGGGGTTTTGGAGAGAAACAAGCCCATCGACTACTTCTTCAATGACGGGCACCATGACCATGACGCCGTTTTGGCCTACCACAAACAAGTATCCCCTTACCTTGCCGATGGTGCAGTCATCGTTTTCGATGATATTTCATGGTCCCCTGGGATGAGGAAAGCCTGGGAAACCATTGAGGCAGAACCGGCCACGGCCGCTACTTTCGACCTCCGGGCAATCGGCATCGCCGTCACCGGGAAAAGTGCGGGCGGGCAACGGAACTACCGGCTCCCCCTTTGACCCCCTTCCGGGTCAACCTTCCCCGATGGTGTCCGGGAAAATAAAGATGCGCTCGTTTTCCCGGGAATAATTCAACCGCTCGCGGACGACACGCTCCAGGAATTCCGGGTCGTTATAGAGCCTGCGGTGGTAAAGCTGCTTGGACTTCAGCTCGTGCTTCGCTTGCTCCAGCTCTTCCGCCTGCTTGTTCTCACGATGGAGGAACGTTTCGTACTCCTCATGGGTCTTCTTGTAGAAGTGGCCGAAAACTCCACAGTCCACTACTAGCAAACAGCCCAACACAATCCAAATCACTTTTGTCATTTCATTATCCCTACTCTCTTCATCGAGGGCGGTATTTCTATTCAAGAAAACAACCTCCCGTCAATCCTCAAAAGGATCCCAGGGAACCCGCAACTGCCTTCGCGCCCTTCCCCAAAGCCCATGATGCCCGCCTGGCTCACCCCATCCACAACTTTCTGACATATCTCTTGTTACAGCCATTTTAATCAGTGAATGGTGTATACTCAGGGACGACTTTCCGGATTTCTTCTTTGAGCTTGGTTTTCTCTATTTCGTGAAGTTGGGGCTGGATGTCGTTGATCCAATGGTCGATTTCCGCCATCCCCTTGGGCTGGGTGGTGTAGAGGCGGATGCGGGGATGCTCTGTTTTTTCGAGGTTTTCGCTGAAGTGTTGGATTTCTTCGTGGAGCTTTTCGCCCGGGCGTAGGCCGGTGAAGCGGATTTCGATGTCGTGGTCAGGACGTAGGCCGCTGAGTTCGGCCATTTGGCGGGCGATTTCTAGGATTTTGACGGGTTCCCCCATGTCGAGGACGAAGATTTCGCCGCCTTTTCCGAAGGTGGCGCACTGGAGGACGAGGCCTGAGGCTTCGGGGATGGTCATGAAGTAGCGGGTGGTCTCCGGGTGGGTGACGGTTAGGGGGCCTCCTTTGGCGATTTGTTCGCGGAAAATGGGGATGACGCTACCGGAGGAGCCTAGGACGTTGCCGAAGCGGACGGCCATGTAGTGGGTTTTGTACTTCCCTTCGTTTTGCAGCGCCATGATTCCGGACTCGGCCAGGCGTTTGGTGACGCCCATTACACTGGTCGGGTTGATAGCCTTGTCCGTGGAGACGAGGATGAAGCGGTCCGTCCCCATTTCCCCGGATAATTTAGCGAGCTCCAGGGTGCCGAAGAAGTTGTTTTTGAGGGCTTCTTCGGGTTGCCGTTCCATCATGGGCACATGCTTGTGGGCGGCAGCATGGAAGACGATCCCAGGTTTGTATTTTTGGAAAATCTTCCGCATGGCTCCTTTGTCGAGGATATCTGCGACGATTGGGACAATTATGCCCCCGTAGCCTTCCCCCGCGAGTTCGCGCTCCAAGTGGAAAAGGCTGCATTCCACTTGGTCGATAAGGATCGCGGACGACGGGTTTTGCCTCAGGATTTGCCTGGCCAGCTCGGAGCCGATGGATCCCCCTGCCCCAGTCACAAGGACGACCTTGCCATCGAGCATTCCCCGGATCCGGGCGGAATCGAGGTTCACGGGTTCGCGTCCAAGCAAATCTTCCATTTCCACGTTGCGGATTCGGTTCGCCCGGACACGGCCAGAGGCTAAATCATTGATGGAAGGGACAATCTCCGTCTTGAGCCGTGCTTCGTTAGCCAGCCTAACCCACTCCGCGATGTCTTTTGCCAGGAAGTGGGTGGTGTTGTCCGGGGCAATGATGAGTTTGTCCAGGTCGAAGCGGTTTTTGAGGATTTGGAAATTGTGGGGCAGGCCGTGCATCGGGATGCCGTGGATTTGTTTGCCGACCTTCAGATGGGTTTCGTCGATGAAGACCACGGGTTTCATGCCCAGGCCGCGTTTGGACAACATGTCTGCAGCCACGGCTGCGCCGACATCCCCAGTCCCCAGGATGCCGACCCGCATGGCTTTAGTGGAGTTAGCCTGGCCTTCCCTTTGGAGCCTTTCCGCATAGACCCGGCAAAATAGCCGGAAACTCCCCAGGAAGACGATTGAGAACTGGAAGTCCGCCAGAATCACGCTCCTGGGCGTGCAGTTGATGCCTTTGGACAAATACCAAAGCAAGGCCATGCCGACGGCCGGGATGACGAGTGCGGCGAACATCCGGGTAAGGTCCGGAAGCCTGAAAAAGTGGAGGATGCCCCGGAATTCGCCGATGATCAGGAGCAGGGCCAGTTTGATTACTACCAACCATGGCAAGGTATCCACCCTCACCTTTTGCCAATTGGTTTCGACCGGGTCGTCCGGCAATCCCGGTACTTGGAATTCGAACCTAAGCTCGTAGGCCAGCCAATAGGCCACTGTCAGGAGGCATCCATAAATGGCCAGTATACCTACCATGCGGAGCGGCGAGAAGTTGGGGGAAGGGATCCTGAACATTATCCTTAGGCTTTCCCCGTCTCCCGGTTGTTGGGCCAGGCACCGGTACTGGGAAGGGAAATCACGAGTTTGACATACTTCTAAGGCGTGGTTTTGTCCTATGCCTAAAACTAACCTTCTTGTTTCAAAACCTTGGTAAAAAACTAGGTTTGGATACCAGGGCGGGATGCTGTCCTCAAGCCCATTTTGCAACACCCGGGAAACCTAAACCTCCGTCCATTCAGGCTCCTGGCCTTCCTTGTGGTATCCGCCGTAACCTCCCAGGGCGTAGGGTTGTCCCATCCTCCCGTAGGATCCCTGGTGTTGGACTTGTTTCCCTTTGTAAAACAACAGCAGAAGGAAGGGCCAGAAAAGAAGCATGTAGTTGATGATTAGGATCAGGAACATGGCCACTCCTCCACGCCCGATCAGTAAGATGTGGAGCTGGAAATAGGTCATGACGAAGAAAAGTCTTTTGTCCGCCCTGGTGACGTGGCAGATCAAGGCCACGATGAAGCCCACGGTCACGGCATGGATCCACCACATTGCCTTCCCGTAGATGAAGATTGATTCCCCAAGGAGCCCGGGAAGGATGATCGTGAAGATGGTTTCGCCCAGGATTCCAGCCGTCATGTACTCGGTGTACTCATAGCCGATTTTAATGATGTCCCAGTTGGCTGTGAATTTCGAAGGGATGGGCAGGGAGACAATCCATGTCAGGTACCTGAATATTTCTTGTGGCCTGTCCCCCTCCATCATCTCGCTTACCAGTTTCGGGTAGTAGGTTTCCTCATAAAAGAGCCCGAGGCTGGACTCGATTACCCCCAGGATGCCGAACTCGAGGTCAAACCCCCCACCTAGCCGGATCATGGCATAGGAATGGAAGAAAAACATGAGGATCGGGAGCGCTGCCAAGCTCCCAAGAACCATGACTTGCCGGGGGATGATTTTCCGGTACCAGAAATATAAATAAACCATCAGGAGCAGCAGGGCCATTTCATGCCGGGACAGGTAGGCATTGACGCAGTATTTCGCGTAAAACTGGAATGCCAAGGCGATGAAGAGCCACCACCACCTCAGCCCCAAGGCGTGCAAAGAAAACAGGAAGAAAGGGAAAATTAGTACGTTGGCGTAGTAAAAGAGGACTTCCAGCATGGTGTCCCCTTCCAGCTTGAACCGGTTTTCCACCGCGGCATGAAGGTCTGGGGGTGGGGGCTTGATGAGCCGAAACAGCTTGAACTCCGGGTACACCAAGGGGAAGAGGATGAACAAGAGGTACAAGACCACGAAGACTTGCCAGAACTTTTGATTCAGGAACACGGTGTCCTGGTCGAACTCCGGCAGTTTCAGACCCTTGGACAAAAGGATGCTGGATAGGGTGAAGGAACCTGTCAGGAGGAAAACAAACCCGCAGTATATCCATACATATTCCTTGGCCACGCTTTCCGCCGATCCACCGATACCCGACCAGATAAACACCCCGGCCGTCATGAAATAGAGGAATTGCCTCGGGGTCTGCTCCTTTAGCATGAACGTCCCCAGGACCACACAGGCCAGCGACATCCCCACGATAGCCAGGAACCGGTCCAGTAAAAATATGTCGTCCATCTTAGGGTCGGTGAGGTTCTGTGTACTTTAGAAGGAGCCTTGGCCCCAGGTTTAGCCTTCGAGGTAGTTGTAGGCGATCCAGTTGTTTATGTGGAACCCGTGTTTGTGCAAGCGCTTGAAATCTTTGTAGGGAACGGTGGAGAAGAATTCCATGGGGTGGATGCGGTAGTATAGGTAGGGCCAGATTTTATACCTGATTTTGCGTAACGGCTTGGGGATCCATTTGCGGTAGGCTCGCTGGACTTTGTGTATGGGTGAGTTGCGGACGGGGGAAACGGGAAGGATCCCTTCCCCGCGTTTCTCCAGCCATTTTCGGTACATCCTGCGGTGCAAACGGTGTTGGTGGGGGACTTTTTCCAGGAAGCGGACGATCGAACCATCACACCAGGGCAGTGCGAAATGATGCCCGCGGTGCAGGTAAAACTGTACGGAACTGGCGTTGAACTTGGACTGGCGTTCCCCCCAGTTGTAGAAAACCTCGGCATAGCCATTGACGGTGGCGAGGCTCCAGTCTGGCCACCATGCCCGGAGTTTGTTTTTGAGGTTACCATAAAACCCCTCGGTGTCCAAATCCGGGTAGAAGCCATGGAGCAGGCCGGGGTCGAAGTATTTCTCCGAGATGTCGTTGAAAGTGGCGTTGAAGCAGGCCTCGCTGTCCCTGTAATCCTTCAAGTCCGGGGTGAAAATCCCTGCCAATGTGCCCAGGATATGCCCAGGTATGAAAACCGCGTCTTCTTCGAAAACCCTCCTTTGGAAAAATTGGTCCAGGGCGGGCAAGTCATTGATATGGGGAATACAGGACCTGCCCAGGAAACAGCAGTCTAACCACTCTTTGGTCGCCGGGGATTTGTCCCACTCAGTCCACATCCCGGGTGTGTAATGCGCGAATTCCCACTTATAGCCCAGGACCTTCGCGATAGATTTGGACACCATGGATTCCTGGTTCCCCTGTTTCCCGTAGGTGTAGCAAACCACGTTTTCCTTCCCCGCTTGGCGAAACATCAGGGCGAGGGTCCTAGAATCCAACCCGCCGCTCAGGGGGAGGGCGATTTGCCGGTCCCCCACCCTCTCCAACGTCCGTGAGACTACCTTCTCCCATACCTTTGTGCATCCGGCCAAGAATTCTTCCGCATCCATGTCCGGCAAGTCGTAGCGGCTGGTCAGGAAGGTCGTGTGGGCGACTTTTTCCATGTCCCAGCCCCCTTCCCGCTTGCTGAAAACATGGCATTTGCCGGAGAGGATTTGCTTCACCCCTTTGACCAAGGTTTCCTCCCCGGTCACAAACCCGACCATCACCACTTCCGCCCGTGCGAACAACGGAGCTTTGTCCCCAGATCCTGGGAACTTCCGCAAATCGTCCCCGATTAGAAGTTTCTGGCCTTGGAGATGGTAAAACAGCGGCTCCACCGCCACTGCGTCCACCCCGGCCACGACCTTGTCCCCGTGTTCATAAATAAAGGCGTAGCTCCCAAATTTCTCCTCAAGCCAATAGGCCGCCCCTTTCCAATCCCCGGCCTCCAGGAACTTGTCGAGTTCCTCCGCCTCCGCTTTGGAAACCGGGGGCATGAGGTTCGAGTATACCCTGCATTTCCCGATGTTCACCCACGGTTTCCGCAGGCACAGTTTGTATCCGGCTTCCATCAGGCTTCAGGCTTTGGGGTTGGTTCGCCGGGTTGGTGGAAATGTTTCCTTGCGGCAGCTGCCCAAGCCAGTCCGGCGATCGCCACTGCACCTGCGGTAAGCCAATCAATATGGAAAAAGAAATGCATAGACAGGGGAAAAACAAGTAGGGCTGCGGACCTGGCCAGGGTATTCCCTATTACCAGGAGGGCTTGGACGATATCTTTCCCGGCCAGTTTGACAATCCAGATTAGGTAGATGGCTCCCGATGCCCCGGTGCTAAAGGCAAAGAGTTGGAAAACCTTGTCCGCCTCCCAGTCCTTTCCGGCCAGGAAGAAAGGCAAAACCCGGGCTGCCAGGAGACCTACCTGTGCCACCGTGTCACGGCCTTGCTGCCCTTTGACTAAAGGGATCGTCGAAAGCGGCGCATACACAAAGGCCAGTGCCATCCAAGGAGTCAGCCAGGCCGTCATCCACCCGGCATGCGCCCACTTTTCCCCGAAAACCCAGGGGATGGTCACCGGTGCCGTAAAGCCGAGCAAGGCCAGGAACGGGAAGCCGTAGAGGAGCAGTTTTTCCAACAACCCTTTGGCCAGCAGTTCGCTCTTTCCTGAGCTTTGTTGTCGGGAATACTCCGGCAAGAAGACATTTCCGACGGCCTTGGATACCAAGCCTACTGGAAGTTGTAGCACCCTTTGGCCAACCAAATACAGGCCCGCGTACGCTTCGCCAAACATGCCCTGCATCAGCAGGATCGGTGCATACTGGTTTAAGGCCATGGCACACCCCGACCAGAAGGAAACCACCGGGAAACGCCAGTACCGTTTGGCTGCCTGGAAAATGCCTCCGGGAGATATCTCCTTGAACTGCCCCCGGTCTTTCACCCAAACGGTCCGCAGGTAGAACATGGCCGCCACGGACTGCCCGGCAAAGTTACCCACGACTAACCCGATAGATCCTAATTGCTTCAACCCCATGGCCAGTTGGCAGGCTTGTTGGGCAACCCCTTGTAGCCCTGTTCCCACGGAAATTGGTTTGAAATGCCCCCGCCTCCCCATCCAGGAAGACAGCGCTTGCCCTGTCCCGAAGCCCAGGATGCCCAGCGGCACCATCCATTGCACATCCTTGATGGTTTCCAAATGGAAAAGGGACAGCAAGCCTTCTTGGCCTCCCCAGAGATACGCACCGGCCACACCCGACCAAAAGATAGCCAGCCCCAAGCACAAGGCCAGTACATGTGCCCCTTCCTGGTCATCCTCCGGCAGTGGGATGGCCACATCGTACCTGAACAAACAAAGCACTCCCGCCATACCGCAGATCGCAACATAGGTCCCCAGCACGCCGAAATCTTCTGGCCCGTACAGCCTCGCCAGGAAGACCAATGCCCCCGCCCCAAGCACTTGGATCGAGGCCGACCCCAACATCAGCCACCCCACATTCGACCAAAAGCTCTTCTCAGCCTTCAAGGAAACTTGCCACTTTTTCTACGATGTATGCCTGCATTTCCCTAGTGATCTCCGGGTACACCGGCAGGCTCAACACTTCCCCGGCCAGCTTTTCAGTAACCGGGCAGGCCGAGGTCGGCAAGTGGGAGAAACATTCCTGTTGGTGGAGCCCTTTGGGATAGTAGATCTCGCTGCTAACCCCATGGTCTGCCAAGTGTTCACGGAGCGCATCCCGCCGTCCCTCCGCCACGCGGATTGTGAATTGGTTCCACGTATGGGCGCATCCCGGGCTTTCCGAGGGCAAGGCCACTTTCCCGTCCAGCTTTTCCATATGGCCCGAGAACAATTCCATGTAATGGGCGGCGTTGGCCGTACGTTTGGAAAGGTAGCTCTCCAAATGCCCTAGTTTTACTCCCAGCAAAGCTGCCTGGAGGGCGTCCAGGCGGAAATTCCCCCCTACCATCGAATGGAAATACTTGGGCTTGGAGCCATGCGCCCTGAGCACACGCACCTTTTCCGCCAGGGTATCATCATTGGTGGAGACCAAGCCCCCGTCCCCGAAGCCACCGAGGTTCTTGGCCGGGAAAAAGCTGAAAGTCCCCAGGCTCCCGACTGTCCCAGCCTGTTTGCCTTCCCATTTCGCTCCCATGGACTGCGCGCAATCTTCAATCACCTCCAGCCCATGCCGTCCTGCGAAATCCATCACCGCCCCCATGTCCGCGGTCTGGCCGAAAATGTGTACCGGGATGATGGCCTTGGCCTGCCCGGTCACTTTCCTGGCCGCGTCCTCCACATCGAGCTGGAAATCCCCTTCCCGGACATCCACGAAAACGGGTGTCGCCCCTAACCGGGACACGCATCCAGCCGTGGCAAAGAAGGTAAAGGAGGGGCAAAGCACCTCGTCCCCCGGCCCGATGTCCAAGGCCATCAGGGCGACCAACAATGCGTCCGTCCCGGAACTTACGCCGATAGCATGCTTCGAGCCCAAGTATCCCGCGACTGCGGATTCAAAGTCGGTTACTTCCTGCCCCTGGATGTAATGGTTGGAGTCCAAGACACGCCCGAAGGCCGCCTCCAACTCGCTTCGTAGCGGCCCGTGCTGGGCTTCCAAATCTAGCAATGGTACATTCATCCTGGTAGAGGTCTTATAGAAAATTCGGGTTGTGAGGGTACGCCCCATTCAAATATTGTCGATCCTCTGCTTGAGCCTTTCGGACTCCCCCCAGCTCCCCATGGCCGACAGGACGAACACCACCAAGAGCAGCACCGATTGGCAAAAGGAAGGGAAATCCCACCAAGCGTGCAGGCAGAATCCCCCGATGCCCGCCAACATGCACACCATCATCGCAGGCCGTTGGCGGATTGAACGGACAGCACCCCATAACAGGGAGCCGAAAAACCCTCCCAAGGCCAGGGTGCCGATGATCCCGTATTCCATCAAAACCTGTAAATAATCATTGTGGGCGTGGACAAAGAAACGGATCCCGATGCCCAGCTCCGGGTAAAATTGCTGGAGGAAGGGGAAACGGTATTGGAAGCTCCCCGCGCCTGTACCGAACCATTTGTTCTTCAGGAAGCCTTCCCAGGTGGCTTCTTGCAGTTTCAAGCGTAGTGACAAATCCGGGCTTCCTGCGCCTTGCAGCCTCTCGTAATCCATCAACAGCGAGCCGATGTCTGCGAAGTTCATGGCAGAATATCCCGCGAAGCCCAAGCCTAGCACGGCCATGATCCCCAGGACAATCCCCTGCCTCATGTCCTGCCCCTTGCCCAACATACGGATGGCAATGATGCACCCCCCTACCAAAGCTACCCCGCAACCAAGTACGATCCCTGCCCTCGACTGGGAGAAGACCAGTCCCAGCAGGAGCAAGGCCGACAGGAAGGCCAGCAGGTAGTGGGGGCCCGAGCGCAGGAATTCCTGCTCCGCCCGTTGCTGGTGGTACATGGCCAGCCCGATGGCGACACCCAGCGTCAAGTACAGGAAGGCCGCCCCGTGGTTCGGGTAGATGAAAGTCCCGAAAAAGGCCGGGTTGCTAGACTCGATGCCCCAGAGGATGCCCTTTGCCCCGGTCAGCCTTTGGACCATCCCCAATAGAGCCATTGACGCCCCTCCCAATGCCGCCGCCCAAAGGATCCGCCTCAGCCCTCGCCGTTTGTGCAGCCCTATGGTCAGGATACAAGCCCACAACCAGACCGGCTCGAACATCAGCAGCACCCTGGCGGCATTCATTTTGTCGAACGGGGCTTCCACACTTGTGGGCAAGTTCGGGTATTTGGTGTTGTCTACGGGCAGGATGTGCCACGCCTTCTCCTTCGGCAGGTTCCTCACCTTTTTCAGAGCTGTTTCGACCGACTTTTCGGAGCCGTCCCCCAAGTCCATTTCGACGATTTCCGGCTCTTCCACCAAGGATTCATATTGCCAGGAATAGTTCCCGCATTGGATCCCCAAATAGCTTGCGAACAACGCGCCAAACCAGAAGACCGGGCTCCGCAGCAGCACCCCAATCCCCCGCAACCCGTCCCCCCGGATCGCTTTTGCATCCGGGATCAACAAGCCCAGGAAAGCCACGCTGGCGATCCCCAGGTTCGCCCACTGTGCCCACAACTGTACCGACCCCAGAGACCAGGCCAGGAAAAACACCTGGAACGTCGCCACGGAGGTGATCCACTTCTCCCGGGGCGTCAACCCGTCCGAACGCTTCCCGTGGTGATGGCGGTGCACCCCCATAATCCGCTTATTCTTCTCAAACTCCTTGCGGCGTGTCCGTATGCTCTTATCCATTGTCTCTTACCCTTCCCAAGGCATCCCGGGAATATTCCCGTGGCCATGTAAAAGGACATTGCGAAATCGCTCCCGGTTTGTCCAAAAGAAAGAAACAGGCCTCAGCCCGGCTGGTAAACGTCGTGCAGCCTCAGCAGGCCAACGGTCGCCTTTGTTTCACCATCAGCCACGGGGAGGACGGAAATTTGGGAATCCCTCTCCTCCATTACCCGCACCGCATCGTGCAGGGAAGCGTCTGACCGGATGGAAACCGGATCCACCGTCATCAGGTTCCTTGCTGCCAGACTGGACAAGTCCTCCACTTTGGCCAAAGCCCGGCGCAGGTCCCCGTCCGTGATAATGGCATGCGGTTTTCCCGGGATCGCAACCAAAGCCGCTCCCAGCGGGTACTCCGTCATGGCGATGACCAGTTCCCTCAGTCCCACGCCTTCTTCCACCACCGCACATTTTGCCAGGGGGTGCATCACGTCCTGTACGGAAAGCAGGAGCCGCCTGCCCAGTTGGCCAGCCGGATGGTAGCGGGCGAAATCCTGCTCACTCACTCCCTTGGCCTTCATTACGGCACCGGCCAGGGCGTCCCCCATGGCCAAGGCCACCAGTGCGCTCGTGGTCGGCACTATCCCCAACGGATCGGCCTCCCTTTCCACCACGGCTTCCAGCACCACGTCCGCCACATTGGCCAGCGCACATTCCCGGCGCCCGACGATGCAAATGAATTTCGACCCCTTTTGTTTGAAGAACGGGGCCAGGTACACCAACTCGCCTGTGTTCCCGCTCCTTGAAATCGCGATCACCGTGTCCCCTGGGGAATACATCCCTAGGTCCCCATGACCCGCCTCGCTGGCATGGAGGAAGGTCGCGGGGACACCGGTGCTACAAAAAGTCGCGGCCAGCTTGCGGGCGATATGGCCGGACTTGCCGATCCCCGTCACCACCACCTTCGTCCGGCAGCCCAACAAAATCTCCACCGCCTCGGCAAACCTCTCGTCCAGGCTAAAAGCCACCCTCTCCAGGGCCGCTACTTCCTCCCCGATCACTTGGCGCCCTGCGTCCAGGTAGTCCTGCCATTTCCCGGTCATCTGCTGCTGGCCTCCTGTTTATTGTACCTGGTAGATAAACGTGAGGAACGGGAGGTTGAGTATGATTCCATAGGACACAACTATCTACATAGTTGCGTTCGTTACCCAAGTCTTTTGTGTAATAGAAGGCCGCATCGGGAACCATCACGATTGATGTCTCGAATGGAAAAATCGTCCAGTGAGAGAAAGGCAACAGGGCTTCCTTGCCCCAAGCGGTCGCCGGCTACCGCAGTCCAAACGATTCGCAGGATTCCAAAGTCTCCACAGAATACGTCCTTTTATGGCTTTGCCCACCTTGGGCAGCCTGCAGCCATGCTGCCGCTTTTCCTGGCGCAGCCTGCTAGGCAAACTTTCGTACATCAATAGTGATTGCTCCCGGGCTCAACACCTTGAGAGCCAGGGTCTATTCCAAGCCAGGTCAACCCCCAAACTTCCCCCAAAAATGAACGGCTAACCGGACATCCCCTTTTTGACGGACCCGGTTGGCCGTTTCTTCTTACCGTTTAGGGTATTTTCCTTTGAAAAGTTGCCCCGCCTAGAATATGTCCTTCCCTTTCAAAGCGTTAGAATGGTTACTCCGGAAAAAGGCACGGAGGCGGTGCGGTGGGCTGGGGCAAAGAAATTTCCCCAGTAGTCCCGGCATTGACCGTATGCCCTTCGAAGAGCTTGGCTTCAATGGAATAGGCCGTGCTGTGGCCGTCGGTCACTTTGCAACTGTACTTGCCAACCCATGCCGCATCCATCGCCGGGACCAACAGAACCGCGGCGTTTGCCCCCCTTATTTCTTCAAACTTTCTGGTGAAGGAGTTGTATTTCAACCATTGGTAGGTGTTGTAGGCATGGCCAGTAGCAGAAACGGAGAGGCTGCCCCCTTCCCCTGGCGGGATCGTCGCGCTTTGTGGATGGAGGAGGATTTTTATCTTTTGGACGATTTCTACCCGGAATGGCGCGCTGGCCACCTCCCCGGCGGCATTGGACACGGAAAAATGATACTTCCCTCCGTGGGTTTCCTGGTTGCAGCGGGCGGGTATCCTCCATTCCGCGGCGTAGGTTTTGCCAGTCCTTACGCCATCCTTGTACCAATTCCATTCCAGGCGTTTGCCGCCTTTGGCCGGAGCCTTGATGATACCCCCCTTCCCTTCAAAAAATACCAGGTCCGGCGGTGGGCCGGGAATTTCAGGCGGATCCAGGACATGGATCCAAGCCGTTCGGGTGTACAAAGTCCTGCCGTCGGATGCCCGGATCCCGCCCCGGTGGGGCCGTTGGTCCGCTTGCCCCGCTCCGGCCAGGGTGTAGGTATCGGTGTCCTGGCCAGGGAGGTATTCCCATTTGCCCACATAGTAGCGTTGCCAAAAATACTTGGCGTTCCCTTTATCCCTGGCCTGGAAAGACAAGGTGGCCGGCTTGCCTGTCTGGACCGCAATGTTTGAAGGTTGTGCCGTGATGGCCGGGTTTCCGGTCGGCGCCCGGATGCCGGGGATGGAGCCGGGGTCGGTCAGATCCGTTTTGTAGAGGAATTCGATGTTGTCGGGGTAGACGTCCTGGTCTGTGTCCGTTCGCAAGGGATCGGAGCCAAAGATCGAGACTTCAATCCCATCGTTTAGGCCGTCGGCGTCTGAGTCCCGGTCATCGGGATCGGTGCCCAACAGGGCTTCGTAGAGGTCGGCCAAGCCGTCGCTGTCCGTATCCTGGGTTTCGGAAGTTTTTTGAAAGGCCGCCGCGACATCCGTGTCTTTCCGGACTTCGATTGGCCGTGCCAGGAGGGTGCCTTGCCCATCCTTGTACCAGCCAAGGAATTTATACCCTTCCGCCGGAAGCGCCGCCACCTTCACTTTGCTTCCTTGGACATAGGCCCCTTTCCCGCTGAAAAAGCCCGCCCCAGGAGGGTATGCCGACAAGGAGAGGGTGTGGAGGGGGATCCCTTGGTACCGGGTTGTCCCGAACACGGCGGTGTATTCGTAGCCGCCTTCGACGGTCACGGTGAAGTAGGGTTTTTCCGAAACCCTGTTCCCCGCCCCGTCTATCCAGCCTTCAAACTTGGCACCCACTAGCGGGACGGCCACCAGCGTGGCTTTGGCCCCAGGTTGGTAAATCCCTCCTCCAATAACATTCCCCAGGTGCCCTTGCTTTGTGGAGACTTGCAGGGGAAAAGCCTGTATTGGAGCCTTCCCTGGTTGGAACACGGCCTCGACCAGGAGGTCTTCCGTGACTTTGGTTTTCAATTCCGGCTGGGAGCCTTGCCCCAGGTCCACCCCGTTGACTTTCCAGTGGCTGAACTTGCCATGGCCCTCCCCGGCCTGTGGGTTGGCTATGATCGTGACATCCGAGCCGTGGATGAAGGAGCCGCCCCCTTGCACAAACCCTCCACCTTCCGGCGATACCCTGGTAGCCACATGGTAAAATGCCCTCGTGAAACAGGCAGCAAGGGTTTTGTCCGAATCCATTTGGACAGGGATTTCAGTGGTAGCCGGGTTAGTATTATCGGGGACATGGCCCGCCCATCCTGAAAAGATGTACCCCCTGGCCGGTGTAGCTGTGGCCGTTGCATAGGTGCCTTCCGGGAAGTCTCCCCCTCCCTTGGAAGTTCCCCCGTCGTGGGGAATTGTCCGTATCATGAGGACATGCCCGGCTAGCATTGATGGGAAAAGGAGGATGACGGCACAGGAAGCCCGCAAGAAACCGGCCATGGAATTTCTGCATCTGCCCGGCATGGCTTCGGGCCTTATCCTTCCAAGGCTTCTCGGAAGACTGCGATTAGTCTTTCGGCTGGCTCGGTCCCCACGCTGACCCTTACGAGGTCCGGGTTGATCCGGTGCCCCAGGAGGAAGGCGCGGCCTTCCTGGCTGGAAACCAAGTCGTAGTGAGCCAGGTAGAGGAAGGGGCAGGCCATGGACCATTCCGTCCCGAAACTAGGGCTTTTGAGCATCCTGAGGCGGTCGTAGAAAGGTTGGAGCGGACCGGTTGGCTCAATGGTGATGAGGCCGCCCGGGGCATCCTTCCTGCGGGAGATTTTCTCATAATTGGCGATGGAGTCTGGGGAGTATGCCCAATGGACCTTAGCTACGCCGGGGTGGCCTTGGAAAAATTCCGCCAGGGCGAGGGTGTTGGCATTTGTCTTGTCCAGGATTTCCTGGTAGCGGCCGATTTCATGGGCGAGCCTTTGGAGATCCCGTGGGTAGGGGGCTTCGAGGTGTTCCGGGATGGTGTCCTGGAGTTCGCCGCAGTACGGGGAACTTGGGTTGACAAACACCGCTCCGGCAAGGATGTCGCCTTGGTTCCCTGCGTATTTGGTCAGGGAATTGGCCAGGACATCGGCGTAGGGTAGGAGGTCCACGTTGGCCGGGGTGGCGCTGGTGGGATCCGCGATGAGGATGGCCCCGTGTTTTTGGGCAAGGGTGTAAATTCTTTCCATGTCCGGGGTTTGGATCATGGGGTTGGTCGGCGCCTCGGTGACGATGCCCGCGACTTGCCCTTTGTGCGCGTCGAGGAAGGCTTCCAGGGCAACAATGTCAAAAACGTCCAGGAACGTCTCCACCCTCTCGTCCGGCCGGAGGAATTTTTTGAGGATTTCAGAGGTGTCCAGGTAGAGCCAGCCGAGCTGGATCCAGATACCCCGCCCATTTTCCCTCTGGATCCCTGCCGTCGCCAGGAAGGCGGCGTAAAAGGCATTCATCCCGGAATTGCATAGGAGGATGTCCTCCCTGGGCACACCTGCGAGGCCGGACAAGGTATCCGTGACCACTCCGAACGGGTCGTCAGCAATAGTTTCTTCCGGGTGGAGTTTGCCGATATGGCCGTCCTCTTTGAGTTCCTCTTCGGCCCAGCGGGACGGAAGGCCCGAGCCGGTGTGTTGGAGGAATTTTAACGCTTTGGCCTTTGTATCGGGGTCGGCCGGGAAGTGGACATAAGCGATGCCGTTCACTTTTCCCGCCTTCGCCCCAGGATGTCCCAGGAAAGCAAGGAGGCCTTCGGCGGCCTTGTCCGACGCGACAAGGATTTTGTCGTCCTCCGGGTTTCCAGTCCGGTTGGCCAGTTGCTCGACATAACCGGGCAACTTGAAGCGCGGGTAGCCACTTTTCATCGCTGCGACAGTCGCGGGATCCTTTTCTTCGTAGCCGATGACGTCCGCCATGGTCGGCAGGCTGACGCAGACCGCGTGCGGGCTGTCGGGGAAGCGTTGCCCGAGCGGGAAGTGCTGGAGGGAGTCTTGTGGCATCCTCACGGAAACCTTTTACGACGGGAACAGCGGCAGGGAGATCTCGTTCTCCAGCAACTGCCCGAGGGTCTGGCGCTTCCGGATGATATGGAGCCCGCCGAAAGTACTGAGCAGGGCTTCCGGTGCTTCCGGGAATGAATTGTAATTTTTGGCGGGCATGGCCGAGCAATATGCGCCCACGCCGTCGATCACGCAAAGGTCGCCGATTTCCGGGCGTTGGAGCTTGCGGGTGGCAAGGACTTCCGGGTGGTCCGGGGCGGGGGTCAGGATATCCCCGGATTCGCAACAATGCCCGACGACTACAAACTCCCCTTCCGGGGCTTCCTTGTTTTGGGGAAGGGTGGTGATCGGGTGTTGGGAGCCATAGAGGGAAGGGCGTAGGATTTCCGTCATCCCGGTGTCCAGTTTGAGGAATTCATAGCCCCCTTCGCCGGTATCAGTCATGTCCTGCACGGTGGCCAGGAGTGCCCCGGCATTGGCGACCAGGAAGGTTCCCGGCTCGATTTCCAGTTTGATCTTTCGCCCGGTCTCCTGGGCAAATTTCTCGAAGGCCGCCTTCACAGGAGTGCCGATTTCCTTGAGGTTCGTAGCGGTCTCTTCCGGCATACGGGCGACCTTGAAGCCGCCCCCGAGGTCAAGGGTGTGGGCATCCGGGAATTCCTTGACCATACCCAGGCTCATCAGGGCTACCTTTTTCCAGACTTCCGGGTCGCTCCCCGAGCCGATGTGGGTATGGATCCGGACCACCTTCAAATTGTACTCTTTGACGATCTTCTTGGCCTTGTCCAAGTTCCCGTGCCATACGCCGAAAGAGGATGCCGGGCCTCCGACATTGGTTCGGTTGTTCGCCCCGGAACCGAGACCCGGGTTGAAGCGGATGCCGATTTCACTGCCAGGGGCGGATTGGCCGATTTTTTCCAATTGGTTCAGGGAGCAGGCATTGACTTGTACCCCGAGCCCGACAAATCCTTTAGATTGGATGTCGGAGAAGTCGGCCGGGAGTTCCTGTGTGCTCAGGGCGATCTGGCTGGGCGGGACACCTGCTCGTATCGCCCGGCGAACTTCGTGAAGGGAGCTGGCGTCGATCTGGATCCCCATCCTGTTGAAAATCTGGAGGATCACCGCATTCGGGCTCGCCTTCATGGCGTAGCGCACGGTCAGGCCAAAGGCGTTCGGGAAGGAAAGGGCCGCGGTCGCTTGCTGCATGAGCGTCTCTTCATCGTAGACGTAGAGCGGTGTGCCGTGCGCAATGCGGGCTTGGTAGGCGGTCTCGTGGTGGAGGAAACGTGGGGTTTGCATTGCGTTGGATGGGTGGGGATTCCTGCGTATCGTCAATTTTGATTTAGGGTCTGCATACGCATTTTGGTTGTCGGGGAAAGGGTTTTCTATTCGCATGCACTCATTATGTTCGAGCCGGATAGCATGGATTTGGCATTGTTGCGCCGCGAATATGCGGAAGGCGCGTTGAGAAGGGACGATTTATTTTCCGATCCCATCAGTCAACTCCAGGCCTGGATCGAGGAGGCCACCAATTCTGGCGAAACCGACCCGACCGCCATGACCCTCTCCACCTTGGGGGAACGGGGACGCATTTCCTCCCGCGTCGTGCTATTGAAGGGCATCGACCATACTGGGCTGCGGTTTTTTACAAACACCCAGAGCCGGAAGGGTCGCCAGATCGAAGCGCATCCCCAGGTCGCCCTACACTTTTTCTGGTCTTCGTTGGCTCGGCAGGTCTCCGTCGAAGGCATTGCCCAGCCCCTTTCCCGGGAAGCCGTTGCGGGGTATTTTGCCCAACGCCCGCGGGATAGCCAGTGTGGCGCATGGGCTTCTTCCCAGAGTGAGCCTGTCCCGAACCGCCAGTACCTGGAGGACGCCTATTTCCATTGCATGGAGAGGTTTTCCGGTGCTTACGATATTCCTGTCCCCCCGGACTGGGGCGGATACTTGGTTCTGCCATCCCATTTTGAATTCTGGCAAGGCCGGCCCGGCCGGTTGCATGACCGCTTCGTCTACAAGTCGGACAACCTCGGCGGCTGGGGGGTTACCCGCCTCGCACCATAGCGGGTATGCCGGAGCCTACATAGGTTTTTTACGCACACAGGGCACCGGCATCCCTACTCATGGGGTAAAGGAGGGTTGCAAGGAAAGTGGAGAAATCCAGGTGCTTGTCATAATATCGGCATTTCCTGGATTTGGCGGGAATCCATAGCCAGAGCCCTCCGGATCGTTTCGACACACCCTGGGAGTCGGTGGCTGGGAAATAAGCCCCGGGCAGGCAAGGGAAGAAATCCGTCCTGGAGAGCCATTGGAACCTCTAGATCCCCGGAATCCTTTCCGCCCCTTCCGACCTCAGGATGAATTAGCCTTCCGCCTTGGGCATGAGCTTACTGGATTCGCCCGCTTTTGCACATTCGATCCTGCCCAGTTGCCCGGCGAAGAGGGAGTTTAGACTTGTCAAATTCAGGGTTTTTCGTGAAATAAGCAGACCTTTTCATCCCATGCACCCCTTACGGTTAGTCGGCCTCCTCATGATCTTCCACGCAGTTGGGATTGTCGGCTTTGTGGTGTATCGCGACAACCAGGAAAAGGAGAGGGTTGCCCAACAGGCCGACATGGGGGTGGAGCAAGGTGGGTTGAGCGTATCCACGGATCCCACCGGGGGGCGTTCCTCGCCCCAGGAAGTCCTCCGCAGGTACGAGTCCAGCAAGACGACTAACCGGGCTATGATGCTCGGGATCGCGGCGGCGCTCGGCGTGGTCGGGGTCATTTGCACCGCTACGGTCACCGGGCGGGAGTAGGCGGGCATTTCCCCCCGCACCCGGAATCGGCACGCAAGTTGCTTTGTGAAGGGTCCGCATGGATCCTGGCGGCAATGTTTACTGATCATGACGAGGTACCCTGATGTACACACTTTCCCTGAACGACAAGGAATACGGCACCCTTGTAACCGTACTTGAACAAGCCCTGCAAAATATGCTTCCGAGCTGGGCCGATGAAGAAACCGGCCATCTTGTGGGAGGCCAACTCATCGCCACGTGTGTGGAACGCAACTCCCCCGAAAATTTCCGCGAAGTGCGGGAGATCCTCCGCTCCTATTCCCCGTATGCCGATTTTTCCTATTCCGAGGGAGAGGATAACCTGGCTTACGTCTACGACATGGCGAGCCTGTACAACAGTGTTCTGAGCAACAGCGAGAAGATCATCTAGGGCGCCCGTCCTACCCGCAGTTTTTTCCGCAAAGTGGAGCGGTTTGCCCCGAGTTCGTTGGCCAGGCGTGCAAGTTTGCCATCAAACCTGGGCAAGAGCCTTTCCAGGAGCCGACGCTCCAGTTCGCCTGCCAGTTCCCGGTAAGGAGGCAGCCCCCCCCCTATGTTCAGCCATTGGTCCAGTGCCTCATCGAGGATATCCGTTGTTTTTACGATCCTGCCTTGCTGCGGGGAAACCAGGTAGGGCGGTAAATGGGAGGGCTGGACGACAGTACCGGGATGGCAAGCTGCCACCGCGAAGGAGGCCACGTTGTGCAATTCCCGCAGGTTTCCCGGCCAGCCATAATCC
Source organism: Opitutia bacterium (assembly GCA_038125285.1). Lineage (GTDB taxonomy): Bacteria > Verrucomicrobiota > Verrucomicrobiia > Opitutales > JABJCN01 > JAYPDO01. The sequence continues at coordinate 19,657 of JAYPDO010000049.1, forward strand.
ATTACCAACTGGGAAGCGCCATCGCTTGGTTGCCAAGCGTGCCCGGGCTGTAACCTGGCGAGGAAGTAGGTGAACAAGGAAAGCAAGTCCTGCATCCTCTCCCTTAGGGGTGGCAAATGGATTTCCAGGACTTGCAGCCGGTAATACAAGTCGCTGCGGAACTCCCCTGCTCCGACTTGTTCCCTGAGGTTTCCATTGGAAACGGCAAGGATTCGGGGGAAGCCTGCCGGCTCTTTTTCCCACTGCCGGAGGAATTCCGCCTGGGAGTCCCCATTTAGCGCCGCGATGTCTTCAACGAGCAAGCTCCCTCCCTTGGCCGCATCCAGTTCTGCCCTGATGTCACTAGGTTGGTCGCTTCGTGAGGGATGGAAGATCCTGCGGGGCTGCCCCTCCCTTGCCGAGTTCCGCTGGACTAATTGCGCGACTATGGACTTTCCGGTGCCGGTTTCCCCTGAGACCAGGACTGGGATGTCGCTTGCACAAGCCTGGGCGATTTGCTGGAAGACCGGGCGCATCGACGGGGCTGCACCAATGAATGCAGGGACTACTTCCTGCGGTTTATCCCTTTCGTTGGTTGGCCCCGGCAAGTTTTCCAACGCTGCTTTGAAGGCGGTAAAATCGAGTGGCTTGGGGAAAAATTCAAGAACCCCGAGTTTCTTTGCTTGGATCGTGTTTTCCAGTTCCCCATGGGCGGTGATGACGAGTGTCGGGGGGCGGCAGCTTTCCGGCAGGCTTTCCAGGAAGGAAAGGCCGTTCATGTCCGGCAACCCGATATCCAGTACCATGCCGGTATAGGGCGGCTTGGATTCCCCGAGCATCTTCCTGGCCAGGGCAGCCGACGGGGCGATCCCTGTCCTTGCGCCGGTTTGGCTTGCCGCCGCAGCCAGGGCGCTCGCCAACGCGTAGTTGTCTTCCACGATGAGCAGATTGTGGGGTTTCATGTTCGTACTTCCTTTTCATTGGCAAGCGGGAGTTTGCAGACCACGACCGCCCCGCCTTGCGTCCGGTTTTCCGGATGGACTGACCCGCCGTGGGCTTCGATGACTTCCTTTACCAAGGCCAGCCCGATCCCCATCCCACCTTCCTTTTCCGAATAAAAAGCCTCTCCGAAATGCTGCATCGCCCGGTCGCTGAACCCCTTCCCTTCGTCCGCAATGCTCATCATCGCCTTTCCCCCTACCTTACCGGCCACAGCGCTGAGGGTACCGCCTTCCGGCATGGCTTGGACCGCATTTGCGAGCAAATTCCGCAGGACTTGGGAAATCCTTTCCGCGTCCACTTCGACCCAAACCTCCCCTTGTGCCACGACCTCCGAGACTACGTTGGCGTTATCCATCATCGACTGTAGCCTCCGCACTTCGGCTGGCAGCAAGGCACAGAGGTCATGCCTGCCGGTTTTCCCCGGGGAAGCTTTCGCTACGTACATCCATTGGTTCACCAAGCTGGTAATATTGTCTACCTCCTCCTGGATCATCCCTACAGAGCCTCTTTCGCTACACGGGATCCCTTTCTCCAAAAGGTCTGCGTGCAAGCGGATTGCTGCCGCCGGGTTTTTGATCTCATGAGCCAGGCTGGTTGCGATCCGCCCGAGGGTGGCCAGGCGCTCGGATTTTACAATCATCGACCCAAGCCACCAGCCCATCCCCCCGCACACTACGGCCAAGCCCAATGCCGGGACCAACACCACCTGGGAAAACCAACTTCCCCCGCCTTTGGCCTCCCTGACCAAGACCAAGTGGATGCCCGGATCTTCCAGGGGAGCCGTGGCAATGCTGGTTGTCCCCACTCTCCTGGCCATAGGCCTTGCCTCTTTGCACAATTCTGCCACCGGCCCTGCCAAACCTTCCGGCCACTGCCCTACCTCCTTCCCGTCAAAGTGGAAGCCGACCCCCATGTCCAGCAACCCTGCCAATCGCATCGCCAGCTCTGGCGACCTGGGCAAGCGCATCTGGCTGATAAAGGCGGCATTGTTTCCTGCCAATTCCTTGAATGCTGCCAACCCCTGCCTTTCATTCCAAGCCTGGAGCCAGGATGCCAGCGCCAGGGAGGACAGCAAAACCAGTCCTGCCAAAGTGAGCGCAAGCCGGCGGGAAAAGCCTTTTGTGGATAAAGATTGTGCGGCCATGCAGGAAGATGGACGATTTTTGGCCGGTTGGCAAAAGCGAACGGGCGGGCCGATGTTTGTCGGCTCGCCCGTTGTTGGGTCTATTAGGGTTTGGTAGTAAAACGTTGTGATGGTTCAACGACGCAGGTCAAAGCGATAGAGGTTCATGACCTTGTCCCAGGCCGCCACGAAGTCTTCCACGAACTTTGCCCTGCCGTCCTGGCTGGCATAGACTTCTGAGATAGCGCGGAGTTGCGAGTTGGAACCGAATACTAGGTCGACGGAGCTGGCGTTCCACTTTACTTCGCCGGTCTTGCGGTCGCGGCCTTCAAAGAAGTGATCGCAAATGGCGGATTTTTTCCACTCGGTGCCCATGTCCAACAGGTTGACGAAGAAACCGTTGTCGAGTTGGCCGGGGTTTTCGGTGAGTACGCCGAGGCCAGGCAAGCCAACGTTTGCGCCGAGGACACGGAGCCCGCCGACTAGGACGGTCATTTCCGGGGCGGAGAGGCCGAGCAACTGGGCGCGGTCGACCAGGAGTTCCGGGCCGGGGCGGTCGATCTTGTGGCTGAAGTAGTTGCGGAAGCCGTCGGACTTGGGTTCCAGCAGGGCAAAGGACTCGACATCGGTCATTTCTTGGGTTGCATCCGTTCGTCCTGGAGTGAAGGGGACTTTGGCCGTGTGGCCGGCTTTTTTTGCGGCTGCTTCCACTGCGGCACAACCTCCGAGCACGATCACGTCGGCCAGGGAGACCTTTTTGCCCTTGGGGAGGGATTTGTTGAATTCCGATTGGATCTTCCCGAGTGTGGTGAGGACTTTCTCCAGTTGTTCCGGGTCGTTTGCTTTCCATTAATTTTGTGGGGCGAGACGGATGCGTGCCCCGTTGGCGCCGCCCCGTTTGTCGCTGTCTCGGTAAGTGGAGGCCGAAGCCCACGCGGTGGAGACGAGTTGGGAAACGGTCAGGCCGGAGCTAAGGACTTTTGCTTTCAGGAGTTCGGCCTCGGCTTCATTGATCAGTAGGTGATCCACTTTCGGAACCGGGTCTTGCCACAACTGGACTTCGGGCACATCGGGGCCGAGGAGACGGGAAACCGGCCCCATGTCGCGGTGGGTCAGCTTGTACCAAGCCTTTGCAAAGGCTTTCTCGAAGTCCTTTGGGTTTTCATGGAAACGGCGGGAAATTTTGCCGTAAGCCGGATCCATGCGCAGGGCAAGGTCGGTGGTGAACATCATGGGTGCGTGGCGCTTGCCTTTGACGTGGGCATCGGGTACGTCTCCAGCGGCATCTGGGTCGGTGGGTGTCCATTGCCATGCCCCGGCCGGGCTCTTGACGAGATCCCAATCGTAGCCGAACAGGTTGCTGAAGTAATCATGGGACCACTTGTCCGGGGTGGAGGTCCAGGCACCTTCGAGGCCGCTGGTGATGGTGTCCTCGGCGTTGCCCTTGCCGAAGGAGTTGATCCAGCCGAAGCCTTGGGCTTCCAGGTTGGCACCTTCGGGCTCCGGGCCAACATTTCCTTCTGGGGTAGCGGCGCCATGGGCTTTGCCGAAACTGTGGCCGCCGGCGATGAGCGCGACGGTTTCCTCATCATTCATCCCCATGCGGCCGAATGTTTCCCGGATGTCCTTGGCTGCGGCGAGGGCGCTGGGCTGTCCGTTCGGGCCTTGCGGGTTGACGTAGATCAGCCCCATCTGCACGGCGGCCAGGGGTTTTTCCAGGTTCCGGTCGCCTTCGTAGCGTTTGTCGCCCAGCCATTCGCTTTCCGGCCCCCAGTAGACGTCTTCCTGGGGTTCCCACACATCTTCGCGCCCACCGGCAAAACCGAAAGTTTTAAAGCCCATGGACTCCAGGGCTACATTCCCGGTCAGTACCATCAAGTCGGCCCAGGAAATCTTGTTGCCGTATTTCTGCTTGATGGGCCAGAGGAGGCGGCGGGCTTTGTCGAGGTTCCCATTGTCCGGCCAACTGTTGAGCGGGGCGAACCGCAAAGTGCCGTCTCCTGCCCCGCCACGGCCGTCGAGCGAGCGGTAAGTACCGGCGCTGTGCCAGGCCATGCGTATGAAGAGTGGGCCGTAGTGGCCGTAGTCGGCGGGCCACCAATCCTGGGAATCGGTCATTAGCACGCGGAGGTCTTTTTTGACGGCCTCCAAATCGAGCTGGCTGAATGCCTTGGCGTAGTCAAAACCCGGCTCCATGGGGTTGCCCTTGGCGGAGTTTTGATGGAGGATTTTGAGGTTCAACTGGTTGGGCCACCAATCCCCGTTTGACATTGCCCCTGCGGCGGTGTGGCGTGCGGCGGCAGGTTGACCGCCTCCCATCACCGGACACTTTTCTAGTGCCCCGGCAGCTTGCGGGTTGTCTTTTCAAGCCGCCTGTTGGGCGGCGGCAGGTTGGGTGGTCAACTGTGTGTTTATTACGAGGAATGTGAGTAGCAATCTGGTTTTCATTTTTTGGCTTACTTGCATATGGATTTGTCTTCAGTGGGTTATCTATGGGAGTTTTCCCTCGTTAGTGGGTTAGGGTACCAGCCCTTGTTGTTTTTGTAAAATTGAAATATTTTGCAGGATTGATTGGTTTTATAAATCGGAATAATCGTGATCTATGCTCAATCATTTTTAACTCTGGTACTATTCTTTAGCTGTTGAAATCCACGATCAATATAGGTTGGTCGTCCTAAAATGAATTTCCGTTACCTTGAATACCTAGTGGCCGTCGCCCGGTTGTCCCACTTCGGGAGGGCAGCGGAGGAGTGCCATGTGAGCCAGAGCGCGTTGAGCCTCCAGTTGCAAAAGCTGGAGCGGGAGCTGGGGGTACAACTCCTGGAGCGGACCAGCAGGAAGGTTGTGGTGACGGAGATCGGGGAGGAAGTGGTTCGACGGGCGGGGTAGATCTTGCAAGCCCGTCAGGAATTGATGGACACAGCAGCGTATTTACACGGCGGCTTGCCAGCGACTGTGAAAATCGGGGCGATCCCAACCATTGCACCCTACTTCCTTGCGCAACTCCATGCCCTGTTCGCCGAAAAATTTCCGGACATTGAAACCGCCTTTGAAGAGGAGGTGACGGAACGTCTGACCAAAGCCGTTGCCCAGGGGGATTTGGACGCAGGAATTTTGGCAACTCCCCTGGAAGACAGCCTCCTGGATGAAATCCATCTGTTTGAAGAGCCGTTTTTGTTGGCCGTTCCGACCAGCCACCCGCTTTCCGGTGCCAAGGAAGCCGGCCCTAAAGACCTTGCCAAGGAACGTCTCCTTTTGCTCAAAGACACCCATTGCCTGCGGGAACAAGTGCACGGTTTCTGCACGGCGCACCGGGTAAAGAGTTCACGCCAATCCGTTGCCTCTAGTATCGCGACTCTGCTTTCCCTCGTGCGTTCGGGCGGGGGAATCACGCTTGTCCCGGAGATGGCCACAGGCGGAGTGACGAATCTTGATGGAGTGGAATGTGTACCGATCTCCCCCCGGCCTACCCGGCAAATCCGGGTGATTTTCCGGAAAACTTCCCGGATCGGCCGGAGGTTGGCCGAGGCGGTCCGGGAATGTGTCGGGTCGAATGGTGTGGATGGGTGATTCGGAATGCGGTGGCACGACTCCGCTTTCCAAGGTCAGAACTTGTACTCCGCTCCGAAGATGAAGTTGATGCCGGGTTCGTTTTGGCCGGAACCGTGGGCTCGGTATTCTTCGTCGAAAAGGTTTTCCACGGCCATGGTGAGCAGAAGGTTTTCCTTTATCCGGTATCCACTCCGTAAGGTTGCCAGCCAATAGGAGGGAGTGCCTCCGGGGGGAATGCGCTGGTCGTCCCGGATGTCGCTGGTGCTCAGGCGGTCGCCTTTTCCCACGACGGTTGCCAGGGCTTCCATCCAAATTTGGCCGTCTTTTATTTCGTGGCGGATCCCAAGGAAGCCGTTTGTGGGCATGGTGCGGCTCAGGTACTCGTCCCGGAGGATTGGATCCGAGGTGGGGTACGTGGAGACGGAACTGTCTTGGTAGGCAAACCCGCCAAAGATGCGCCTGGAACCGTCCAGGGAGATGGATCCTTGTAATTCGATGCCCTGGACAAAGCCGTCCCCCACGTTAGATTTTATGACCTCGTTCCCCCCGTCGAGGATGTTGCCTGT
>JAYPDO010000050.1:0-3267 GCA_038125285.1 Opitutia bacterium
CAAAGGACTGCCGGATGATCCTTGTGCGCCTCCACCGCTTTGCGGACCTTCTCCCTCTGCTTAGTGACTTGGTTGAAGTCCGTGTAGTTGAAACCATGGCGCTCATGGCCAAGCCAAATTCCGAGCATGACTTTGAGGCCGTGCTTCTGCGCTTCATCCAGTAACTCCCCAGTCTTCCCATCAACATCCCATGTCCGGAAACTGTTCGCCCCGGCCGCAGCCAAGGCCGCTTTAGAACCATCCCCAGCCGCGCCTTGAGCGCGGATGGGCAGGATCGGCTTGGCAAGGATGGACGAGGCGAGAAAAAAGAGAACCAGAAGGACATGCATGGCCATTAGATCGTGATGTGCCGACCTTCTTCGGCGGAAGTCTCCGCGGCCTCGATGACCTTTTGGCAAGTGACCGCATCCTCCAATGTGGAAAGCGGATCAGCGCCCTTGCCGATGCACTCCTCGATGAAGTACTTGCCTACGTTTTTGATGGTGTAGGGATAGGCGGAATAGGTCTGGGAATGGACGGTGGCGGGGGTGTTTTCCACCCAGTCGCGGTAGCTGTAGCGGGTGGCGCCCTTTTGGCCGATGACTTTGATCATGCAGGTCCAGGGATCCCCGGCGTGGTCGTCATTGGCAAAGGAGGCGCAAAGATGGCCGAGGGCACCGGAGGGGTATTGGAGGGAGACCATGGCGATGTTTTCCTGGGGGACGGAGCCATCGTTGATGGTGGCCTTCATGCAGGAAACCGTCTTTGGCGCGCCCATGATGTATTGGGAAATGTAAGAGTGGTGGGTCAGGATCTGCCGGATCACGCCGGGGTAACGGGCGCAGACTGCCTCCGGGTGGTGGATGTTGTAGAGGACGTAGACGGAGGTGATTTTGCCGAGTTTGCCGGACTCGATGAGTTCCTTGGTGCGCCGGACACCGTCTTCGTAAATGTAGTTGTGGACTGGGGCGCACTTCACCCCGGCCTTGGCGGCGGCTTCCTGGATTTCCTGGATCTCGGCGACGGTCTGGCCCACAGGTTTTTCGACAAGGGTGTGCTTACCTGCCCGGATGGACCGGAGGGCATAATCCTTGTGGGTCTCCAAATTGGTCAGGACATAAACCGCGTCGATTTCCGGGTCGTTGAGCAAGTCGTCCACCGTCCCATAAACCTGGCAACCGAACTTGGCTGCCTTTTCTTCCGCTGTGGCACGGGTGCGGTTCCAGAGCCCCTTGAGTTCGACGCCGTCCGTCTCGGCGATGCCTTCTGCGTGGAGCAAGGAGATGTCCCCGGCCCCGATGAATCCGACTCTGGTAGTTTTCGACATAGCGGCGGCAAACGTTCCAGCACCAGCCAGCCTGTGCAACGAAAAAGTCAGGCCAAGCCCACAATTGCGGCTTGATCTTTAAACGAAGGGACACAACCTCCATCAACCTTCACCGCCATCGGGGCGTAGCTCAGCCTGGCAGAGCGCTGCGTTCGGGACGCAGAGGTCGCAGGTTCGAATCCTGTCGCCCCGACCATTTTGACGAGTCCATTTCTTAGGACAACCATGGGGAAAGTGCAACCGCGGGCAGGGGGAGACCAGTTGACATGCCAGATAACCGCAACATCGCTTCCTTGCTCGCAGAAGGCCGCCCCCTGCGATCCGTTGAATTTTTCCCGCCCAAAGATGATGCGGCAGGTGAACGGATGCTCAAGGCAGCGGACGAAATCCAACGCCTCAAGCCGGACTTCGTTTCCATCACCTATGGGGCGGGTGGGAGCACAAGGGATACCTCCCTCAAATATGCAAGGATCCTCCAGGAAGAGCATGGTTTCAGGGTCATGCCCCACTTGACTTGCGTCGGACATTCCAAGTCCGAACTCTGTGACATCATCGACCAATTCCACAAGACCGGGTTCCGCAACATCATGGCTCTGCGTGGTGACCCACCCAAAGGGGAAACGGACTTTAAGCCCCATCCGGACGGCTTGGCCTATGCAAACGAACTGGTGGCTCTCATCCGGGATCGCCATCCTGATATCAGCATCGGCGTGGCAGGATATCCGGAAACCCACCCTGAAGCCCAGTCACCGGAAGAGGACATCCGGAACTTGGCTAGGAAAGTGGAGGCAGGCGGGGATTTCGTCACCACCCAGCTCTTTTTTGACAACCCGGTGTATTTCAAGTTTGTCGAAACATGCCGCGCAGCTGGGATCCAAGTACCGATTCTACCTGGGATCCTCCCAGCACTGAACCTCGCCCAGGTGCAGCGGTTCTGCTCCATGTGTCAGGCGAACTTGCCCAAGGGGCTGGAATCAGGGTTGGAAGCGGCCGGGGACGACGCCGATGCGGCACAGGAGGCTGGAATCGAATGGGCCTACTCACAGGTGAAGGATCTCCTGACAAACGGGGCGCCCGGCTTCCACCTCTATATTCTCAACCGCGCCAAACCTATCCGGCAGTTGTCCTCACGTTTGGCGCAAGGTTAGCCAACCTAGCCACGTTGAGTTTGGGGTTAAACAAAAAATTCCCTCATAGTCCCAGGGGAACAAAAGATTTATCCTAGAGGCCAAGTCACCTTCTGATTATCGGATGTAAATTGAAAAGCGCCCTGCTGCCAACAAATCCAGGAAGGAAATGGTTCCGGCTATTGGCCCAGATGCTTTCTTTGTTTCCATTGGTTGTGGTAGATGGTTGCAAAGGCCAGCCAGCAAAGGTGGCAACACGCCCGGACAACGTGAGTGGAAACCCCGGAGCAAAAGCCACCGGACAAGGCCATCATTGTTTGCACCAAGACTGAAATTTTTGACGCGGTCGATTTCATTGCCGGGCAAAAGATGCCGATCAAACGGCTGTTGCAACCCGGGGTCGATCCCAGGACCCACAAGCTTACACTGGCGGACAATGGCTTGGTCGCCGAGGCGGACGCCGTGTTGATGAACGGGCTCAATTTGGAGGCGGAAATGTCGTCATCCATCCATGAGGCCTGCCAAAGGGCTGTCGTAGAACTCTCGAACGACGAGCGAATCCAAAAACTAGGGACAGTCGAGAAGCAGGATCCCTTCTGCTGGTTCAACCCGGAAAACTTCCAAATCTATGTGGATCGAGCCCCGGATGCAGTGCTACAGGTAAAGCCCGGTCACAGGGATATCTTCCTGGATCGGGCGCAGGCCTACAAAAGGAAACTCGCGAGGCCTTATGAAGACATGAAGACGATGGTCGCCCAAGTGGAAGCCCCTGACCGGATTGTCATTACCAACCAGGACACTTTCGCCTGCCTCGGGAAACGCCTCTGACACCTA
>JAYPDO010000050.1:3277-18027 GCA_038125285.1 Opitutia bacterium
TTCCAAGGTAGTCTCGTTCCAGGGGCAAATTGCCCTGGAAGTTTCCACTTATTATTTCATTGGTTGACAACTGATGCTAGTTCGTCATGGAATCCGAATTCCATTGATTTCGATTAATCAAAATGCCATCTGCGATTCCCAATACTTCCCTTCCCCGTTTCAAGCGAAGGCAGGTTATCCAGATCCTTGCCCTGTTCTCCCTCCCCTTCGGCTGCACCCCAAAAGCTGAAGAGGAAGGGAAAGGCCAGCCCTCGGTCCTTTGTACCACCACCATGATCCACGATCTGGCGAAGATCATTGCAGGAGGGAATTTTGAGATCCATGGCATGATGAAACCAGGGGAAGACCCGCATATCTATGAGCTCAAGCCCCACGACACAGTGCTCATCGGGAAAGTCGACCTAGTGCTGATGAACGGCCTCCACCTGGAGTCCCAAGTGGGGCATGTCGTGGATGAAAAGGCGCGAGGGAAAGTGGTGCGCCTGGCAGAGGACCAGAGGATCATTCCGCTAGGAGGAGAGGCCGGGAATGGTGCGCCCGACCCCCATTGCTGGTTCGCCCCTGGATATTACAAAATCTATGCGGAAAAGGCTAGGGACGCCTTCATCGAACTCGACCCCGCCAACGCTGTAACTTACGAGCAGCGTACAGACGCCTATAAAAAGGAGATCGACGAAATCGATGCTTGGGGCAAAGAAGCCTTCCGGGCGATCCCGGAGTCCAGACGGATCATGGTGACCAGCCACGATGCCTTCCAGTATTTTGGCAAAGCATTCGGGATCGAAGTCGCCGCGGTCGGAGGGATTTCCACGGAAGGGGATACCATCAGCCCACAAAATAGGGTTCACCTGGAAGAGCTGGTCAGGGAACGTGGGGCAAGAGCCTTGTTTATTGAGTCCTCCGTACCGGGAGCCTACAATTCCATTGTCCGGAAAATCGCCGAATCCACCGGGGCAAAGGTCGGGGGGGTGCTCCACAGTGATTCCCTTGGGGATCCGGAAAGTGGAGCGGATACCTACCTAAGCATGCTCAGGCACAACCTGACAACCGTAATCGAGGCACTGAAATAAAGCCCGATGGGAACCTTGGAAACAAATTTGGCTGGAACCCCAGCTTTCCTCGATACCAGCAGCATGGCTATCCACCTGCGGGATGTGACCGTTTCGTACCAGGAAGCACCCGTGTTGCGGTCGGTTTCCATGGATGTTGCCAAAGGGGAAATCGTCGGGGTTGTCGGCCCGAACGGAGCAGGGAAAAGCTCGCTACTCAAGACGATGCTCGGCCTCCACCCCCAGGACGCAGGGGAAATCCATTACTACGGGAAACCCATTTCGGATTCCCGCCACTTGGTCAGCTATGTCCCCCAAACCGGTGCTGTGGACTGGGATTTCCCTGTGACTGCAATGGATGTCGTGATGATGGGCCATGCCAGCAGGCTCAGATGGTTCAAAAGGCCGGGGCAAAAGCACCGGGAACAAGCCATCGAAGCACTAGAAACCGTGGGCATGGCCCCGTACCGGAACCGCCACATCCGCCAACTTTCCGGCGGCCAGCAGCAACGGGTCTTCCTGGCCAGGGCACTTTGCCAAAAAGCGGAAATCCTTTTCCTGGACGAACCATTTGGCGGGGTGGACGCCGCCACGGAAAATGCGATCTTTGCCCTCATGGACGACCTTGCGACGAAAGGGCACACCCTCATGGTCGTGAACCACGACCTCTCCGTTCTTGAGCGCTATGACCAACTCTTACTGCTGAACCAACACGTCATCGCCTACGGCCCGCCCGGGGAAGTCGCCACGGAGGAAAACCTTCGCAATACCTATGGGGGCCATCTCAGCCTCCTGGACAAGGCCGAACACGCCATGAAGCACCACCTCCGAAAGTAACCCGATGCCAAGCCAGACGATGCACATCCTAGCCCAACTGACGTTCAAGCCGGAGTACTCCCTTTACCCCTTTGAGGGGCTGCCGGAAGGCCTCTGGACAAGTGTCCTGGTCGGGATCACATGCGGGATCCTGGGTTGCTTTGTCGTCCTTCGCCGAATGGCCCTGATCGGGGACGCCATCTCCCACGCCATCCTCCCCGGCGTGGTCATCGCTTTCCTGGTGACCAACAACACCGGCGTCTGGGGTCTTCTCCTAGGAGCCTTGCTGGCAGGCTTGCTGACGGCAGTCCTGATCAACCTCGTCAGCCACAAAAGCAGGACCAAGGAAGACTCGGCGATCGGCATCGTCTTTACCGCCCTTTTCGCCCTTGGACTGATCTTAATTTCGAACCTCCCCCGGGGCACACACTTCGACCTCAAATGCTTTGTCTTCGGCATCCCGGAAGCCGTAAACAGGGAAGAGTTGTGGCTCATGGCCATCATCGCGGCACTGGTCATCGGTACCATCACCCTCCTATACCACCCTCTTAAGCTCATAAGCTTCGACCCTGTGCTGGCCACCTCCATGGGCATCCCCGTCCTCTTCTTCCACTACCTTCTCATGGGGATGATCTCCGCCACCATCGTGGCCGGGCTCAAGACCACCGGGGTGATCCTCGTCGTGGCCATGGTCATCACCCCCGCCTCCGCAGCCTACCAACTGACCAACCGCTTTTCCAGCATGTTGTTCATGGCAGGCCTTTTCGGCGGGCTTTCCGCACTGCTAGGCATGATGCTAGCCTACGTCCTCAATGCTCCGTCAGGCCCCAGCATGGTACTCGTGGCCACCGCAATTTTCGCCCTCTCCATGCTCTTCTCCCCCACCCATGGCTTCGTCTTCGATAAGCTCCGCAAGCTCAAACTCAAGCGCCATATCGAAGGGGAAGATGTCCTCAAGGCAGTTTATAAATTGGAGCAACACAAGGAAACCGCCTCCAGGGACAGGATCGGCAGCCTCGCCAGCCTTCCCCTGGAAAGGCTCCCCCTGCTCTTCAAGGACCTACTCCAGGAGCAACTTATCACCCTCACCGACGCAGGCGCGGTATTGACTGACAATGGTCGCAAGCGGGCACTCCAAATGGTTCGCGCCCATCGTCTTTGGGAATCCTATTTGGTCGAACACGCCAACATTCCCCCCAGCTCCATCCACCCACACGCAGAAAAACTGGAACACGCACACGAATTGGCAGACGAAGTCGAGCGCACCCTCGGATATCCGGAACACGACCCACACGGTAGCGTGATCCCCAAGCAGGAGTTCGAGATATAAAAAAAGGCGCGCTGCTTATCGCAACGCGCCTTTCTAAGGGATGTAAGATTCTTTCGCTTACGCTGGCAATTACATCATGCCGTCCATGCCACCATGGCCGTGGTCATGGCCAGCCGGCTCTTCCTTTTCGGGAAGGTCGGTGATCATGCACTCGGTGGTGAGAAGCATGCCGGCGACGGAAGCTGCGTTTTGCAGGGCGGTACGGGTGACCTTGGTCGGGTCGAGCACGCCGGCTGCAACCAGGTCACAGTATTCGTCGGTAGACACATTGTAGCCATTGTTGCCTTCGCTCTCAAGGACGCGCTGGACAACCAAGGAAGCGTCCACACCTGCGTTGGAGCAGAGGTTGCGGAGGGGGGCTTCGATGGCTTTGCGGACGATGGATGCGCCGTAGGCCTCGTCACCAGGAAGCTCAAGGGCTTCGATGGCACCGGCGGCACGCAGGAGGGCAACACCACCACCAGGGACGATGCCTTCTTCGACAGCGGCGCGGGTAGCGTGGAGGGCGTCTTCCACACGGGCTTTCTTTTCCTTCATTTCAGGCTCGGTTGCAGCACCTACATGGATAACAGCAACACCACCAGCGAGCTTAGCGAGGCGCTCTTGGAGCTTTTCGCGGTCGTAGTCGGAGGTGGTTTCCTCGATCTGGCGGCGGATTTGGTCCGTACGGCCGGAGATGTCGTTCACGTCGCCACCACCTTCGACGATGATGGTGTTTTCCTTCTCGACGGTGATGCGTTTGGCTTGGCCAAGGTCGTCGAGGGAGACGTTCTCAAGTTTGATACCGAGGTCTTCAGTGATGCACTTGCCGCCGGTGAGGATGGCAATGTCTTCGAGCATGGCCTTGCGGCGGTCGCCGAAGCCAGGAGCCTTGACGGCGCAGGCGTTGATGGTGCCGCGGAGCTTGTTGACCACGAGGGCAGCGAGGGCTTCGCCTTCCACGTCTTCCGCAATGATGAGCAGTTGCTTGCCAGTCTTGGAAACGGATTGGAGGAGGGGAAGCAGGTCGTTAAGGCTGCTGATCTTCTTCTCGTGTATGAGGATGTAAGCGTCCTCAAGGATCGCGGTCATGTCCTCAGAGTTAGTCACGAAATAGGGACTGAGGTAGCCTTTGTCAAACTGCATGCCTTCGACAACTTCAAGGGTGGTTTCGATGCTCTTGGCCTCCTCGACGGTGATGGTGCCGTCTTTACCGACCTTGTCCATAGCGTCGGCGATGATCTCACCGATTTCAGCGTCGGAGTTGGCGGAGATGGAGGCTACTGACTTCACTTCCTCAGTGTCCTTAACTTCGTTGGAGAGCTTAGTGAACGCTTGTACGGCGACTTCTACAGCCTTGTCGATGCCACGCTTCACGAAGATAGGGTTGTGCCCGGCAGCAACATAACGGAGACCTTCGCGGTAGATGGCCTCGGCGAGGACGGTGGCAGTGGTAGTACCGTCACCGGCACTGTCGGAAGTCTTGGAAGCGACTTCACGAACCATTTGTGCACCCATGTTTTCATACGGATCCTTCAGTTCGATCTCCTTGGCGACCGTGACACCATCTTTGGTGACAGTAGGAGACCCAAACTTCTTGTCGATCAGGACGTTACGGCCTTTGGGGCCGAGGGTGACTTTAACGGCTTTCGCCAGCGTTTCCACGCCCTTGAGGGCTTTTTTACGGGCGGCTTCGTCGAATACGAGTTGTTTAGCCATGGTTTTTAGAATTTATAGGGTTATTGGATTGGGTTTGAGGGGTTAGCTGATGATGCCAAGGATGTCGTCCTCACGGAGCAACTGGTGGTTCTTGCCATCGAGCTTGATTTCGGTCCCGCCATATTTGCTGATCAGGACTTTGTCGCCGGGCTTCACTTCGAATTCCTGGATTTTGCCGTCGGAATCCTTCTTACCAGTACCAAGCGCGACCACTTCGGCCTCCTGGGACTTTTCTTTAGCGGAATCGGGGATGATGATCCCGCCTTTGACTTGTTCGTCTTCCTCGAGGATTTTCACGAGGATACGTTCACCTATTGGTTTGATGTCTTTCATTGATGTGAGGTTATGGGTTTTGGGTTAGATAGGGTTGAAGGGGTAAAAAGTTTAGAGAAATAGCGGGAGGACGAGCGGGTTATTTGTCATCCTTTTCTTCTTCCACAACTTCGAAGTCGGCGTCGACGACATCGTCGTTGTCAGCACCGGCACGGCCAGTACTTTTAGGCTTGTCGTCTTTTGCCGAGTCTTCGCTGGCATGGGCGGCGGAGGCATGGATTTCCTCCCCGGCCTTGGTCAGTGCTTCGAGGAGTTTTTCCTTGTCCGCCTTAAGGGCTGCGGTCTCGGCATTAGGGTCTTCCAAAGTCTTCTTCGAATCTTCGATGGCGGACTCTAGTCGGCCTTTGTTGGTATCGGAGACCTTGTCACCATCATCCTTGATCAGTTTGTCAGCTTGGTAGACAAGGTTATCGAGTTCATTACGGGCTTCGACACCTTCCTTGCGTGCTTTGTCCTCCTCTGCGTGTTTCTCGGCTTCTTTCTTGAGCCTGTCGACTTCGTCTTTGTCCAGGCCTGAGGATCCGGAGATGGTGATTTTCTGGTCTTTGCCGGAACCCAGGTCCTTAGCACTGACGTTGAGGATTCCGTTTGCGTCGATGTCGAAAGTCACCTCGACTTGAGGAACGCCCCTGGGCGCCGGAGGGATGCCGTCAAGTTTGAAGGTGCCGAGCATCTTGTTGTCCTGGGCCATCTGGCGCTCGCCTTGGAGGACTTTGATGTCTACGGCGGTCTGGTTATCCGAGTAAGTGGAGAAAATTTGGGTTTTCTTGGTCGGGATGGTCGTGTTGCGCTCGATCATAGGAGTGCTGATGCCACCTGCGGTTTCGATGCCGAGGGTAAGCGGGGTAACATCAAGCAGGAGGATGTCGGAAACGCCAGAATCACCACTGAGGATCGCTCCCTGAATGGCGGCACCGATGGCGACGACTTCGTCCGGGTTGACTCCTTGGTGGGGGTCTTTGCCAGTAAGTTCCTTAGCCAGTGCTATGACGCGGGGGCTACGGGTCATGCCCCCGACCAGGACAAGGTGGTTTATCTCGGAGGCAGCAACATCCGAGTCCTTGAGACATGCCTTGAATGGGATTTTGGCACGGGCATAGAGTTCGTCACAGATTTGCTCCAGCTTGGCGCGGGTCAGGTTGACCTGGAGGTGCTTTGGCCCGGAGGCATCCGCAGTGATGAAAGGAAGGTTGATGTCCGTCGATTGGGCGGATGAAAGGGCAATCTTCGCTTTTTCACCCTCTTCCTTGAGACGTTGCATTGCCATCTGGTCCTGGCGCAGGTTGATGCCTTGCTCACGCTGGAACTCGTCGCAGAGCCAGTTGATGACGGCTTCGTCCCAGTCGTCACCCCCGAGTTGATTGTCCCCGTTGGTCGCCTTAACTTCAAAGACACCGTCCCCGAGTTCCAGGACGGAAATGTCGAAAGTACCGCCGCCGAGGTCAAAAACCGCGATGGTCTGATCCTCCTTCTTTTCCAAGCCATAGGCCAGGGATGCGGCGGTAGGTTCGTTTATAATCCGGAGGACTTCGAGACCCGCGATTTTGCCGGCGTCCTTGGTGGCCTGGCGCTGGGCATCGTTAAAGTAAGCGGGCACGGTGATGACGGCTTTGGTAACATCCTCGCCCAGGTAGGCCTCGGCGTCAGCCTTAAGTTTGGCCAGCACCATGGCAGAGATTTGCTCCGGGGCAAACTCCTCATCCATACCGTTGCTCTGAATTTTGATGTAGGCGTCCCCGTTTTTCCCTGGGACGATTTTGTATGGGAGGGTTTCAGAAATGCCTCCAACTTCGGATGCCTTCCGCCCAATCAGGCGCTTGGCCGAAAACACGGTGTTGCTCGGGTTAGTCACTGCTTGGCGCTTAGCAGCTTGGCCGACAAGCCGCTCGCCGTTCTTAGCGAATGCGACAATGGACGGGGTCGTGCGGGCGCCTTCCGAATTGGGGATGACCACGGGCTCGCCGCCTTCCATTACGGCCATACAGGAATTTGTTGTACCTAGATCGATTCCGATGACTTTGCTCATAGTTGCGACGTCTAATGCAGGAGGCTTGCCAATCTTTCCACTAGATCGAAATCCCTTTAATGGTGGGGATCAGGCAAATCCGGGAAAAGGCAAGTGGGACATTTTCCTAGGGTTGGGACAGGCCAATGTGTCCCACAAGGTGTCACACTTAGCTAGGATGTCACACCTCCATGTCGCGGCCATTCGATTCCATCCTTGCCAAGTCGCCAACCATTCCCGTTTTTGAAGGCAATATGTCTCCTCCAAAAAAAAAGAAAAAAGTCGACCGGGAGGCTCTGGGATCGGCTTTCATGCGCATACCCGGCATGAGGGTTGAGGCTGCCAGAGACCTACTAGACCTTGGGTTGCGTGAGATTTATGAACTCCAAGGGCGTGCTCCAGAGTCCCTTCTTGCCGATCTCCCAAAAAAACGGGATAACGAGGACGCAAGATCCGTCCGCCTGCCCTGCTTCCGTCTTGCGGTCTATTTTTCTGAAACCGAGGAACCGGAACGCAGCCTCTTGACTCCGGATGCCTGGCGGGACTAATTTCACGTCGAATCCCCACTCTCCTACCCAACCAATGCTACCGACAATCCCCATTCCGGACACCATCCCGCTCCTGACCATCCGGGAGACCGTACTTTTCCCCAAGGCGCTCCTGCCCATGGTTGTCGTGGACGAAAAGGAGAAGCAGCTCCTGGCTGACATCCTACGGAGTTCCAGGATGGTCGCCGTAACGGGAATGAACCGCGATCCCGGGCCAGGCAACAACCATGAAGACTATTTCCGCACGGGCGGGGTCGGCCTCGTCCGGGCTTGCCATGAAAACCAGGACGGTACTTCCAACCTCATCCTCCAAGGCCTCGCCCGGATCGAAATTGAAAAAATCCTCTTCGAAGATCCCTACAAAGTCGCGCGCATCAGAATATTAGAGCCTAGGTTGGAAAACCCCGCTCCACTGATCGAGAACCTGACCGACCGCCTCAACCGCGCGATCCAACTCTCCGTCGACTTGGGGAACCCTATCCCCCAGCACATCCTCGAATTCCTCCAAAACATCAAGGAACCGGAAGCCTTCCTCGACATTTCCGCCTTCACTCTCTGCAAATCCGTCGAAGACAAGCAACAGCTCCTCGAAACCCTGGACACTAAGGAACGCTTCGAACTACTCCTGGAATTTATGCGAATCGAGAATGACCGCCTGCAACTCCTCAGCAAGCTGAAGGGAAATTTGTCCGACGAAGACATCGAGCTGAATTAGGCACGCCCTCACTCCTTTCCCAAGCACATAGGTAGCGGAAACAATGCTTGAGTTCCCCCCTGGAATCAATGCACTCCCCAGTTCCCTTAAGTTTCCCCCCACACACACAATTTCACACCATGGACAAAAAAATCCTCACCAAAGCTTGCGCAGAGGCGCGTGGCCTCTCAATTGACGCGATCCATGCCTGTAGCTCCGGGCACTTGGGCCTACCGCTCGGAGCGACCGAGATGGGGGCAATCCTGTATGGGCATTCCATTAACCATAACCCGGAAGAGCCTGAGTGGATTAACCGGGACCGTTTCCTCCTCTCAGCCGGGCACGGAAGCATGTTCCTTTACAGCTGGCTCCATCTTAGCGGCTATGACCTGCCGATTGAGGAGGTCAAAAACTTCCGCCAACTGCACAGCAAAACCCCAGGACACCCGGAATTCGGAGAAACCCCAGGGGTAGAATCGACCACAGGGCCGTTGGGCCAAGGCGTGGGGAACGCGGTAGGGATCGCCATCGCCTCCAAGATGGCGGCAGCCCATTTCAACACGGCGGAACACAAGATCTTTGACAACAAAGTCATCGCACTGGCCGGGGACGGTTGCTTGCAAGAGGGGATCGCAGCAGAAGCCGCCGCTTTGGCAGGGCACCTGAAGCTGGACAACCTTATCCTCATCTACGACTCCAACGATGTCACTTTGGATGCAATGGCCAGCGCAACCCAAAGCGAAGACACTTGCAAACGCTTCGAAGCCTACGGTTTCGAGACCCACCTTGTGAAGGAGGGCAACGACCTGGAAGCCCTGTCAGCCGCTTACGACAAGGCCCGCAACTCCAAATCGGGAAAGCCGCAGTTCATCGAGATCAAGACCCTAATCGGCAAAGGTATCCCGGAGGTCGCGGGCACAGCAGCAGGACATGGTGAAGGCGGGGCAAAATTCGCGGAAGCTGCCCGGAAAGGGCTAGGGTTGCCGGAGCAAACTTTTTATGTTTCCGAAGAAGTACGCAGTTATTTCGAAGCCCGGATGGAAGCCCTCCGCGCAAATTACAATGCTTGGAAGGCCACTTTTGACGCATGGAAAGCAGCCAACCCGGATAAAGCGGCTATCCTGCAAAACGGGCTAGACAATGAAATTCCTGTGGACTTGGACGCAGCCATTCCGGAATTCCCAGACTCGGCGGCTGCCACAAGGGTAACCGGAGGAAAGGCATTGAACGCCATCGCAGCAAAAATGCCCCTCTTGGTCAGCGGGAGTGCGGATCTTCATGGATCCACGAAGAATTATCTCGACGGCCTTGGCGACTACTCCGCAGACAACCCAGCCGGCCGCAACCTCCTTTTCGGGATACGTGAACATGCCATGGGGGCGATCATGAACGGCTTCGCTTACCACGGGGTGTTCCGCTGCTCCGGGGCGACATTCGCGACGTTCTCCGATTATATGCGCCCATCGGTGCGCCTGGCTTCCCTCGTAGGCCTCCCGGTTTTCTACATTTGGACGCACGACTCCATCGGCGTAGGCGAAGACGGCCCGACCCACCAACCTGTCGAAACCACCTCCGCCCTTCGTTGCATCCCCAACCTCGACGTCCTCCGCCCGGCCGATGCGGAGGAAACTGCTGGTGCTTTTGTGGCAGCCATCGAAAGGACTGACGGGCCGACCGCCCTCATCCTTACCCGCCAAAACGTCCCCAACCTTATCAGTATACCTGTCGCCGAACGCAGGCAAGGCTCCCGCAAGGGCGGCTACATCGCAAAGAAGGAGACAGGCGCCCTCCGTCTCATTCTATTGGCTTCAGGTAGTGAAGTCCAACACGCCATGGCCGCTGCCGAAGTACTCGGGGATGGCACCCGTGTTGTTTCGATGCCATGCATGGAACGCTTCGACCGCCAAGATGCCACCTACCAAGAATCAGTCCTCCCCTCCTCCTGCACAAAGCGGGTAGCCATCGAGGCCGGGGTCACCTTGCCATGGCACAAATATACCGGGCTTGGCGGGAAAGTTGTCGGCATCGACCGTTTCGGCATAAGTGCCCCCGGAAACACAGTCATGAAAGAATTGGGCATTACCCCGGAGAACCTTGTAACCGTGGCAAAATCCATCCTTTGATTCAGAACTACAAACCCTACATCCTATGAAAAACCTTACCCGCTACTTGCTCCTGCTCCCTATTTTCCTGCCCATCCTGGCCAGCGGCCAACAGAACCCGGCCGCGCTGCACCAGGAAATCGAAGTCCTCAAGCAAAGGATCGCCGCCCTGGAGGCACGGGTTTCCAACCAAGATGCCACGATCCGGCAACTCCAGCTCAGCCAAACATCAAGGGGGACCGCCCCCTCAACCTACGAGGCACCGCAAAACGGAACTTCCGCCGGGAATGTCCAAACCGGCGGGCTTAGCATCATGGATCGCCTCCGCTCGGGGATCTCCTACACCAGCCTTCCACCATCCGGCCCTTGGGCGAACCCCGCAAACTGGGGCAGCCTAGCCAAAGGCATGTCCCCGGATGATGTGGTGAAGCTTTTGGGCAAGCCTTTGTTCTCTAAAGATTCGACACGCCCACGGGCTGACGAGTACTGGCAATACGCCGGCAAACTCCCCAACGGGGAACAACTCCAAGGCCGTGTCCGCTATTACAGGGGCAGCGTAGTTGACTGGGACGTGCCAAAATTCTGATCCGTGATGCTGCCCTCGTGAGGTGTCCCAAAAAGTTCGCATTCCAAGGGATTTTCTGCATCCTTACGACTTGAAACCCCAATCAACGATGAAAACCAAGTCCCTCCTCCTCAAGCTAGCGCTCCTCCTTGTCAGCGCCTACAACCTTTCAGCTTCCCCCATGATCAATATCTCCCCGACTTTGATCAAACCGAGAGTAAAGGACCAGCAAACCAATGTTGGCTTTGGCCTGAACATCCGTTCGGGTTATGAATTCAATCGCGCAAGTTGGCTCTTAAGTGGCCATGCCATCGAATGGGAAATCGGAGTGAACGGATACAGCTTCGACTCCGGGGACGTTGCCGTCGGCGAAATAAGCGTATCGGCCATTCCAATACTCTTCAATTACCGCTTTACCAAGTACTGGGCTGAATCACGGGCTGACACCACTGGCATGGAACTGTGGTCCCCCGACTTCATCATGTACGGAGGTGCCGGCGCAGGCGGTGTGATTCTACGGGCGGAGGAAACATTTGGGGCTAATCAGAGAATAGAGATTTCTGAATTTGCCCCGGCCTTCCAATTTTTCTTCGGGGGCGGTTGGGGGTTCAACGACCACCTTTCCCTGACGGGCGGTTACCGGCACCTCTGGATGGCGGAAATTGAAACCTCTGGTAGTCTAAATTTACCCTACAAGTCCTCCCTCCACATGTTCGATGTGAACCTGCGTTGGTTATGGTAAGCCAAGGGAAGGCGTAAGGGATGCAATAAAAAGGGGGGCTGGTCGCCCCTAAACCCTCTTCGGCTCAACAAACCCTGCCTTGCGGTGGACTTTGGATAGGATTTTCCATGCCCGTTGCTGCGCAGCGGCCGCTCCACCCTTTAAGACAACTTCGAGGTACGCCTTGTCCTCCATCAGTTCGTTGAACTTGGTGCGGATCGGATCCAATGCCCCATTGACGACATCGACCAAGGCCTTCTTCAACTCCCCGTAGCCTTTCCCGTCGAAATCAGTGGCAATTTCCTTCGGATCCCTACCGGATAATACCCCATAGATCTCCAATAGGTTGGATACACCCGGACGGTTCTGGGGATCATATTCGATATTGGTTTGGGAGTCCGTCACCGCGCTCATCAGCTTCTTTTTCACTTGGTCAGGAGTATCCAGGATGAAAAGGGTCGAGCGCTCGTTGGGGTCAGACTTTGACATCTTTTTGGTGGGATCTTGCAAGGACATGATCCGCGCACCGGAAGGGGCAATGTAGGGCTCGGGAATGGTAAAGGTCTCGGAATAGTAATTATTGAAACGGACGGCCAGATCCCTGCAAAGTTCCAAGTGCTGCTTCTGGTCGTCACCAACCGGTACGATGTCAGCATTGTAAAGCAGGATGTCGGCGGCCATCAGGACAGGATAAACCAGCAAGCCGCCATTCACGACAGGCTTGGGCTGGGGCTTCCCGGAACCCGGGGCAGGCTGGTCCAACTCGCCCCCCCCAGTCTTATCCTTAAATTGGGTCATCCTCAGCAAATCCCCGACTGGGGTCAGGCAATTCAACACCCAGGCCAGTTCCGTATGCCCGGTCACATGGCTTTGGAGAAAGATGTGGGCGGCCTCAGGATCCAGCCCGCAGGCTATGTACTGGGCGACACAGCGCAAGGAGTTCGCCCTCAAGTCGACCGGCTTGTAATCCACCGTGATGGCATGCTGGTCGACAATCCCGAAATAACAGGAGTTCCCGGGAAGCAAAGCCGCCCAATTCCGGACGGCCCCGAGGTAGTTGCCTAAGGTCAGGTTTCCAGTAGGTTGGGCGCAAGTTAAGACCGTCTTCATAGCTGCTGAGTGCCAAAGTTCGCAGACCTTGCCGGAAACCCGGCAAAAAATAAAGCCAGAAACCTTTCACATTGACTCTCCCCCCTACATCCAAGGTAATACGATGCTTCCTGATCACAAAGTGGACAACAAATTTACAGAAGAACAAATCCAGGAGCTACGGGAAGAGCTGAAACGCTGCCCGGCCGGGACGATCGACGCAGCGTTGGCCTTCCGCAAAACCAAGGATGCCGAACAAGTCCCTGCCATCGTACTAGGGGTAATCGAAAGGTTCTTAGAGCCGGAAGTCCGGCCGGTGCTAAGAAAAGGGGATAGGGAAACCCATTTGATGGACGACTTGGGAATCGACTCCCTGACCATGCTGGAAATCGTCATGCTCCTTGAAAAAACCCTACAGGTCTCTTTTGACAACGAGGAACTTCGTGACCTGAGGACAATCGGCGATGTCCACACCTTCATGGAAGCGAAGATCAAGGGGGAAACCCCGGCCAACTTGTTCCGCAAATACCCGATCGAGGAAATCGCGGCCATCATGCCACATCAGGAGCCTTTCCTATTCCTGGAGACTGCCTCCATCGGCCCGAACACGGCAAAGGCCACTTATATTATCAAGGGGACGGAAAACTTCTTGCAGGGCCATTTCAAAAACCGCCCGATCTTTCCGGCCTCCATCATGATCGAAGCCCTGGGGCAACTCGCCGTCTTTTACCTGCTCACTGCGGAAGATGACAAGCTCAACGGCGATGTCGACCCCGACTCCATTTACTTTGCCTCCTGCGACGGCGTCCGTTGCCACCGGATTTGCAAACCGGGGGACATCCTCACTTTCCAGATCAAGCCCCGGAACATCCGCCACCCCCTCGCCCTTTTCCAAGGCTCCATCACAGTGGACGGGGAAAAGACCGCCGTTGCTGAAGAGATCAAATTGGCATTTGACTACATCCGGACAGCAGAAGAGGAAGCAAGGGTTCCGGCTGCGTTCAAACCGGCCCTCCCCCAAATCCTTTCCCGCTCCAGGAATACCCCTGCAGCTTCCCTTTCCGCCAAAACACCCCAGAAGGCCAAAGGAAACCCCAAGGATTGAGAACCTCCACCTTGTAACCCCAAGGCTAGCCCGTGCCCCGGGTCCTCTATCTCACCACAATTTTCCCCCGCTTTAGTGAAACCTTCCTCCAGCGGGAAGTCACCTATCTGCTAGGGGAAGGGGAAATCGAGCTGGACATCCGTGCCATGTGGGGCGGTTCCGGCAAATTCAAAGGCCCTAATGGCCCGGTCCGCATCGAGACAACAAAGCTAGGCAACCTCCCCAGGTTCCTGGCCAAAGCCCCCTTCTGGATCCTCCGTTGCCCGACCCCAGTCCGGAAAACCCTCCAAATCCTGCTGGGCAGGAAAGTCCCCATGCTGCTCAATTGGGCGGAAAACAATTGGGGGTTCGCCTGGGCATTTGACCACGCCTCGTCGCTGGTAAAGATCGGGAACCGCCCGGATCTCATCCATGCGACCTGGGGGACGATGCCAGCGGCCGCCGCCTACACCCTCCACCACCTCACCGGCATTCCCTTCTCCATGGAAGCCCATGCCTATGATGTTTACAAACACGGAGGCGACTGGCTCCTGGATGAAAAGACAAGGCAGGCACGCTTTGTCAGGAGTTCCACCAAAGCGACGCTGGCCGACCTGATGGCCCGCCGCACCTGCAACTGTCCGGAAAAATACCACCTGGTCAGGCGAGGAATCACCCCCGAGCCCAAGGATGCCCCCTTCTTGCCTCTCCAGGAG
>JAYPDO010000050.1:18037-25284 GCA_038125285.1 Opitutia bacterium
CTCCAGGAGCCTGTCCGTATCCTGAGCGTCGGCAGGATGATTCAAAAGAAGAACTTTTCCTTCCAATTACAAATCTACCGAAAACTAATGGAAAGGGGGTTCCCGTTCGAAGCCCACATCGTCGGCAAAGGCCCCCTACTGAAAGACCTGGCTCATGAGGCGCACAGCCTTGGGCTAGACGGGAAAGTACTCTTCCGTGGACGGAAAGCATACCCGGACGTGGAGTTGGCCTACCGGGATGCCGACATCCTCCTCTTTACCGGGAAACCTGCCCCAAACGGGGACAGGGACGGCCTGCCCAATGTGATCGCGGAGGCCATGACGCACGGGCTACCAGTCCTCACAACCCCGATCGCAGGAGCATTGGAAGCCATCACAGACCAGCATACGGGCTTTGTCCTGCCCTACGACAATGCAAACGCCTGGGCGGACAGGATTCAATCGCTGCCCACGATCCAATCCCTGGACCAAATCCGTAGGAATGCCAAAGTTTGGATCGAGGAGAATTTCAATATCCGGAAAAACGGGCGGCAACTGGCAAACCTGTTGATCAAGGCGGCACAAAATCCCACCCGGCCTTGACAGCTTTGCACAGGCCATAACCCTCCGCCCCCAGTTCCCACTGATGTCAACAATACCGGAAACCAGCATCCTGATCTCGGCCTTCGAGCAGTTGGACTTGACCAAACGCTGCCTGGAGGACATCCGCACTACCCTCGACGGCAAAATCGCCTACGAGGTCATCTTGGTCGACGATGCCAGCTCCAGCCAGACCAGGGAAAAATTGGAATCCTTGGTAAAGCCGCCCCACAAACTCCTTCTCAACAGGAGCCCAAGGGGCTTTGGCCACAATAATAACCTTGCCGCAAAGGAGGCCGCAGCCCCTTTCCTCTGCCTCCTGAACAACGACGTCTTTGTCCAAGGGGACTGGCTTGCCCCGATGCTCCGGGTTTTCCAGGATTACCCGGACGCAGGCATGGTCGGCAACTTGCAGCGAAAGCAGGACAACAACCTCTACGACCACATGGGCGTCGTCTTTGCGCCGGAAGGCAATCCAAGGCACTTCGGCCAACACTTCAAAACCCACCCGTTCAAGGAAAAAGTGAGGGAATGGAGCGCTGTAACGGCAGCATGCTGTGTTTGCAGGCGGGAAACATTCCTAGGTCTTGGCGGGTTCGACGAGATTTTCATCAACGGGTGCGAAGACGTAGACCTATGCCTGAGGATGGCCGGGGCCGGATACAAAAACTATGTGGCGCACGACAGCGAGGTCATCCACATCAAAGGGGCGACGGAAGGACGCAAAACACACAACACCCGGAATGCGGAAATTCTCTCCCAACGCTGGGGTGTATCCATCCGGGCAAACCAGTCCATCCGTGACCAAAGGCTCCATGCTTGGACCTACCTGGGGAGGTTCCTGGCCAAACCCGTATCCTGCCACGCCGGCAAGCTGCTCCACGCGCTTCTCATCCAACTCGGCCTCGTAAGGCTTGCCTGAGGATGGATTTCGAAGCGGGATCAACGGCAAAAGGAAGGCCAGGCAAGCCTGTCCTGTTATGGGATGCCACCAAAACGGGGAATCCCAAGTACCCGGCCTCAGGCATGAAGCAAGTGGCCATCCGCCTCCGACTGGAAGTGGAAGCTTTGGGTTACGAAGTGTGGACGCTCCGATGGTCTAACAATACCAGGGAATTTCAACACGGTAATGAACCGATCCCAAGGGGAAGCCACCTCCCCTTCCTCTCCCCGGAGGTATATTGCGAGGACGAGCGCCCAGGGATCCTCGAATGGCTAGATTACCATGAAGGGACCAAAGCGGCCATCTTCTATGACGACATCCCCATGAAGCACCCGGCCATCACATGGCCCAAAAGTGTTTACCGCCACCCGGACTACATGAAAATGCTCGGGACGCATTTCACGAAAATCCTGGCCATTTCCAATTCGAGCCAAGCAGATTTATTGGATTACTGGAAAAGTTTGGAGCTGCAAAGCCAGCCAATGACAACCGCCCTCCAGCTTGGAAGCGACCTCCATTTCCAACTCCGGCCGGAAAAGCCATCCACAGCAACTGCCCCCTCCCCTCCTCGGAATCTCCTCATGGTCGGCATCCTAGAACCAAGGAAAAATCATCAAGCCGCCATTTCCGCATGTGAAAAATTCTATGCCCAAGGCCACAAGATCCATCTCCACATCGCGGGACGCCTGAACCCCCATTTCGGGAAACCAATCCTCAGCCTCATAAAAGACGCCCGCGCCAAAGGGCTCCCCATCACTTGGCACAAATCCCCCAAACCCCAGGAGTTGCTGGCACTATACCGGAAGGCGGACCTGTGCCTTTTCCCATCGTTTGCAGAAGGTTGCGGGCTACCAGTCCTGGAATCCCTTTGGATGGGCACCCCCGTACTCGCCTCCAGCATACCGAGCGTCATGGAAAACGCACATCTGGGCGGGGTCAGGACCTTTGACATCAA
Source organism: Opitutia bacterium (assembly GCA_038125285.1). Taxonomy (GTDB): domain Bacteria; phylum Verrucomicrobiota; class Verrucomicrobiia; order Opitutales; family JABJCN01; genus JAYPDO01. The sequence continues at coordinate 20,515 of JAYPDO010000050.1, forward strand.
TAATCCTGGCTCCCTTTACGAATCCCTTCGGGCTTTACTGCAATCCAGCGGGGAATTGGCAAAACTCAGGGAAAGTTGCCACCAAGGAAACCTCCCGACCTGGAGGGATTCCGCCGTTGCCTTGTCCAATTTCCTGTTAAACTCGGCAAGCTAGGAGGCCTTTTTCGCGGCATGGGCGAGGGCTGCCTCGATCCGCCCGAAATCCTCCTCCGTATGCCGTGCGGAAATGGCCGTCCGGACAAGGTCTTTGCCAGGAGGTACGCCAGGAGCCACGGAGATCACCGTAAACACCCCTTTCTCCATCAGGGCTTTCCAAAAGAAGTAAGCACGCTCCTTCGATCCAAGCACAATCGGAATGGCCGGGGTTTCGCTTCTCCAAGTATCCAACCCCAGCCCGTCCAAGATCCCCTTGTACCTGCCCACATTTTCCCAAAGTTTGGCCAAATGCCACGGCTCCTCCCGCAGCACATCCAACGCCGCGGAAGCCGTGGCCACCTGCACCGGGGCCAAGGCCGCGCTGAAAATGGCCGGACGGGCATGGGATTTCATAAACTCGACCAACTCCCTCTTCCCGGCCACAAACCCGCCGGTGCTCGCCAAGGACTTCGAAAAACTCCCGCACACAATGTCCACTTCCCCTTCCACCCCGAAATGGGACGCAGTTCCCCGGCCTTCCTTCCCCAGGACGCCCAAGGCATGGGCATCGTCCAGGATGGTGAAACAATCGTGGGCACGGGCAATGTCCAGGAAACCAGGGAGCGGGCAAATGTGCCCCTCCATGGAGTAAATCCCCTCGATCACCAGCAACTTGGGAATATCCCTGTCCTCGTAGGACAAGGCCTCCTCCAGGCTCTCGGGCTTGTTGTGGCTGAACCTCTCCAACCTGGCCCCGGACAACGTGATCCCGGACCATAAGGAGGAGTGGATATTCTTGTCCGCCAAAACCAAGTCACCCCGTTGGGCAAACCCACAAATTGCGGACATACAGGCTGTGTACCCCGACACCATGATGTGGCATGCTTCCACCCCAAGGAACCCCGCCAACTTGGCCTCCAATTCTTCATGGTAAACCCTGGATCCATTGGCCAGCCTTGCCCCTGTACTGCTCGCCCCCCACTTCTCCAAAGCCTTTTGCCCGGCCTCTACGACCCTAGGGTGGTGGGTCAAACCCAGGTAGTCGTTGCTGGAAAGCATGACCATCTCGTTACCATCCATCCAGACCCGGCTCCCCTCTTGCCTTTCAAAACTTTGGTAATAGGCGGAGTACTTCCTGCGGAGGGCGGTAGCTGTGCATTTTGCGGCACGTTGGCGGATCGGGTTGGCCATAGGGAAGGCAATGCTAATGGCAATTCCCCAACCCCTGTCAAAACTACAAAGGCAGGCAAGGAAGGAAAGCCTGGGCCGACAAGCTTCCAACCAAAGGGTCAGTGTCCCAGGACAAACCGGAAAAACTGTGGTGCTGGTAGCAACGGTGCCATGAAAGTGAGCTTGTCCACCGCAGGGGTTGAACCCTCTGTCCGCTCGTTCGAGAGCAGGGACGCCCCTTCCACTGGTGCCCAGCTAGTAAGGTCGGAAGAGGCTTCGAGAGTCACATGGATCCCGTCTGCCGCGGCAAAGCGTTGTACGGAAGCAAACACCAAGCCGGCCCCTATCTCAAAACGGAAAACAGGTTCGAGCCGGTCAAAGGATCCCGGGGTACCGCCAAGGCAGTATTCCTCGGCCACGCTCCAACCGTCCCCATCCGGGTCATCCCCGTCCGCCGGGTTCCCAAAGGTACCTTTCCAAGCGAGGAAACTTTCGACGTCTGTCCCGCCCGGCGAACCTCCGGGTACTGCACTGGCGCGCCAGTTGATGGCAAGTTTGGGGTCCGGCGCAGAAAAAGGATCGACCAATTCAAGGGAGTACCCGTACCCGTCAGCAGCAGTTGGCCAAGGGTTGTTGTCGGAATAGGAGAAGGATTGCACCGGAGTGCCGTCCAATAGTGCCAAAGCCAAGGCTTCCCCCGAATTGTCCAATTTTCCAGAAAAGGTGCCGGCAACCGGGTGGCTATTCCCGAAAGCCGTCTCGAAGGCGGCTTCGTCCTTGACGAGAAGGACACGTTCACCAGGGGACAAGTCGGATCCAGGCGGGAAGGTGAAACCGATCCCGCTGGTGAAGGACAGGCCGGTCAAGTCGAGGGTGGCCGTCGGATGGATGTTCAGCAACTCGATGTACTCGGTGGATTCTTCGCTTCCAGGTGGGTTGTAATAAATCTCGGAAATGACGAGGCTGGCGGGGGAAGGGAGTTCGACAGGGGTCGTGCTGGTCACATTGATCGTGTCCGTCCCTACAAGGTTCCCTGCATAGTCGTAGGCCTCCAAAACGAGGGCATTGGCACCGGGGGAAATTGATAGCCAGAGGCTCCATTGGTCCACAGCCGGCCATGTCAGCGGGATCGGGGTGGAGGATCCTTGGAGGCGGAGTTCCTTCACATCGACCCAGGCATTGCCGGAAATTTCAACAGGGTTGTCCGCGGTCGTCAGGTCGGATCCCCCATTGGTGGTAATGGCAAAAGCGACTTGTGGGACTTGGGTGCTGACCAGTCCAAGGATGTAGGCCGAACGGGAGTTGATGTAGGCAAGGTCGTCCACGAAGACATCGCCACCGGGGACAAGGGCGTCGAAATGGGTGGCCCAAGGCTCCATCCATGCTTGGTTGTAGACGGTGCTGCAAATCTCTTTGAGATGGGCAAGGTAAGCCCGTTTCCGGGCTGGGTCGGCGGTCAGCTTTTGCAGCTCGGCATTTTGGAAAATGTTGCGGGTGGCGCTAAAGGAGAAATCGGTGTCATGCGTGAAATAGAGGATCTTGCCGCCTGGCCGGGCATAGAACTGGCCGTTGTGGTACGAGTTCGCAAAGAAGGAATCCCCTGCCCCGGTGGCACAACTGTAGGCAAGGGACCGGAGCCACTGGCCGGTATCCAGGACGTCATCCACGGCCCTGTCAAAATCTGCCCCCGTCTTGGAGAACAATTTTGCCATGTTGATAATCCCGGAGAAATCGTCGAATTCCTGGTTGTTCTTGATAAGATAGGTCCAGCGGTAGTCCTCCGGGTTGTCCCCCAGGTCCCGGACAGGCATCCGCACAACTTGGTCAGGGCTAGGGATCTTGTAGCCGTTGGTATCGGCAGTGGTAGGATAGTAGACTAGTTCATACTCATAAACCGTCCCGTCCCCGCCATTTTCAAATTGTGAATCGAGGAAAGTACCCAGGAAGCGCGCCATCTGGAGGATCCCCGCGCTGGTATGGGCCGGGTCGGGGGAGATGACATAACAGAGGTCGTTGTACTCGCCAGGGATACCTCCGCTGGACGTGGCCATGAGGTCGAACAACAGCTCCCGTTGCCCGACCACTTGCCCTTCCGAACGGTCGATCGCCACAGTGCGGTGTACACCACGGAAAAGATGGTCTTTAGGGAACGCGACGTTAAAACCCACGCGGTTCTGGTTGAGCCGGGCACGCTCGCTGCCTTTGATCCGTACCCCGCAATTATAGTAAACTTCCTCCTCGTTATAAATGACGGTACAGGGAAGGCGGCCATTGCCCATCACATTGATAGGTGTGTGCATCCAGGCAACGTCCTCAGGATCCATGATGATTCGGAAATTGTGGATGCCTGTAGTGGCGGCACGGCCATCCTCAACTTCATACATCGCACCCGATTCCTCCCCTTCCCCCGGCGATAAGGAAGTGGCACCCAAACCATCGGTGGCGACGACATAAAACCGGACCGTCAACCCGGCGGACTGCCCGGGTATGGTTCCCGCCCAAAGGGATCCCTCGCCATCTTGGGCCATGGTGACCTCTTGGAATGTTCCCCCGTTTACCGAGTAATGCAGGGTAAGGGCGACCACACCGTCCGGGTCGGATACGTGGATGCCCACACTTACGGTCTCGCCCGCACCAGGGACCACAGGGGAATGGGACAACCCCCAGGAAGTCGGCCCCGCATTGGCTACAAGGGTCGAGTTCTGCACTCCGGGGGTTCCGTAGATTGACGGGCGGTGGAGTTCGGTGGTTTTGGCGAGCCGGTTGAAATATAGGCGTGTGTTGAGCAAGTCCGACCCGCTGACCCATCGTACCCGGAAGGAGATTTCATACACGCTGCCATTGTCCACGGATTCTCCGTTCGCCAGGGTAGTTTCGAGGTGGTTGTGCATATGCTCGGCCGAGCCAGTGGTGCAAAGCCGAAGGACATGGTTCCCGCCACCATCCGGGTCGGGGATGATGGTGGCATCACGATGGTTGCCGAGCAGGCGCCAAGAGTCCAGGTTGCCTGCCTCAAAACTTCCGTCGGGGATCAACTGTATCGCCGCTCCGTCAGGATCCTCGACCACGGAAATGTCATCGAGGAGGATTTCACCTTCCTCCAGTAACCCCAGGACAAACTCCTTCCATTGGCCGTCCGGGCCTATGGTACTTGGCGCAGCGGTTCCCCTGTAAGAGTAGGGACGCCAGTGGGTCCGGGCCGTCTCGACACTTGCCGCCCAGGCACCAGGCAAGGCATTGTCGGCATCCGGGTCTGACAACTCAAGCGTCGATCCCATCCCGTCCGCAGCCCTGGGCCACTCGCCCCCGTCGCTGTAACGCACCTGGTCGGCAGGATTGTGGTTCGCATCCCGTAAAAGGATATTCTCGCCATTTCCGTCCAAAGACCCGGAAAAAGGGCCGGCCACTTGGATGCCGGGGTGCGCTGCCAAGAGCGCAGTGGGATCCTTTGCAATGACCAGATAG
>JAYPDO010000050.1:25294-25411 GCA_038125285.1 Opitutia bacterium
ATAGCCACCGCTTTCGAGGGAAACACCAGGGGGGAAGGCGAAATTGATCCCTTCCCCGAAATCCCAACCAGAGAGATCCACCGCCATCCCGCCACGGTTGTACAATTCGATCCACTC
>JAYPDO010000051.1:0-5398 GCA_038125285.1 Opitutia bacterium
TTTCGGAAATGATTTTTGAGAAATGCTATATCCTTACAAATTGTAATATGCTGGAACCCGGGCTTTTCAGCCCGTGTTTTTCGTAAATCCAACTGGCAGGGTGGCCTTACTCCGGATCCAGGTTTGGCTCGGCGGTTGCACGCATGAAGGCGGATTTGGATTGGGGAGGGGTTTGCCAGGTGAGCCATTGGTAGTTTGCCGGTGGAGAGGGGAGACCTGGCGGGTTTACGGAGGGGGTGGCGTCTTCCCATGTTACCAGATCATGGCTGAATTGGCCTTGGTAGGTGAGGGTTCCGGCTTGGATGGCCAAGTGGGTCAGGGTGAGTGTGTTGCTACCTTGGGCTGTAAGGATCCCGAGTTGGGGTGTGGGTATGCCCGATGGGTAGGCGATGCTCCCGAAGGCTTCTTCGGCGAGGTCGTTGGTGCCGTCGTTGTCCAGGTCCAGGAATTGGTTGGTGAAGCGGTAGGCGGCGGGAATGCCGAGGGGGATGAAGCCGGAGTGTTCCCCGTATTCGTTGAGGCCGGTCCGGACTGCGTTAAGGCCGACCAGTTGGTAATGTCCCGTATCGTCGAGCACATAGACCCCGCCGCCGCTGTCACCGCTGTCCACCAGTCCGCCTTCGGGGTGGTAGGCCGGGTTGGTTGGGTCGCCGGCAAATTCGATGAATTTGTAGTAGGGCGGGATTTCCGGGTCGCTGAATTCCCCCAGGTAACCCCTCGCGCCGAGTTTGACGCCGCTGGAGAGGTTGGGGCCGCCCGCCAGGCTGTAGATCCCGTATCCGCCGAAATGCAGAAGGTCGCCGAGGGCTGGGATTTCCTTGGTTGTGGGGGCGTCTTCCACATCTTCGCCCGGTTGTGTGGCCAGGATGATGACTGCGAGGTCCATTATCGGGTGGCGGTGGATGGCGGAGACCGCATAGCTGGTCTGGAGGTTGGTAATATCGGCTGGGTTTACGAAGCCAGCGCGGATGTCCTTGTATTCCCCTTGTTGGAAATGGAAGGTTGCATGGGCTACGGTGACGGCCACGTTCCTGGATATTTTCACCAGGCACCCTGCGCGTATCCATTGCCCGTCATTGAGTTGGCCCAAGACATACCCCAGTCCCGGCAGGCCTTGGCCTACAGCAATCGCCGTTTCCCGGATGGCCGCCTGGTCTTCCTCCGTCCGCGAGTCGTGTACCGTGATCGCGGGACAGGTTGCAGGGAGCCCTGCCACTGCAAGTAAGGACAACCACACCGCCTTGGGCTTGGGAACAGGTTTCATGCAGGACAAGGTTTTCGCCTTATCCCAGCGGGTTTTCCTGGTGGAGGCAAGTTTGCATTGGGGGGGTTACCGGTTGTCCATCAAGTACCGGATGAGGGCTTGGCGGTCTTCGGCGTTGAGGAGGCCTTGGAATTCCATTTTTGTCCCAGGGGCAAAGTTTTTTGGGGAGGCGAGGAATTGGTCAAGGAGTTTGGGGTTCCAGCGTTGGTGCTGTTGGCTGAGTTGTCCCAGGGCTGCGGAATATTGGAAACCTGGATAGGAGGCGATTGGGCGGCCAAGGAAGCCGGCGAGATCCGGCCCGGGGAGGCCTTGCCTGTACTGTCCGGGCATACCATGGCAGCCGATGCATAGGATGGAGAGGGTTTTGCCTCGTTCCGTTTCGTCCAGCTTGGCGACCTGGGATTCGTCGAGGATGTATTCGCCACGCATTTTCATGGCCTTGTCGAGTTGGGCTTGATCCATGGTCACGCGGATTTGGCGGTAGGCGGTGGCCTCGATTAGGGCGGCCTGCATTTCGAGATGCCCCATGTCCACGGCGAGTTGGCGGGTGGCCGGGCCCTCGAATTGCTGGGGGTTGGTGCGGAGATTGGCGAGTTGGACGAGGAAGAGGTGCCGCTTTTCCAGGAATTCCCTGACCACCGGGTTTTGGATCCCGATGGCTTGGTCGAGGAGGCTTTGTTGGGCAGGGGAGAGGAGGTTCCAGAAATCCTTGGCGATTTTTCCCCGGCTGGCGGCGTGGCCGCTTTTGTGGCGGATGGAGACGAACCCGAAGAATTGGGCTGGTTGGCCGATGGGGATGATTTCGTTGTCTTCCCGCTTTCCGGTCAGCCAGGAGAAACATTTGGCGTAGAGGTCTTCCAATTGTTTGAGGTCTTCCTTGGCCACTTTGCCCTGACCGTCCACTTGGTTGCCTTCCCCGGCTTTCCCTGCGGATTCCGGGTCTTTGCGCCAGCTTGCCAGTTGTTGGGCTTGGGCCGGGGAGAGGAGATCCTCGAAGGCGGCAAATGCCTTGGCTTCGTAGATGGCGACCATTGCATTGAGGACGGAGAACTTTTCCCCCAGGGCATTGAGTTGCCCTCCGTCCACCGGTGTGCCGGAGTACAAGTGGCCTTCCAGCAGGGTGAGGATTTTTTCCCTTTCCACCCACCATTCCTTGAGGGGCGCTTTCTCTGCGTTGACTGCTTGGGCAAGGATTTCGCGCTGGGCATCCGTTGCGATGGAGTGCAGGGCGCGGCCCAATGTACCGCGGTTGGCCGCCCGGCCGCTTTGGTATCGCAGGGCCACAAAACCGAAGAACTGGGCATTCTTGCCGACGGAGAGTTTCTCATTGTCCGCCGGGGATCCGGTGAGCCAACTGAAACATTTTGATGCGAATGCGTCGCGGAGTTCCTTTTCCCCGCGTAGGCCGCTGTACTCCTCGGCTTCCCAGGTGCCGCTATCTTTGCTGTCTTTGGCCTGGGGATCTTCCGTGGGTTCGGATTTCCGTTCCTTCTTCCCGCCTTTTTTCCCATCCTTGCCCGGTTTGCCGCCCTTTCCCTTTTGGGCTTGGCCCACGTCCTTGATGGAAGGCGGGTTCGCGGGATCGAAGTTCGGGTTCGGGGTGGGAAGGGCGGCCCCGATATCTTCCAGGTACGCGTCCATCTTCGCGAGCAGGGTTTGGGCAAGCACGGGATTGCCCGGGGCAAGGTTTTGGGTTTCCCTGATGTCCTGGTTGATGTCGTACAAATACAGGGAATTGTCCTCGTAGAAGCGAAGGAGTTTGTGGTTGCCCAGGTAGAGGGCGGTGTGGGGGGAATCCCCCTGGTAGTGAGGGAAGTGGAAAACCAGCCCTTCCCTGGGGCGTTGGATCGGGCCGGCGCGTCCTTGGAGCAAGTGTACCAGCGAACCGCCTTCGATTTGCGGGGGGAAGGGGTCTTGGATCCCTGCAAGGCGGCAGAGGGTAGGGAACCAATCGTAGCCGACCACCCGTTCGTGGCACCAACTCCCTGGGCGGATCCCGGGTCCCCGGACGACCATCGGCACTCGGATCCCCCCTTCCCAGGCATCGCCTTTCCCTCCTTTCAAGCCCGCGCCTTTGGTACCTGCGCCATTGTCGGACATGTAGATGACATAGGTTTCCCCAGCTAACCCCAGGGTGTCCAGTTTGCCCAACAGTTCACCGACCCCTCGGTCCAAATCCTCGGAAATGGCCGCCCGCCCGACCTCCTTGTCATTGCCGCCCGGCATGAGCCCCCGGTACTTTTCCGTCATGGCACGGGTGGCGTTTTGCGGATAGTGGAGGGCATGGTAGGACATCTGGATGTAGAACGGTTTTCCCGACGCCTTGCTCTTTTCCATGAAGTCCATCGCCCGCTTTCCCATGCCGAAAATGTCCACCGGGTTGGGGTCGGTATGAGCCTCGGCATCGCGGTTCCCCGTCTCCCCGTCGCTTTCTTGGTAACCATGGCTTTCCGGCCCGCCACCCTGTAAATGCCACTTCCCGAAGTGTGCGGTTCTGTACCCAACTTTTTGGAGGACTTCCCCTATGGTCAGTTCCTCTTCAATGATGCTTTTGCGGCTGGTTGGAGGGATCAATTTGAAACCGTCCCCTGGAGTTATAACCGGAGCGGCCTTCGTCCACTTGCATTGTGCGGGGCTTTTGCCGGTTTGGAGGCTGATCCGGGTGGGCGAGCAAACCGGGGCTGGGGAGTAAGCCGCGCTGAAACGCATGCCTTGGGCGGCCAACCCGGCGATGTTGGGGGTCTGAATGACGGGATTGGCCGAAAAGCCCATGTACTGGTGCATTTGGCAGGACAGCCCGTTCCAGGCCTGGTCATCCGAGAGCAGGAAGAGGAAGTTGGGTTGTGCGGCGATGGCCGGATGGCAAATGATGGTTATGGCGAGGGTGGTGCGACGGAGTTTTTTGCACATAGGATGGGCAATCCAGCAGTTTGTGTGCCAGGGGGTGGTATCCCAAGGGCGACTGCCATTCACTTCAATAGAGCCTGTTTTACGAGCAATCCTGGGGAAAATTCCCACTACTGGGTGCGGGATAATTCCCAGTCAGCTTTCCAGGTTTTTCAGGACTTCGGCCTCCACTATACCGGCCAGTCTCTTGATGAGGAAGTTTTCTTCCTGCCCGTAATGGGATTTGATCTGATAGGCCGCGACGAAATGGACTTTCGGGTCCTCCTCTACTATGGAAAAGCAGGCCAGACCCTGGCCGTATGGCAGAATTTATACGCGTATTTTCCGGTGTTGTGTCGCCAGCCGACTTTGGTGGGATACTCCTCAGCCGTGTATTGAGCGAAATTGATGTCTGATAAAATCGAGAATGGATTGTTCCTCGGGGCTGAACTGGCCTTTGGAAAAAGAGGTGTCCATGGAGCAGGAGTCCATGTCGAAAATGCAAGCTACAGAGCAACCGTCAGCCTCCAAACAGTATCCAAGGGTCAGGGCCGGGTGGTTCAAGTAATGGGTGTAGATCCGGATGTCGCCGATTTCAAAAATAACCCTCCACCAGCTCGTGGTATCCGATCTTTGCCCCCATGGGGGCTGGGGTGGGAAAGATTCCAATTTGCTTTGAATACAGAGCTAATGGGCTTTTTACGCTTTCGCTCATTTCTTGGTCACTCATTCAAATTATCGATACCTCGAATTTCATGAAAAATGCGAAAGTGGTTATATATGAATACGGAATAGATCGTCTGTATCCATCCGCACTCATGTTGTGATCTCGTTACTCGAACTTCCTGCCTGCTTTCCACTTCTGGAGGTCGGTGAAGGAGGGCTGCATTTTTCCAGAGGCTTTGTGTCCGTCAGCAAAGAGGAGGAAAGTGCGTTGTTGGCGGGTGTTTTCGGCGAGCATGTTTTTGAGTAGGGCGGCGGTGCTGCACTTGGAGAGGTTTTGGATGGCCTGGAGGGTGTTTTCTTGGCGGTTGAAGTCGCCTTTGTGTTCGAAGGCGAGGGTGTGTAGGATGGCGGCTTTTTCGGCGATGCTCTTGGGCTTTTCCTTGATCTTCTCGGCGGCGGCGGCCTGGAGTTGTTCAAATTCTTCGTCGGAAAGGTCGTTGAACATTTTGGGGACGGTGGCTAGGAAGGCTTCGGCGCGTTTTTGGAGTTCGTCGGCGGGGTGGGTGCCGGACTGGATGATGA
>JAYPDO010000051.1:5454-24916 GCA_038125285.1 Opitutia bacterium
TGTGCGTTGAGGCGGTCTTCTTTTCTGTGGGTGCCGCCCCAGACGATGTAGCCGAGTTGTTGTTTGGTGCGCATTTCGTTGTAGAAGGGTTGGCCGATGAAGTTGTCGATCACGAGCATGGCGGCGCGGTTGGCCGGGGTGTCGTCAGCGAGGGTGTATTCACACCAGAAGGCGGAGTTATTGACTTCGAGTTGGTGGGTTTCCAGTAGGGTCTCGCCGGGCTCCATGAGGAGTAGTTTTTGCTTGAAGGGTGCGTCTTCTGCGGGGATTGGGCCGAGTTTGAGCGCTCTTTGTAATTTGCGGGTAGTTTCGACTGCTTGGCCCGATGTGAGGTTTCCGTGCACAAGGGCTTCGACACGGCCTTGTCGGAAGAGGTCTTTTCTGGCGTAGTCCTTGACTTCTTGGAGGGTGGTCTCCCGGAGGACGGGGAGTTGTTCTTCGGGGGAGAAGTGGACTTTTTCTGTAGTGTGGTTTTTGTAGTGGCGGGCGAGTTGCCATGCGTCGGACTTGGGAAAGTTTTCGAGGGCGCGGATGTTGGTTTCCTTGATTGCGGCATAACGTTCCTGAGAGATTTCAGGGTTTTGGAGGGTTTTGAGGATCTTTTCGAGGAGGGTGCTGGCGGAGGTGCTGTATCCCGAGATGGTGAGGTTCACGCCGTCGAGTCCCGCGCTGAAGCCGTAGCTGAGGCCGGCCATGGCGGCGGGGTAGGCTTCCTCGTTGAGGGCTTCGTTGACGATGTCGGCGAAAAGGCCTTTGAGGATGGTGTTTTTGAGGGTGGCCTGGCTCTCCGGTTGGAGGATGTCAAAAGTGAGGGTGGCTTTGGGGCGTTGGAACTCGGTGTCCTGGGAATAGTAGAGGGTGAGGGCGGGTTCGTCTATCAGCTTGGCCGGGTTTTCCTGGAGTTGGTGGAGGGTTTTTGGGAGGTAGGGATTGGGCTCGGGGAGGTGGAGGGCAGGGATTTTGCGGGGGTGCTGGAGTTGTTCCCATTCTTTGCCGGTGAGTTTTTCGTAGGAGTATTTGGTGCCATAGTATTTTTCCGTTTTGTCGGTCTGGACGCCTTTGGCGGAGAGGATGCAGAGCATGTTGTCGGGGCGGAGGCGGGAGAGGAAGGTTTGGTAGGGCTTGGGGTCGGGCTTTTGCCAGAGGTAGCCTACGCGTTCGGCGATTTCGATGGGGTAGAGGCGGAGGTTGTTGGCCAGGGAGGTGGCGCGGCCTGTGCCTTCGCCTTTGTCGGAGTAGAGTTCTTCGAGGCGTCCCATGACGGCTTGTTCTTGGAAAAGTTGTTCCGGGTAGCCGGCTTCTTTGAGCATTTGGATGTAGGAGAAGGCGTGGGCAATGATGTCTTGGTAGTGTTCGAGGCCGTTGGGGGTGAGGTCGATGCGTATGAATAAGGAGCCGTAGGATTTTGCGGGGTCGTAACCGTATGCTCCGAGCCCGGTGGCGAGGTCGAGTTCCTTTAGGTGGGAGAGGAGGGAGCCTTTGCCTTCGTGGCCGACGATGGAGGCGAGGAGCCCGGCGGGTTTGCTTTCGAATTCTTGGTCGCCGGAGGGGGTAGGGAATTCGAGTGTGAGAGTGCGGATGTCTTTTACCGGCTCGATCTTGGCGATGCGGAGGGCTTTTTCGGGGAGGAGGTGGTCGTCGGGGATCTTTGGCTCCGCATTATTGCGGTTTTCGATGGGGGAGAAGTAGCGGCGTACCCATTCTTCGAGTTGGTCGAGGCTGGCCTTGCCGCAGAGGGCGAGGGTCATTTGGTTGGCGCTGTAGTAGCGGTTGTAGAAGTCGAGGAATTCTTTGCGCTGAATGCCTTGGAGGGTAGTGATGTCGCCGGTGGAGAAATTGTTTGAGGGGTGCTTGGGGTTGTAGAGGGTGCGGCGCACTTGGAGTTGGCGCCAGGAGTCGTTCTGGAGGTTTTTTTGGTGTTCGCTGTTGACGGCGTTCATCTCGCGGTTGGTGAATTCTTCGGTGAAGAGGGGGGCGATGAAGAACTGGGAGAAGCGGTCGAGCGCGCCTTCGAGGGCGTCGTGGTAGACTTGGAAGTGGTAGTTGGTGTGGTCCGAGGATGTGTAGGCGTTGGAGTAACCGCCGTTGGTCTTGAGGTATTTGCCGTATTCGCCGGCTTCTGGGAATTTTTCCGTGCCGAGGAAGAGCATGTGTTCCAGGAAGTGGGCGAGGCCTTGGCGGTTGTCAGGGTCGGACATGGAGCCGACATTGACGCATATGGAGGCGGAGGAAACGTTGAGCCCGGAGTCGGAGAGGAGGATGACCTTGAGTTGGTTGTCCAGGGTGAAGCGGCGGTATTCGGATTTGTCTAAGGGGTGTTTTTCCGGGAAATCAAGGTCGGCTCGAGCCGGGATGAAGAGGGCGAACAGGAACAGGGTGGTGAGGATACGCATGTGATTTTGGGTTCTTGGTTCTTTCTTCTTGGTCCCTCGTTTGGCGGGGGGCAAATGTTTTGTGGTTGGGGCGGGTGGGAATTTTCCTTTTGCGTGATTGCGGTAGGTGCTTTTTGTAGGCGTCATGAAATATCCCCTTTGTTACCTTTTGTCGTCCTTTGCCCTTGTTACTGCTTTCTTTGCGGTGGAGACCCAGGAGGTCTACCGCTCCGGCCCGAAATCCTATGATGGCACTGGGAAATACTACATGGGGAGGGAAATTTCTCAGGTGATGGGGCATTTGGGTGCCACGTGGTTGGAGAGGCCGGGAAGGGTCAAGGAGGAGCGGACGGATCTTTTGATTAGGAACTTGGATTTAGAGAAGCACCACAATGCCGCCGACATCGGCGCGGGCACTGGGTTCTTCTCTTTCCCTATGAGCGCTATGGTGACGGAGGGGAAGGTCTTCGCCGTCGATATCCAGGAGGAGATGCTGGACATTATCCGCAAGAGGATGAAGGAGCGGGGTACGACGAACATCGTACCTACCCTGGGGACGGTGGAGGACACGAAGTTGCCGGAAGGGGAACTGGATCTAGTTTTATTGGTGGACGCCTACCATGAGTTCTCCCACCCGAGGGAGATGATGCTTTCGATTGTGAAGGGGCTACGAAAGGGCGGGCGTGTTGTCCTCATCGAGTACAGGGAGGAAGACCCGGAGGTGAGGATCAAGCCCCGCCACAAGATGTCCCAAGACCAAGCCAAGAAGGAGATGGCGGCAGTGGGTCTGGAATGGAAAGAGACCAAAAACTTTTTGCCCAAACAGCACTTTATGGTTTTTATAAAGCCATAATTATGGAAAAAAATATTTACGGGAGAGCTTGATTGCCTCCCCTCACGAACATGCCAACCCTGCCTTTCGACCTACAAAAAGTCCGCGGTGATTTCCCGATCCTTTCGACCCTAGTGCGGAGGAAGCCCTTGTGTTATTTGGATAACGCAGCCAGCACACAGAAGCCCAAGGCGGTGATCGACAGGTTGGTAAAATTTTATTCCGAGGAGAATGCGAACGTCCATCGGGGCGTACACCATCTTGGGGAGTTGGCTACCGACGCGTACCTCGGGGCCAGGGAGACGGTGGCGAAGTTTTTGAATTCACCCTCAGCTAAGCAAATCCTCTTCACCCGCGGGACTACGGAGTCGATCAATTTGGTAGCTAGTTCTTGGGGACGTGCGAATTTGAAGGAGGGTGACGAAATCCTCATCTCGGGGATGGAGCACCATGCGAACATCGTTCCCTGGCAAATGGTGGCAGGGAAGACAGGTGCCGTGGTGAAGGTCATTCCCTTAAACCATTCCGCGGAGTTGGATTTAGAGCTAATGGACAGCTTGATCACCCCACGGACTAAGATCCTGGCCTTTTGTCATGTATCCAATTCCCTCGGGACGATAAACCCTGCCAAAGCTTTGATTGCAAAAGCTAAGGAACGGGGGATAACGACATTGCTCGACGGGGCGCAAGGGGCGCCCCACCTCGGTGCGGACGTGCAGGATCTGGATTGTGATTTTTATGCATTTTCCGGTCACAAAACCTATGGGCCAACAGGTATCGGTGTGCTTTACGGGAAGGCCGAAATCCTTGAAAACATGCCACCCTACCAAGGAGGGGGGGACATGATCCAGCGTGTTACTTTCGAGAAATCCAGTTTCAAAGGTATCCCGGAACGGTTTGAAGCCGGTACCCCGAACATTGCCGGGGCCGCAGGGTTGGGTGCCGCCATCGATTATCTCAGTCAATTCGACCCGAAGGAGATCCATGCCCACGAAAGCAAACTTTTGGAATATGCGGCGGAACGCCTTTCCGCCCTGCCAGGTTTGACCCTCCATTCCAAAGCAAAAAACCGTGCGGCCGTGGTCTCTTTTACCTTGGGCGGAATACACCCGCACGACATCGCCACGATCCTGGATCGTGAGGGTGTCGCCATCCGCGCCGGAAACCATTGTACCCAGCCCCTTATGAAATCCCTAGGAGTCCCGGCGACTGCCCGTGCCTCCTTTGCCCTCTACAATACAAAGGAAGAGGTGGACACCTTGGTATCCGCCATTATTAAAACACAGGATTTATTCGCCTGATGTCGGACGACCTTGAAGACCTCTACCAGGACATCATCCTGGACCACAACCGCCGCCCCCGTAACTCCAGGGAGCTTCCTGGCCGTACCCATTTCGCCGAAGGTTTAAATCCCCTTTGCGGCGACGAAGTCACGGTGAACCTTCTCCTGGCCGGCAGCAAAATCCAGGACATCACCTTCCAAGGCCAGGGCTGTGCCATCTCCCAAGCCTCCGCCTCCCTGATGACGGAAATCCTCAAAGGGCTCGACCTTATGGACATGCGGAAGCAGGCGGAAATCGTCCAAAAGTTGCTCACTTCCGAAGACGAGTTCCCCGATGCCCTCTTCGAATTTGGGAACCTTGCCGCCCTCTCCGGCGTGCGTAAATTCCCTGCCCGGATAAAATGTGCCACCCTTGCCTGGCATACCCTTGAGGCCGCCTTGGCTGGAAAGTCTTCGATCTCCACAGAGGACAGCCTCTGACAATCCGCCCTAGCCCGCCTACCTTGTAATCCAAAGGAACCTTCCAGCCCATGAAAACCGCCATAATTGGAGCCGGGATAACCGGCCTGTCGTGTGCGTATCAACTCTCTAAAGCTGGAGAGGAGTTCCTGGTCTTGGACCAACGCGCTCGGGTCGGAGGGGTCATCCATACGGAGCGGAACCAAGGCTACTTGGTCGAACATGGCCCCAACTCCATCATGCTTGCTGAAGCCGACATCCTGGCTCATTTTGAAGAGCTCGGGATCGCCGATAAAATGGTGGAAGCCAATGCGAAGGCTAAGAAACGTTTTGTAGTCAGGGATGGCATCCCTGCTGCACTCCCGACTTCGCCTCCAGGTTTGATCTTCACGAAAGCGTTTACCTTGGGAGGCAAACTCAGGCTCTTACGTGAACCCTTTATCCGGGCCTTGAGCCAGGATACAGAACATAGCGTGGCATCCTTTTTCAAACAGCGATTCGGGGAAGGAATCTATAATTATGCCGTGGATCCCTTCATCACTGGCGTCTATGCAGGCGACCCCGAAAAACTTTCCATCAAGCATTGTTTCCCGCTGATCCATCAAGTCGAGCAAGACCACGGCTCCGTCATACGTGGGATGATGAAGGCTGGCAAGGCGCGTAAACAGGATCGTGCTTACATCAAGCGCAAGCTTGTCAGTTTCCAAGATGGGATGGCTACCCTACCCCTTTCAATACTCGAAAAAATCCGTCCGGAGAACGTGCATCTGGAGACGGATCTGGTCAACATCGAGCAACTACCTGGCGGCGATTGGAAGCTAATCTGGCAACGTGAAGGGGAGGCCACAAGCCAGGATACATTCCAGCGCATTGTCCTCACTTGCCCCGCCTACACTTTGCCAAGCCTTCCCTTTCCCGAGGAGTTGGCCAAGAAATTTTCTCCCCTCGCGGAAATCCGCCATCCCCCGATCGCCTGCGCGGCTCTTGGTTATAAACGCTCTCAGATCCGGCATCCCCTTGACGGATTCGGGATGCTCGTCCCTTCCATCGAGGGGAAGAACCTCCTCGGGTGCATTTTCTCGACGACCCTTTTTCCCGGCAGGGCACCGGAGGGGGATGTCCTGCTACAATGTTTTGCCGGCGGGGCGCGGAACCCGATTATCCATCGCCTAAGCCGGTTTGACATCGTCGAGTTGATCCAGCCTGAGCTTTCCCGGCTCCTGGGCATCCAAGGGACACCCAATTTCATCCAAGTCCGTAAATGGGATCGATCGATTCCCCAGGCCAACCTCGGCCACGACAAATATCTCCAAATCCTGAACAACATCGAGGAAGAATACCCGACCATCAAAGTGACCGGGAGCTATCGTGAGGGCGTGTCCGTCCCCAACTGTATTCGGTCGGGTTGGGATGCCGCACTGCCATCCTCCTGAAATTCCCGTTATGGTATTCAGCCAATTTAGAGTTTTGTCCTCCGTGTCCTTCTTTACCTCGCCGTGAAAGGGGAGGGGCTCGCCTCCATCAAGGGGATTTCCGTTTCCTAAGGCATTCCCCACAACCAAACTTTTCAAAGTCGTCCATAACCTCTCCAAGCTCATGGTAATCGAGATATTGAGTGGGCGCGCTGTAGGGATTATCGTGGCCATAAGCCATCAACGCCGCAGCGCTGGGAGATTGCTTGGAAAGACAAGGACATGATGTAAGTCCATGCCCACCTCAACTTGGACGAATACCACTTTGGTGCCATCGCTACCCTCAAGGAACTTGGCGTTGACCAAAATGCATCAACGACGAGATCGTAGCCGTGTCTATGACCACCAAGGACGACGTCCTGAATCGCCCCAAAAAGTAACGGGAAAGAGCGCACCCGGTTGCAATGCCTGTTTTTTTCGCTTTGGGCAAAAACCATTCTGCAATGATCTCCGGTTACCGGAGTATCCTGAAATCGCTGTACTTGCGTTTGCCTTCGAAACCTTCTGACTCCACGTCCGTTATGTTGTCCCGCATCAGATGCCGGACTTCCCGGACGAATGTGTCCACTTCCGCCCTTAAGCCTTCGGCAAATAACCACACCCTGCCGTCAGCAAGGTTCCTGACCCGCCCGGTCACCTTAAACCTTGCTGCCACCCGCTCCGTCGTCCAACGAAAACCGACCCCTTGGACATGGCCTGAAAAGTGGATTGTCGCTTGGTAAACCGTTCCCATTTTCCTTTCCTCAGGCCTTACTGGACCCCGCAACCGTAAGGCCGTGTCGCCGCAACCTCCACCGGTTTTCCTGCTAGGACTGCCCCCAATGCCTCGGCCACGTAATTGCGTGCCCCTTCCAGGGAAGCAGGGTCTGGGGTAGGTTGGTCGTCCAAGGCTCCCGAGTAAGCAAGAATCCCTTTGGCGTTGATGATGAAAACATGGGGGGTCGCCCTCGCGTTGTAGGCTGTGGCTACCTTGCCGTCTGGATCCAGCAATACGGCGGTCGCCTTGCTACCATTTTGTTTGGCCATTGCCCTGACCCCCTCCTTTTCATGGGCATTCAGATCCCCGGACCTTACGGAATACCACAGCACGCCTTTGCGCGTCCAATCGGCTTGGAGCTTTTGCATGTTTCCCCCATCATAGTGTTTCCGGACAAACGGGCATCCGTAGTTTATCCATTCCAATACCACGATCTTACCAGCTTCCTCAGGAAGCCGGTAAGTCCTTCCGTCCAGACCCACCATCTCCCAACTTGGTGCCTGCTCCCCTGGCCTGGCGGCCTCCAAACTTATGGAGCATAAGGGCAGGAGAAGCAGGAGGAAACTGGTTTTCATCCGTTGACCATCTCCTTCCCCCGGACGGAAGTCAATCCGCTTGGATTCGGTTCATTCGGGATTGTGCGATGGTTGCGCGATTTGCGCCTGAACCCGCCAATTCCGCTCGACAAACCATCCTAGTTTTCTGTCGTAATCCAGTATCCGCGTTTTCCGTCCGGCACTGACTAAGAACAGTAGACGTCCCATGTCCCATTCCAAACTGAAATCCCTAGGCGAGAAAATCGCCTTCCTCCAAAGGCGTTGCCGGGAATTGAGGATCCCTGTACTTGTTGTTTTCGAAGGGTTGAGCGCGGCCGGCAAGGGCACACTGATCAACCGCCTGATCCAGCCGATGGATCCCCGTGGGTTCAAAGTTTCCTGTATCCGAGATCCCAATGGCGAGGAACGGTTACGCCCCTTCCTTTGGCGGTTTTGGAACAGGACGCCCTCCGCCGACAGGATGGCGATCTTCGACCGTTCCTGGTACCGCACCATCCTGGAGCAAGAGGTCAGTGGGGAACTGGGTATGGAAGGCCTGGCCAAAGCTTACATCGACATCCGGTCCTTCGAACGCCAGCTCTTCGACAGTGGGACTTTGATCGTCAAATTCCACCTTCAGGTCTCCAAGGACGAGCAGTCGCGCAGGTTGGCCGCCATCCAGGAAAACCCCTCTACTGCATGGCGGGTGACCAAGGAAGTGCTGGAAAGGCACAAACGCTACGACATATATTTCCCCGCCATCGAACGGATGCTCACCGTCACCAACCAGCCCGAAGCCCCCTGGACGGTCATTGATGCGGACGACCTGGATGCCGCTACCGAGTCCACCATGGAAAGTCTGGCGCTAAGGCTGGAGTCCTTTATCACCCTTGTCGAAATGGGTAAGCTCAAGGTTCCGGCTCCGAAAAGCAACGAAATGCCCTATTTTGCCAACGCCCCGAAGATATCCGCCGCCAAGATGGAAAATTCCCTGGATAACGATGCCTACCTGGAACTCCTTGAGGAACGGCAGTCCAGGATCCACGAACTCCAAAGCGAGGCCTACCGAAGGCGAATCCCAGTTGTCATCGTTTACGAGGGGCAGGACGCAGCTGGGAAAGGCGGGAACATCCGCCGCCTCACCCAGCGTATGGATCCCCGTGGTTACGAGGTCATCCCGGTCGCCGCGCCCAACGACCTGGAGCTTGCCCACCATTACCTGTGGCGCTTTTGGAAGGAGTTCCCCAAGGCGGGCCATGTCACTATCTTCGACCGTTCCTGGTATGGGCGGGTTCTGGTCGAGAGGATCGAGGGCTTTTGCAAAAAAGGGGACTGGAAGCGGGCGTACGGCGAGATCAACGAAATGGAGGAAAACTTTTACCACTTTGGATGCGTCCTCATCAAATTCTGGATACAGATTGACAAAAAGGAACAGCTCCGGCGGTTCCGATCCCGGGAAGAAAGTACCCGCAAACGCTGGAAACTCAACGAGGAGGACTGGCGGAACCGCGAGAAATGGGAACTCTATGAAGAAGCCGCCCAGGAAATGATCGACCGCACCCACACTTCTTACGCACCTTGGACCATTATCGAGGGAAACTGCAAACGGCTTGCGCGCATTCAGGCACTGGAAACCGTCATCGAAGCCATTTCTGAACGATTGGAAAAGGCACCTGAAAAATGAAACGCAGAACCTTCCTTGCCTCCTCCGTTGCCACCCTCACAGCATCGGAGCTAGCCGCTGCAGGCTCCTTCAAGCAAAAGATGGGCCTGACCATCTGGTCCTACGGGCAGCGTTGGAGGAACCGTGGCCAAGCAAGGGAAAGTTGGAAAGACGCGCTGGATGTCCTGGAGCATTGCGACAGCCTTGGCGCGGGATGCCTGCAAATCGGCGTTGGTGGATGGAGCAATGATTTTAGTGGGAAAGTCCGCGACCGGCGTGAATCTCTAGGAATCGCCCTGGAAGGCCAGGTCGGGCTACCCGAGGACAAGGCAGATCTTCCCCGCTTCCAGTCAGACTTGGAGGCTAGCCGTGAGGCCGGGGGTACGATCCTCAGGGCGGTTTGCCTTAGTGGGCGAAGGTACGAGAACATGCGAACGGTGGCCCAATGGAAGGAGTTCCAGGAGAATTCACTCTACCGCCTCCAACTGGCCGAACCCATCCTCCGGAAAGCCCGTTGTAAGCTTGCCCTCGAAAATCACAAAGACTGGCGGGCGGACGAACATCTCGCCCTGATGAAAAAGCTCGATAGCGAGTGGATCGGGGTGACCCTCGACTTCGGGAACAACTTATCCCTCCTCGACCACCCACACAGGGTCGCGGAAATGCTCGCCCCCTACGTTCTGACCACCCATTTCAAGGACATGGCCATGGCTCCCTACGAAGACGGTTTCTTGTTAAGCGAAGTCCCGGTTGGGAACGGGCAACTGGATTTGGCCTCCATGGTCGCGACCTGCAGGAAGCACAATCCCGGCATCTGGTTTAACCTGGAAATGATTACCCGGGATCCTCTCAAAGTGCCGGTCTACAAAGACCAATACTGGGTCACTTTCCCCGACCTGCCTGCCCGCGACCTCGCTGATACCCTCAGGATCGCAAAGGTCAACGACCCTTCCAGCCTTCCCCGGATCCAACATCTGGATACCGCAGGCAGGATCGCCTTTGAGGAGGAAAACGTCCGGAAGTCGTTCGCCTACGGCAAGGAAAAGCTCGGTTTCGCGTAGATTCGGGATCTCCCAAACATTTCGCGGTTGCCAATAGTGGATTGGGGCAAAGTAGAAGCGTCATCTTGCCGCTTTCCTTCCGTGCGAAATGTTGCTCGGGTCCAAGGCTGTGTCCTGCCACCGCACTTCGACGGCTACTGCTGTGGCAATACTTCCAAAGGTTCCAATTCCAGGCTGCTGGTATCCGGTTCCAGGATTGTCGCACCAGGGGCGACAGCTTTGCGGATGTCCGAGGTAGGTTGTCCGGTTTCGTAGTCTTTCAGCTTGCCTACGACGTCACCGAATTTCTCCACGTGGCCGTCCAGGAAGAGGATGTGCCCTCCGGTGTCGCCATAAGGGGCGTCATCCGCCCACTTGCCATTGGTTCCGAGCCCTCGGGTCCAGGCGATAGGGGTGGTGCTTGCCTGGGCGTTGGAAGGGAGGCCTACTACTAATGCGTATGAAAAAGGCATCCCCGGAAAGGCTTTGTCCGAGACATGGGCGGCAATATCGCCAAGGTGTTCCACGACAAGCGGGTCGGAAGTGATTCGGTAGAGGCTGGCGTCATTGCTCCCGGCCTTCAAGGCAAGCTCCACGGCAAACCCATGGACGCCAGCCGTGGTCGCCGGCATATGCCCCCCGGTCGCCTGCATGTATTGCTGGTAGGCGATCCCGATTTGCCGGAGCTTGTTCATGTCCTGGGGATTGGGGCCGGGTTCGAGGTTGAAGTATTCCTCCGCAACCACTTCGGGTTGCCCGGACGACCTTTTCGTCTTCGCCATGAACATCCCGGCCATAAAAAGCGGGTTGGGGACGAGCCCCATGACTAAGTTCCCTTTGTGGGAAAAGGGTTGGTTTGCGACAAAAAGGGCACCGTCTTCCTGGGTGCGGTATACGGAGGCGACCGGTCGGTTGAAGGGAGCCAGAGTCTTGATAACCCATTCTGCCACTTCCGGGGGCATCTTGGCCGCTGCAGGCATTTCTGGTGCAGGTTCCCCAGGAACAAGGGCACCTCCGGGGGCAGCTTGTGGGGGTGGCGGGGGCGTTGAGGATTGCGATGCAACGGCTCTCAGTATGGTCGTCAGGAGTTTGAAAGCGTCCGAGGACATGTAGCTGAAACCGTTGCCCGTCTTGGGAAGGCCTTGGGTGGCTGCATGGAACTCCGGGTCGGTCTGGATGCCGCGCCCCCTGGCCAGGCACTCGTTCATGAATTCCGGCCTGGAGACGACGACCATACGTCCTGTGGCGGTTTCGTGGAGGAGGTAGGGTTGGTAACCTTGGAGGAACGGGGGCATCGGGCCAGGGGGAAGGAATCCCCTCCATCCGTCTACGCGGAGGATTTGGGCGCCTTGGCGCTTTTCAACTTCGGAGATGGCGTGATCCACGAACCACCCGAAATTATCCAGGCTGAAATAAAAGTCGATGAGGGGGATTTCCATGTTCCCTGCGGTGGGGTTTCGCGGGGTGGTGAGGGGGATTTGCAGGGTTTTGTCCGTAGCGAATCGGACGATCCCAAGGGCGCGGGTATCCAGGCTTTCTACAACTTGCTTCAGGGTGAAGGGCATGCCTGGCTTGGGCGGTTTGTTGAGCGCGCCCTCGATCATGGCTTTGCCCATGTCGCCCATCATCCCTTGGGCCATTTGCGAAATGAGCAGGTAGACGCTGTGGATATCCATGTCCTGTTCGAAGGCGAAGTCCGTTCCGGCTGGTGCCATTGTCCAAGTCTCGAACTTATGAGGTGCCACGCCCCCGACCTTGAACAAGCCCTGCGGCCCGCCGTCCATCAGGATGAAGGCCTTATTCCTGAAGCTGTCACTAGCCTTGTAGGAGCTTGCCCCCAATGCCTTCACATTGGAAAAACCAAGGGCGGACAAGTAAGCCTCGAAATTCAGGTTTTTCACCATGGCAAACTTCGCAGCATCCCCTTTATGCTCGGTTTCCGGGACGAGCTGGAGGAGTTCTTTTACTTGTGCGGCGATCCTCGAAATGTCGCCGTCCACATCCATGTAGCCGTACACGGTACCGCCCAAGTCTAGGTACTGGGCAACCTTCATGAAGTTGGGGGATTGCTGGGCGGGAGGCACAAAGCCGGGGGATTGGGCGCCGAGGGATGTGCAGATCAAGAGGGTTCCTGTAAGCGAAAGTAGGCGTTTTTTCATGTTTTCGATTGGATCGGTCTGATTTAGAAAAAGAGCAATCCAGCAAGGATGTCAAAGCGGGACTGCCGACGGAAGTTTTGAGACGCGCATACGGGTATTTCCACTGGGGGGATCATACGCCTCCGAGGAGATCCTTGTAAACATGGCCTTCGTTTTGGTCGATGCGTTCTGGGCGGGCTTTGTGATGGTAGAGGAGGCGGGTGTGGTCGATGCCGAGGAGATGGAGAATGGTGGCGTGGAGGTCGTGGACGTGGAGACGGTCTTTGATGGCGTAGAGGCCGAGGTCGTCGGTGGCTCCGTAAGTCCGTCCGCCTTGGACTCCGCCGCCTGCCATCCACATGGTGAACCCTGTCGGGTTGTGGTCGCGACCGTCGCCTTTTTCGCTCATGGGGGTGCGGCCGAATTCGCCGCCCCAGATGACGAGGGTTTCGTCGAGCAGCCCGCGGGATTTTAGGTCGGAGAGGAGTCCGGCGATGGGTTGGTCGACGGCTTTACAGAGGGCTGGGTGCTTGGTCTCGATGCCGGTATGGCTGTCCCATTTGCTGCCTGCGCCGCTGTAGAGCTGGACGAAGCGGACGCCATTTTCGACGAGGCGCCTGGCAAGGAGGCAGTTGCGGCCGAAGGTGGCGGTGGTCTTGTTGTCCATGCCGTAAAGTTTGCGGGTGGCTTTGGTTTCATTGCCCAGGTCGACCGCTCCAGGGGCTTCGGCCTGCATTTTGTAGGCAAGTTCGTAACTACGGATGCGGGCTTCCAACTCGGTGTTGCTTTCGCGTCCGGCATTGAAGCCGCGGTTAAGTGTGCCGAGGAGGTCGAGCTTGTCGCGCTGGCGTTGGCGGTCGACGCCTTTGGGGTTGTCCAGGAATTGGACGGGGGTGCCTTCGGACTTGAATTCGATGCCCTGGTAGGCGGCGGGCATGAATCCGCTGCCCCAGTTGCGGACGCCGTTGACGACGGTTGCGCCGCTGTCCTTGATGACGACGAAGGCAGGCAGGTTTTGGTTTTCCGTTCCTAGCCCATAGGATGCCCAGGCACCGAGGGAAGGGCGGCCCCCGAAGATGGATCCGGTGTTCATTTGGCAGACTCCCCCGGCGTGGTTGATGCCGCTGGAGACGCAGGAATGGATGACTGCAAGGTCGTCGGCGTGCCGGGCCACATTGGGGAACCAGTCCGAGATCCAGAGCCCGCCTTCCCCGTATTGCCGCCAAGTGCGAGGGCAGTGGAGGAGTGGGGATTTGGCTTCCCCGGCAGCCGTTAGCGGGGGCTTGAAACTATCGGGGAGTGATTGACCCGCGAGTTGGTTGAGTAGGGGTTTGTAGTCGAAGGTGTCGAGGTGGCTGGGGCCGCCTTCCATGAACAGGAAGATGACTTTCTTGGCCCGGGTACTGTGATGGGGCAGGGGGGTGGCCTTGGCTGCATCGGCCTCGATGGCTGCGAGGGCGAGTGCGCCGAAACCGCAACCGGCAGTTTGCAGGAATTGGCGGCGGGAGGTGGGGAAATCGTATCGATGGCAGGGCATGGAAAGGGTGGGGGCGTTTTGGTTCAATGGAGGTAAAAGAATTCGTTGGAGTTGAGCAATGCCTGGCAAAGGTCAGCCATGGCCTGCCGGTGCGGGGTATCCGCAGTGGGGTCGCCTTCCGCCCCGCTCCAGGTGAAGCGGGGGCTGGGCGCATCTGTAGCCCGCCAGTTGACCAAACCGTCTTTCCATTGGGCAGGATCCGGGGATCGCGACTGGTCTGGTATGCGCCCGGCCACGATGCGGAGGCCTTCGATTTCGCCGTCCCATTGCCGGGTAATCCGCCTCATTGCCAAACCGCCCAGGACAACCGGGGAATCGCCTTCGCTGAGTTTGGTTAGGCCGTCCAAGGGCATAGTGGCCGTCTGAGGGGCGGCGTCCGGCGTTTCGAGGTCGCGCAGGGTGAAAATGGCTTTGTGGGTGGATCCCGATACATGCACCACCAAGTGTTGCCTCCGTCCGACCGGGAGGCGCAGGTTGGACGCGACGACTTGGTAGCCGATGTTCGCGTTCTCATCCTCGCCCACCAGCAGCAGCAAGATATTTCGGGGTTGGTAGCGGGATTTCACCCCGGTGACATCAATGCTCCAACCTAACGATTCGAGGTTCCCCTTGCCGCCATTCCATCTGGAAACGAGGGTGCGCAGCTCTGCGTTGACATCGATGCTTTCGAGCTTCACGACGGCCTCCACAGTGAAATCGTCGCCTTCCCGTTCCGCCGACTGTACGACCAGGCGCTCGTGGGGGCTATTGATCTTGAACAGCCCGCCGGGCAATTCGTTGTTTTCAGGCTTGGCCAGGGCGAGCTGCTTTTCGGCTTCGCGGATGCGCTTTTGGAGGAAGGATTCCGCTGCCGCCCTTTCCTTGGCCAGGGGGGCGCGACCGAGGGCGGCCAACCACGCATCGTCCATGTTTTGGGAGCGGGAGGCCAGCTTCCGGGCGCGGGCCAGTACCCAATCCCCGTTGAGCATTTGCAGCGCCTGGGTGGGCGTGGTGGTGCTTTGCCGTGTGGAGGTGCTGGTAAAACCGGCGGGCATGTCGAGGGCGCAGAGCAATTCGTCCGGGCTGTTGCGCTTCTTGCGGGTATAGACCGACCTGCGGACACCTTTTCCGTCCACCGAAGCACCTCCGGCCTTTAGGTCGAGTTCGCCGCTGGCCGCCAGCATTGCGTCCCGGATTTGCTCGGCGTCGAGACGGCTTGGGGGGAAACGCCATAGGAAATTGTTCGATGGGTCGACCTCCGCCGTCTTTGCGTCGGGTTCGCGCCGTGCGGTTTGGCAATAGGTGGCTGAGAGCATGATTTCCCGGTGGAGAGCCTTGAGATGCCATCCGCCCTTTACGAACTTTGTTGTGAGGTGGTCGAGTAATTCCGGATGTGTCGGCCCTTCCCCCAACGCCCCTAACTCATTGGCAGTGGCGACGATGCCGCGGCCGAAATGGTATTGCCAGACCCGGTTGACAATGACCCGCGTTGCCAACTGGTTGTCTGGCTGTGTAATCCAGTCCGCGAGTGCCTTGCGGCGGCCTGTGGAAGTCCCGGTCGGTTGGATAATGGGCAAATCCTGGGCGATGATGGACGGGTAGCCAGGCTTGACCTCCTCCATGCCTTTGCGGGTTTCCAGGTAATTCGGGGGAGCCTGCGGGCCGACATCGGTGACGACGAAAGCATCCGTCAACGGTTGCGGTTTGAGATGGTCAAATTTTTCCAACTCCTCCTGTAACGCCTGGTATTCCTCTTTGGCTCCCTTGGCCTTGAGATCCTTTGTGGGGTTGAACTGGCTTGCCGCGAATGCCAACTGTCGTTCGCAAAAACTGGCCAGTTGCGTTTCCAACGGCCCGCGCTGGTCCTCCGGTTTAAGGGTCATGGCTTGCAAGTCCTCGGGGAAACTTTTGCGCCATTTTTCAACTTTGTAGCTGATCGGCGACTTGGTAAGTGCGTCGACCTTTGCCCGGATCCCCGCTGTTGCCGTTTCCCACTCTTTCAGTTGCTGGTCATAGGCCGCCTTTTTCTTAGTTGTGGCCAGTTTGAGGTCTTCGCGCCACAAGACGGGTATGAAGAAGGCGCGCAGACGATAATAGTCCTTTTGCAAGATGGGGTCAAACTTGTGGTCATGGCAACGTGCACAGCCCATGCTTAGGCCGAGGAATACCTCTGCTGTGGTGTCCGTCATGTCTGTGAGGATCACCTCCCACTGGCCGCGTATGTCGCGCAAATTGTACTCGTAAACCGGATGGCGAAGGTAGGCGGTGGCGATGAGCGTGTCAGGGTCTTCGGGTGCGATTTCGTCGCCCGCGAGTTGCTCCCGGACGAATTGGTCATAGGGCTTGTCGTCGTTTAAGGACTGGATGACATAATCGCGATAGTGCCAGGCTGTCGGTCGGTAGGCGTCCTGGTTGTAGCCATCACTCTCGGCATAGCGAACCAGATCTAGCCAGTGTTGCGCCCAGCGTTCCCCATAGCGCGGGCTGTCCAACAGTTGCTGGACCAAGCGGGGCCATGCTTCGGGCGTGTCATCCTCCACAAACGTCTGTACCTGTGCAGGGGTGGGCGGCAAGCCATGGAGGTCGAAATACGCACGGCGTACCAATTCCCGCTTTTCGGCTGGTGGCGAGGGCTTTAGCCCTGCTTCGTCAAGCTTGCGGGCGATAAAGTGGTCGATGGGGCTTCTTGCCCAATTGGTTCCTTCGTTGGTAGGGACGTCGGGGTCGGTGACGGGTTGGATTGCCCACCAATTACGGTCTTCATCGGTGAAGCCCTTGGAATCGGCTGTGGTGTTATCAGCGGTCAAAAATTGTGTAACCAAGAAAAGGCTGGCGCTGATAACAGAACGAAGGGGATGGAACTTCATCGCATTGAAACTGGTTGGTACGGTAGTTTTATCCCGCATTTCTCCCAGAAAAAACAAAAGCGGGGCAAAGTAGAAGAGCCCCAATCCTTAGCGAATATTGGAATTGATAACCTCTTGGTGACATCTATTGAAAGCTAATCTGCTTTGACGAGGCCTTTCCTACCATAGGACGTTCCAAGGCTGTCCAAAATTCGCTAAGGATTGGGGTAGAAGAGGTAAATGATTGTAATTTCTATCGAATCCCAGGGCGGGATGTGCTTTGGATCCATGGGATGAAAGGCCGATTGGAAAACAAAGTAGCGATTGTGACGGGCGCCGCTTCCGGGATTGGGAGGGCGACCGTGCGGAAATTCTTGGCCGAGGGCGCACGAGTCCTGGCCACTGACTTGAATGAAGGGGGCTTGTCCGAACTCGCAGGGGAAGGGGAGCCTGACCTTGCCACCATCACCGGCAACATTGCGGCCCGGGCGGACGCGGAGGCCATTGTCGGTGAGTGTGTGGGGCGTTTCGGACGGGTCGACATTCTAGTGAACTCTGCCGGGATTACCCCCCGTTCCCTCCCTCCGGCAACGGACTTCGAGGGGCGTTGGGACGCAGTCATGGAGGTCAATGCCAAGGGCACTTTCCTGATGTGTCATGCCGCCGTCGAAATGATGAAGCGTTTGGGAGGAGGAGGTTCGATAGTGAACCTTGGTTCGGTCATGAGTTTGGTCGCATACCCGGCGACGCTCCCGTTTTCCGATGGTTTCAGCCCCTATCCCCAGAGCAAGGGCGCCGTGCTTCAGTTGACCCGGGACATGGGGATCCGCCTGGCTGGAGAGAAGATCCGGGTGAATGCAGTGTGCCCCGGTTTTGTTTACACAGCGTTGACAGAAGGCGCTACGGAAACTCCATCCGTCCATGAAACCCTGAAAGGCCTCCACCCGATGGGACGCTTGGCAGAACCGATGGAAATCGCCAATGTGATCTCATTCCTGGCGTCGGACGAAACTTCCTTTGTGACCGGAGCGGCATGGACAGTCGACGGCGGTTACACGGCGGCCTAACACACCTTGCCCCAAGTCCTATTTCTTGCATACCGGCTTCCCGCACCTTGTTTCAGGATCTGGGCAGTAGCGAAACACTCTCTTTTGATTGGCATTACCCGATGATAACCGCCACGGCCATGGCAAGTTCCTGCGTGTGGCTCAATGAGACTTTTACCTCTTTGCCCCCGAACCTGCCCAAGAGTACCAGGGCGTTTCCTGACAGGTTGGCCACGGGTTGGCCGTTTCCCCCTTTTTCGATTTCCACGGTGAGCAGGCCGACTTCCGCCCCGATCCCGGTGGTAAAGGCTTTGGAAACGGCTTCTTTGGCGGCCCATCTCGCAGCCAGGGAGGGGTAGGGATTGGCTTTGTCCAGGCAGTATTTTTGTTCAGCCGGTGTAAATACTTTGTCGAGGAAGGCTTGGCCGTTGCGTTCGTGAGCATCCTTGATCCGTCCCACCTCGGCAAGGTCGCAACCAATCCCCAGGACTTTGCCCCCTTCCGGGAATTCCAATGTGGGCGTCATCAGGCGAAATCAGGCCGCATTCATCAGCCGCCGCATGGTCGAGACGGCTTCTTCGATCCCCGTCCTCATGGCACGGCTCATGATGCTGTGGCCGATGTTGAGTTCGTGGAGATGGGGGATGATGAGGATTTCGCCGATGTTAATGTAATTGATGCCGTGGCCTGCATTGACTGTTAGCCCTTCACGATGGGCGAGTTCCGCCCCTTTGCAGAGGGTTGCCAGTTCCCGCTCCATTTTGCCTGGGTCGTGGTAGTGGTTGGCGAAGGCACCGGTGTGGAGTTCGATCCATGGGGCTTGGACTTGTACGGCCACTTCGATCTGCCTTGGGTCGGCATCGATGAAGAGGCTAGTCCGGATCCCGGCTTCGTTCATGGCGTCCGTAATTTCGCGGACACGGTCGATTTGTCCTGCTGCATCGAGTCCGCCTTCAGTTGTGATTTCCTCACGGTTTTCCGGCACCAGGCACACGCTGTCCGGTTTTATTTCCAGTGCGAAGGCCAACATTTGCTTGGTGCAGGCCATCTCCAGGTTCAGGCGTGTGGAAATCTTTTCCCTGAGGAGGCGGACATCTTTGTCCTGGATATGCCGGGCGTCTTCCCTGAGGTGGGCGGTGATGCCGTCCGCCCCGGCTTTTTCACAAAGCAGGGCCAGTTCCACCGGGTCCGGTTCCACATAGGAGAACTCGCCGGGTTCTAAGTGCCGGTAACGGGCTTGGCGCAGGGTTGCGCAGTGGTCTATGTTGACGCCGAGGAGCATGGGAAGCTTTTGGAGTGCGGTGGCACGACTCCGCCTTCCGTCTGGCCGACATGTCAGCCAGACTCAAAGCGGCATTATGCTGCCGCACTCCAAATGGGATTACAGGAGGTCGCTGACCAATTCCCGTTCTTCGGAAAGCTCCTTGACTGTGGCGTCGAGCTTTTCTCGGGAGAAGTCGTTGACGGGCACGCCTTGGACGATTTCCCAGTCGGCCTTGCCTT
>JAYPDO010000052.1:0-413 GCA_038125285.1 Opitutia bacterium
GTTAAAAGGCCGCGCCAGTGGGGGAGTGTTCCTCACCACCATTCACAAGTTCACCGAAGACACCGAATTACTGACGGATCGCTGCAATGTGATCTGTATTTCCGATGAGGCCCACCGCAGCCAGGTGAATCTGGATCAGAAGCTCAAGATTACTGACGAAGGTGTGAAGCGGACCTTTGGCTTCGCCAAGTATCTGCACGACTCCCTGCCCAACGCGACCTACGTCGGATTCACCGGCACGCCCATCGATGCCACCCTCGATGTCTTTGGCGAGGTGGTGGACGCCTATACCATGACCGAATCGGTCGCCGACGAGATCACCGTGCCCATCGTTTACGAAGTCCGCGCTGCCAAGGTGATCCTCGACAACAGTAAGCTGGAGGAGATCGAGAAATACTACGACGAATGCGCCG
>JAYPDO010000052.1:423-6790 GCA_038125285.1 Opitutia bacterium
CCCTTATCCCAGTCACGGCGAAGATTTTTGGGGATGACATGAGCCAAGGGGATGTATGCGACAACACAAAGGTTGCCTCTCATCCCTTGATTGGTAGTCACTCCATTTTTACACGCAGGAAGTTTTTCCCGCTACCAGCATCAATCAATATCGTTTGCTCCTGGTAAACCGTCCATGTCTTGGGGGTCACGCGACTTGGGGTCAGTCCAAATTTTCATGTTTTTTGTGGAGGATGAAGGCATCCAATGTCTTTTGAGCATCCCGTCTGCGGAATCCAGAGAGCATACCAATGCCGACTGTAGGAGGTTGGCATCTTGTAGATTTTGCATGGGGCATTTTGGCGGACGCAGACGGATTTGAGTCATTGCGCGTTAGCGTGCGACCGAAGGAGATGACCCTGGAACTTCTTGAATTCGATCTTGAGTGCAGCGGGGGCTACATTTGCGACCATCCGAAACTGGTGGCTAACAAACCTCGGGAGAATGTCAATTTTGTCCCCACAACCAAAAAGGATCTGGCGCGGGTTACCGGGACGTTGGTGTTGTGAGGCGGAGAGGACGGAGCAGTGAAAGTGAAAGAAGCTGTAGGTTGGTTCGGGAACGCCTCGGAAAAGAAATAGGTTTGGAAGGCGATCCTACTTGGCTTCCGCAGACTGTGCCCCTTCTGCGAATTCCAAGGACTTGGCGATCATGTCAAACCCGGCGACCAATTGGCCTGCGTCTTTGAAGGTGGACTGCAGGACGAGGAACAGCCGGTGGCCGTCAATGTCCTTGCTTCGATACAGCCGGTAGTGGGGTCGGGTTTCCCCTAGCAGGGTGATGTCAAACTTTTCGCTGGTCCAGGTGTAATCCTCCCACTCCTCGACTTTTGTAAATTTGGATTCGGATACTTTGGCAAAGGGGATCGCGACCGCTGCGGCTTCGGCCATCTCCTCTGCATAACCCATCAGGTTTTGCGCAATCTTCACCGGATACAGTTGGAGAATGACCAGGCCGTTTCCTGGTGTCGTGATAGTAAGCGCATGGCTCCCCTTTGCAATGGGCTCTTCCTCAAGATTCCAATTCTTCGGGTACTGGAAAGAAAGCCCTTCCAATTGGTAGGACTTGGGATTCTTTAAATCTGTCATCGGGCCACACGCGGCAAGGAGCCCGATTGCTGCCAATGCGCAGAGTTTTTGGAAAAGGGTGCTGGAGCAGGATTTCATGTTTTGGTTCCCTTGGACATAGGCGGGGGCTTTGGAATTTGCAAGCTCGAGAAAAGAACCGCCAGGATTCCCAGTTGTATGAATTTGGTTGTTTCGGGGAGTTGGATTTATGAACTTGCCAATCCATGAAACCCCTTCCGGCTAATGCGTTCCTTTGCTTGGTTGCCCCGGTTATGCTGGGTGGCCAGGTCGTGCCAAGGGAGACTTTGGCATTGGTCGAACAACATTGCCTGGATTGTCATGACGAGGATGTTCGGAAGGGGGATTTGGATTTGTCCATCCCGGACTCCAAGTTGGCCGATGGGAAGGCAAGGGATCTGTGGGCAAAGGTATTCGACCGGGTGGATAAGGGAGAAATGCCACCGCCAGGAAAGGCCAAGGGTTTCGGCGAAGGGGAGCGGAAAAGGTTGGTCCAGGGATTGTGGGAGCCCTTGTGGGTGTCGGACAGGAAGGACGTCCTGGAGAATGGACGTGGGCCGGTTCGGCGGCTGACCCGGGAGGAATTCGAGGACAATTTGAGGGACTTGTTGCTGCTGCCGAACCTCGACATCCGGGACAAGTTGCCGGCTGACCGTGAGTCCCATGGATTCACCAAAATTTCCGGGATGCTGGATGTGTCGCGGGTGCAATTGGCTGGTTGGTTGGATGCGGCGGAGACGGCATTGCGCGAAGCTTTGGCTACCGGGGTGGAACCTTTGCCTGTCCAGAAAATGAGGTTTACAGGGACGGATTTGTTCCAGGGTTTGACGACATTCGGGGGGAGGGAAGCGATGTTCTTTGCCAGGGAAAATGTGATGGTGCCGGATCCTACCGAAGTTTTGAAAACCCTTTCGCCGGAAGAACGAAGGGTCGGAGCCTTGGAAGCAGCGATCTTCCGGTCTGCGACTTGGCCTTACTTCGGATATCCAAGGGGGTTCCGGGCGAAGTATGGCGGGGAATACAAAGTTCGGTTTGAAGCCCGGGCCGTCCGGCAAGTCCCCGACTTCCGGTTGGTTCCGGCTTACGAACCCCAGGCCATAAGCTTTCGGGCGCGCCAACCTTCCGGGCCTGACGTTTCCGGCGATGTCCGGGAGACCGGCGGTTGGATGGATTTGCTGCCGGAGCCAAAAGTTTTCAACACGACCATCCTGCTCAAGGCCGGGGAAACGTTTGAGTACAGTTTATTGGGGTTACCAGTGCCTTTTATCCGGACGGACAGCGGGTTTTATTATGATTTCCCGCCCATGCCCCCGGAAGGCCACCGTGGGGCGGCGATCCGATGGTTGGAAATCGAAGGGCCGGTTAGGCCGGAATCTTGGCCGCCGCCTTCCCACAAAGTTTTGTTCGGGGACTTGCCTCTGTGCCCGCCACCGAAGGGGTCACAATTCCCGGTGGGCGTAGTTAGCAAAGATCCCGAAGGGGATTCGGTCAGGCTGTTCAAAGCATTTGCCAGCAGGATGGCGAGGGAGGATGTCCCGGAGGGATCGCTTGAGGTCTTCACAAAGATGATCCTGGGCAAGCTCCAGGCCGGGGAGCCCTTGGTCGATACTTTGGTGCATGGGTACCAAGCCTTCCTTTGCTCAGGGCATGTGGTTTATCTCAAGGAACCAAGGGGGGACGGCGGGATGGATCTGGCTTCTCGTTTGTCATTCCTCCTCTGGAACTCCACTCCGGATGCCCAATTGAGGAAGTTGGCTCAGCCCGGGGAATCCTTAAAAGGGGAAACCTTGGCGCGGGAGATTGCCCGGCTGGTCGCGGATGAAAAATTCGAGCGTTTTGTTCAGAATTTCACCGGCCAATGGTTAGAACTCAAGCAACTCCGCCGGGACACTCCTGACGGGCGGTTGTACCCGGAATACCGGAAAGACGATTACCTCGTGGATTCGATGGAAAAGGAGACCCACGCATTCTTTTCCGAAATGGTCCGGGGGAACTTGCCAGTGACGACCCTTGTGGATGCAGGTTTTACCTATGTGAACGACCGTCTCGCACGCCATTATGACTTGCCCCGGAAGGAAGGTTCGGGAATGCGCAAGGTGAAGTTGCCGGGATGGAGTCCCTACGGGGGATTGTTGACTCAGGCTTCGATCCTAAAGTTGACTGCAAATGGCACTACTACTTCGCCAGTCCTGAGAGGGGTTTGGGTAATGGAAAAGATCTTGGGGGAACTTCCACCTGCGCCCCCAACAACCGTCCCTGCCATAGAGCCCGACATACGTGGGGCGACGACCATCCGGAGCCAGTTGGCCAAGCATACGGAAGTTGAGTCATGTGCGAATTGCCATAAGCGCTTCGACCCTGTCGGCTTCGCCCTGGAAAACTTCGATGTCATGGGTTCCTGGCGTGACCGCTACCGGGGATTGGATCTCGGGGAGAAAATCACTGGTTACGACCCTGCCGGGCACCCCTACGCTTACTTTGTTGGGCATGCTGTGGAACCCTCCGGGAAATTGATGGACGGGCGGGAGTTTAAGGATATCCGGGAACTCAAGAAGCTACTGGCATCCAATCCCAGGAAACTTGCCAAGAATTTTCTCCACCAACTCGCCCTCTACGCCACCGGGACAAGGGTGCGGATCTCCGACCGCCCGGTTATTGAAAGTATCCTCGACCAATGCGAGCCTGATGGGTACAGGGTTGCCGACCTTTTGCACGCTTTGGTACAGAGTCCTGTTTTCCTTGGCGTCCAACCCCAATGAATGTTCCTCGACTATCGATCCTGCCGCACTCCCGGAAGAGATTCCTCCGGGGACTGGGTGCCGCACTTGCATTACCTTCGTTGGAGTTGTTTTCCAGGGAAACGACCCCCAAAAAAAGGATGCTCCTGGTCTCCAACAATTTGGGAGTTTTGCCATGGCCGTTTTTCCCGAAGGAAAGCGGTAGGGATTATACGCCTTCGCCATACCTCAAACCCCTCCAGGATTTCCGCGATCAGTTTACTGTCTTTAGCGGCTTGTCGCATCCTGCTGTTTCTGGAGGCCACTCCACGGAGAATTGCTTTCTAACCGCTGCAAAAGATCCGACCGGGAGCGGGTTCCGAAACACCATTTCCCTGGATCAATATGCAATCGAGAAACTTGGCCAAAGTACCCGTTTTCCCACCCTCAACCTCGGTGTAAATATCGACAAAGCCAACCGCAGCCTGTCCTGGACGCGGGACGGGTCGCTCCTGCCTGCGGAGGACAAGCCCTCCACCTTGTTCAGTAAAATGTTCGTCCAGGGCAATGCGCGTGAGAAGGAACAACGCCTCCTCAAGCTTGCCAACCGGGAGAGCCTCCTGGATGCCTTGGGCGAAGACCTTTCCCGTTTCCAAATCCAACTCGGAAAGCGGGACAAGGAAAAGCTCGACCAGTACTTCACCTCCATCCGCGAATTGGAAGGGCAACTCCTTTCCGCTGGGGAATGGGAGGTAAAGCCCAAACCTTCTACCCAGTCCGTACCGCCTGCTGACATCCTTGACCGGGCCAAGTTCTTTGAAAAATTCGAACTCATGCTCCGGATGGCCGAACTCGCATTCGAAAGCGACTCCACCCGAATTGTTACCCTGATGGTGGACGGCTTTGCCACCCCGGTTTTCGAAGTCGGGGGCGGGGAGAAGTCGCTTAACGGTTACCACAACCTCAGCCACCACGGCCAGTCCAAGGCCAAGATCGCGCAACTGGAGAAAGTTGACCTTCGCCAGATGGCACTCCTGCGCGACCACTTCCAGCGCCTATCCGACTCTAAACTACTGGACGATACCATGGTTCTCTACGGAAGTAACCTCGGCGATGCCAACGTCCACAACTGTACCAACCTCCCCATCCTGCTCGCAGGTGGAAGGTTCCAGCACGGCCAACACTTAGCCTACAATGGCAATCGGAACACCCCACTGGCCAACCTCTTTGTCAGCATGCTCCAAAAGTTAGGGGTGGAGGCCGACCGATTCTCCAGCGGGGAGGGGACGCTGGATGGCTTTGCCTGAAGTGGTCGCTACGCGACTTGGGGTCAGCCTAAATTATCATGTATTTTGGACTGATAAAGGCATCTAAAGTCTTTTTGAGCATCCCGGCTGCGGGGGCCAGGGGGGCGGGATGCTTGCGGGCGCTCACTTAAGGCAAAGTCATTGGGATTACTCGATTACCAGACTTTCCATCGGATGGTATCTTTGCGCCTTGACCAGGCCTTCAGAAATCGATGGTGGAAGTTAGGGGAATTGACACCCTTTGCCTCAAAACTTTTGCAATGAGATCCTTACCTTTTTTCCTTGTTCTACCGGCTTGGCTTCTGGCTGCACCTGAAAAGCCTTTCCCGGTGATCGACACCCATGTTCACCTTTGGGACACTGCCCGACCGAGCCTGACTTGGCCGCGACCCGAGCATACGCAGCTTTACAAGCCGTTCCTGCCTCGGTTGCATGAGCCGATTTGCCTGGCAAACGGGGTGGACGGGGTCGTGGTGATTTTGTCCGGGCAAGGGTTGGAGGACAACCAGTGGGATTTGGATGTGACCGCGCACAACCCAGGGCTTTACCGGGGGGTGGTGGGGAACATGTCGAAGGCAATCGGGACTTGCCGGTTTCGGCTGTTGTTCGACCAGTTGTGCAGGGACAAGCGGTATGTCGGTTACAGGCTTTCGGGGAGGTATTTGGAAGGTTGGCCGGAGGAGGTACTCCGAGACTTGGAGTACACAGCGCAAAAGGAGAGGCGGGTCGATTTCCTTACCGGGAGTTATCCATTGGCCGAGTTGGACTGGTTGGCGGGGAGGATTCCTGGTCTGAAGATTATGGTGAACCATCTTGGAGGCGTCCAATTGGATGGCGGGCCGTTGGATCCGGAATGGATCCGCGACTTCCGGAAGTTAGGCAAGCGTCCAAATGTTTACTGCAAATTGTCCGCGCTTTATGGGAGGTTCGAAAAGCAACCTGCACCAAAGTGCCTGGATGCGTACAGGCCGGTGATCGACCTGGCCATGGAATGTTTTGGGGAGGACCGCTTAGTTTACGGGAGCGATTGGCCAGTCACGACTTTGACCGGGGATTACGCGTCAGTCATCAACTTGACCCGGGCCTATTTCGAGGGCAAGGATCCGGCGGTCGCAAGGAAAGTGTTCCATGACAATGCCGTCCGGTTTTATGGTATCGGCCGGTAGCGTTCCGCAGAATTGGAACTGGCATTCTTTTGGCAGGAGGAAGCTGTTTAAGCT
>JAYPDO010000052.1:6800-20392 GCA_038125285.1 Opitutia bacterium
CGGATAAACCTCGGACTCGCAATCTCGCTCCTCCCGCGTCGGGGCTATCACCAACTCTATGTAGGGATGAGCTTTGCGAGTCCTACTGCCCCGATGTTGGGGTATGCCAATCTGCCTTTTAAGATTCTCCGTTGGAATCGGGTCAAAGCAGAAGAGGCATTATGCCGCTTTTCATATTTTGGGGTTGCAAGATGCTGCTCATACAGTGAACCAAGACTCGCAGATTGGTATTACCCGGGGCTTCCCTGACTTGGAATCTTTTCCCCGATTTGGATCATTCTTTTAAAGGATGTCGCAAATGACGGAAAGCGTTCCGCAAATTGGCGCGGGAAACGGGATGCAAGGATTGGCCGCGGAGCTATAAGTCCAATCACCGACCCAAGGAAAAATACTCATGAGTAAACCAATTGACGATTTGAAAGCCGTGGAAGACCTCGGCAATGCTAGGGACGCGATAGTGTCCGAACTTCGGAAGACCATTGTTGGGATGGACGATGTGATCGACGAAATGATGGTATCGATTTTTGCCAGGGGGCATTGTTTGTTGGTCGGGGTACCGGGGTTAGCCAAGACGCTGCTGGTCAGCTCCTTGGCCAAGACGATGTCGTTGTCCTTCAAGCGCATCCAGTTCACGCCTGACCTGATGCCGTCGGACATCACGGGGACGGAACTGTTGCAGGAAGACCCGGAGACCCATGCGCGGCATTTCAAGTTCGAGAAAGGCCCGGTGTTTACCAACCTGCTGCTGGCAGACGAGATCAACCGTACCCCGCCTAAAACCCAGGCCGCATTACTGGAGGCGATGCAAGAAAAGCGGGTGTCCTCCGGAGGAGAGGACTACAAGCTGGACGAACCCTTCTTCGTATTGGCGACCCAAAACCCGATTGAGCAGGAGGGGACTTATCCGCTCCCCGAAGCCCAGTTGGACCGTTTCCTCTTCAACATCCTGGTGAAATATCCCAGCAAAAAGGAAGAACTGGATATCATGAAGAGCGTGACGAGTGACGACGAACCGGTGACCAATGCGGTGGTTGACGGCCCGGCCATATTGGAGTTCCAGCACGTCGTCCGCCGCATCCCGGTGGCCGACCACATTTTTGAATATGCGGCGACACTGGTCCGGGCTACCCGCCCCGACGAACCGAAAGCCCCGGAGTTTGTGAAGAAACTCATGTCCTGGGGCGCCGGGCCAAGGGCTTCCTTGAACTTGATTCTGGCAGGTAAGTCCCGGGCAGCGCTCCGAGGGCGATGCCATGTCTCCATCGAGGACATCCAGGCCGTCTGCCTGCCGATCCTGCGTCACCGGATAATCCCGAGTTTCGCCGCTCGTTCGGAGGGGATGACGCCCGATAACTTGATCCGGAAACTCCTGGACGAGATCCCTTCCGACGAGGGCTTGTATTCCAAGAAGGTCGTTTGAAAACCCCATCATTTAATTCCAAACGAATGTCGGCGGTTCATTACGAACTGGAGGCTCGGGAGCTTTTAGCCATGGGCTTAAACTTCGGGTCATGGCATCATGAATGCTGGCGCGCTGTGAGTGTACGCGCGCTCCGCCCTGATCTCTGCGCGGGACCATTCAGGTCGCAAACCATTTTAGATAAGCAACCCAGAGTTGAAAACCTGGGCTATGCTCGGTTGTGCCTCCTGCACATTCCTGGCAAACCAGAATTTTGAGCAGATGTCGGAGCATTTGCCAAAGACCCATTACCTGGACCCGGAAACCCTCCAAAAGTTAGGGGATCTGGAGTTGGTCGCCCGGGAGGTGGTCGAAGGGTTGAGGGTGGGAAGCCATCGCAGCCGTTTGCGCGGGTTCAGCACCGAGTTTTCGCACCACCGCCAATATGTCCCCGGCGACCCATTGCGGACGATCGACTGGCGGGTCTATGGACGGACGGAAAGGTATTACACCAAGCTCTTCGAGGCGGAGACCAATTTTGACTGCCATCTCTTGGTCGATTCGAGCGCGTCCATGTCCTATGGTTCTGGGAAGGTCAGCAAGCTGGAATATGCGAAGTTCCTGGCCGCTTCGCTAGCCTACTTGGTAATCAAGCAAAGGGATTCGGTAGGCCTTTCGGTCTTTGACTCCGAAGTCCGTGCCTATTTGCCGCCACGTTCCTCCAAGGGCATAATCCTGCGGATCGACCAGCTCCTGCGGGGCACCAAACCCCTTCCCAAGACGACGCTCGCGAAGCAGCTCCATGACATCGCCCTGATGATGAAACGGCGTTCTTTCGTCATCGTCATCTCCGATTTCTTTTCCGATGTGGGGGACATCCTTGCCGGGTTGGACCACTTGCGTTTTGACGGCCACAACGTCGTTGTGCTCCACACCCTCGACCCTCACGAGCTAGACTTCCCCTTCAAGGGAACCTGGCAATTCGACGGCCTGGAAGGCGAGGAGCTCCTCATTACCCAGCCGGAACGGATCCGGGACGACTACCTGGCCAACCTCAACGCCTACCTGGACGAGTTCCGCGCCGGTTGTGTGGCCAGCCAAATTGATTACCACTTGGTGGACACCTCCAAACCGCTGGACGGGATGCTCGCCGAATTTTTCCACCACCGGGAAACCTTGTTTAACGGGTCCGCAGTGGGTGCCAGGCCATGACGTTCCTCCATCCAGCCTTGCTCTTTGCTGCCATCGGGGTCGGTTTGCCGATATTGGCGCACCTGCTCAACCGGCATGAAGTGAAACAGACGGATTGGGCGGCCATGCAATTCCTGAACCGCAACGTCCGGGTGCGCTCCCGCCAAATCCGCCTCCGGGACATCCTGCTCCTGGTGATGCGGTGCATGGCCCTGCTCTTCCTGGTTTTGGCGGTTTCCCGTCCGGCATTGGAGGATGGGGCGGCCAGTTGGATCCCTGGCGAGGCGCGTGCAGGGGTCGTCATCGGGCTGGATGCCTCCTACAGCATGGGGCATGGAATGGAGGGGGCATCCCGCTTCGACCGGGCATTGGCCCAGGTCCGGGTAATTGGTGGGCACATTCGTGAAGGCGACCCGGTTTCCCTGGTTTTGCTCGGGGGGGAGGACAAGGTGCTGATCCGGAACATGGCCTACGACCCTGGCCGCTTCGATGCGCTCCTCCAGGAGGCAAAGCCCGTGCCTGCGGGGCTAGACCTGGACAGCGTGCCAAAGAGGCTCAAGGAATTGGCCTTGGACATGGATGCCCCGTCCAAGGAAGTTTATTTCATAACCGACATCCAGGAGCGGGATTGGCGGCGCACATCGTCCCGGTTCCAGGAAGCCCTGGCGGGACTACGGACCGAGGCTGAAGTCTTCCTCGTGCCCGTTCCCGGTTCCCCTGCGAACTTGGCTGTCACAGGCCTCGACTTGGTTTCCGGGGTCCTGCGAAAAGGGACGACCGCCCGCTACCAGGCGACAGTAAAGAATTTCGGTAAGGAGTCCGTTGCGGGCATACAGGTTCAGTGCCGGGTTGAGGGAGTGCAGATTGATAGCAAGACCATTCCTTCCATAGCCGCCGGCGCCTCGGAGACCGTCTCCCTTTTTGTCCCGTTCCATAATGCGGGCGCCACCCGGATCACCGCAGAAATCTCCGGCGACCTGCTCCCTGCCGACAACGTGCGGAGGGTGGTCGCCGTCGTCCGGGAACGCGTCTCCGTACTCTGCCTGGACGGTTCGGGCGGGGATGCTGGCCGCCTCCTCGTATCCGCATTGCTGGCGCGTGGGGACGGGGCGCAGGAGGAGGACTATGCCGTCCGCTCCGTTCCTTGGCTTTCCTTGCCCGCCCAAAACTTGGACGAAGTGGACGTGGTCATCCTGGCCGATGTCCCCGAGATCACGGATTTACAGGCCGAGCAGCTTTCCCGGCATGTCCGCAATGGGAACGGCCTGGTCTGGTTTGCCGGGCAAAATGTGAAGGCATCGGTCTGGAACGAGCGCGCCGCGGAAGGCCCGAACCCTTTGCTCCCTGGAAGGCTCGGGCAACCGGTCGATACGCAAACGAGGCAAGGTGCCGGGCGGCAATTGGACCCGGATTTGCCCGACCACAACGTATGCATTCCTTTACGTTCCCTGCCGGACGACCTGTTTAGCGAGACCAGTTATTTGATGTGCCTGGACGTCGTGCCTTCGCCCTCCAGTTTTCCCGTCCTCCGCTTGGCTGGTAGTGGTGCGCCGATCCTGCTGGAACAATCCCTCGGGCGTGGCCATGTCTTCCAGTTCACCACTTCCGCGGACACCAGTTGGAACAACATGGCGCTGACCCCGGTCTTCCCCATGCTGATGCAGCAGGTCGTAACGTATCTTGCCGGACGGGAATTCGAGCAACCAAGGGTGGTCGGCGATTCGCTTTCCTTGGCCTATGTGGAAAAGCCGGACTCCAGCGACGCTGTCTTCGACACTCCGTCCGGGGAGACCTCCACAGTCCCTGTCCGTGAGCACGGGGGGCAATTTGTCGCCCTGTTGGAGAGTTCTTCCGAGGCCGGTTTTTACGAGGCGAAGGTCAGTGTCCAGGCACCGGGGATGCCGGTGGCCGTCAATGTCGATACGGCAGAGTCGGATGTAGCGTCCCTCGCCCCTGCTGACTTGGTAGCCAACCTTGGGGACGTTGGGATCACGCTTGCCCATTCGGATGCGGAGCTTTCTGCGGCCATCGGGACGTCCCGCACCGGGCGTTCGGCGTGGCGGAATTTCATGTTGGTGGGGTTGGCCCTACTCTTGGCCGAAAGCCTTTTTGCCGAGCGCCTCCGCCAGGGCAAGCTGGGCAGGAACAAGCAAGCGGTGACCATGCCGGAAAGCCTGGGGGGGGCGCAAGATGCCTGAAACGTTCCTTCTCCTCGCAAAGGTTGAGCGGGTCTTTTTTGCCCGGCCGCTTCCTACCGGACTGCTTTTGGCGGTCTTTGCGGCCATCGTGTGTTTGGGCATTTACCTCTACCGTCGTCCATGGGGTTTGCCGCAGTGGCTCCAAGCCTCTTTGGGCGTAGCCCGGGTGTTGGCCTTGGCGCTCGTTGTGGCCTCTTTGCTCGAACCGACCGCCCTGGTAACGGAAACCCGCACCCGGACCCGCAGTTTGCCCGTGTTGATCGACGCATCGGGGAGCATGTCGATGAAAGACCAAAGGAAACGCCCGGAAGACATCCTGGATGCAGCAGTGGCCATGGGTATGGTTCCCATGGATGGGGAAACCGGGGCCGGCAATGCGGTCATGGGCCTGGACGCGAAACAGCGCCAAGCCATCGCGTCGGCTTCCCGGCTGGATCTTGCGGGGGCGCTCCTTGGCCAGTCGGCAAGACCCGTCTTCGAATCCCTGGGGCAATCCCTCGAAATCAGTTACCATGGATTTGGCCTCACCCCGCTTTTATTGAGGGACGGCAAAACGTTTTCCCCGGAGGACTTGGCGGGACTGGAGGCCAACGCCCCGGGAACTTCCATCGCTGCATCCCTGGAAGCCGTCGCTAATGCGGGCGGCATCCCCCCGGCGGGCATCGTCCTTTTGTCCGATGGCATTGACAATGCGACCTCCCAGCGGTCCGAAGCCGTCCTCCGGGACCTTGGTGCCCGAGGCATCCCGGTCTACACCGTACCCATCGGTCTTCCTGACCCGGACGACGTGTCGATCCGCAACATCGTCATGCAAGAAGTCGCATTCCCAGGGGACCGGGTACCCGTTCGGGTCCACCTCCAATCCCAAGGCTACGAAAGGCGTACCGCCCGCCTTTCCGTATTGCTGAACGGCCGTAGGGTCTCTTCCCGTATCGTCCGTTTTGACGGTGGTTTGCAATTCGAGGAAATCGATTTCAGGGTGGATGTTTACGAGAAGGGCGCTGCCCAGGTGGACGTGGCCATCGAGCCTTTTGACGATGAAGTTTCGGCAGTGAACAACCGGGTCACCCAGAGCATCCGGGTCGTGAACGAGAAGGTCAACGTACTCTATATCGAGGGGAATGCCCGGTGGGAGTTCCGATACCTGCGGGCAATCCTCGAACGCGACCCGCGGATCAACGCGACCTTCATCGCTTCCAATGCCGGGCCGGAGATCGCCAGGAACTCCCCGGACCATATCGAGAGGTTCCCTAACAAAAGGGACGACGCGTTCCAATATGACCTTGTTGTCCTCGGGGATGTCGCATCTTCTTTCTTCAATGACGAGGAGTTCGGCCTTTTGGAAGAACTCATCCGGGACCGCGGGGCGTCCTTGCTGATGCTTTGCGGGCCGATGCACTCACCAAGCTCCTATTCGGGCACTCCGGTGGAGAAAATGCTCCCAGTACGGTTCGATGCTGACGCGGAGTGGGAAAAGGTCGCCGGGACGGTGTATCCGGTGCTGACCCCAGAAGGTCGGAGTAGCCAGGTGATGACGCTGGAGAACGATGTCGAGTTGAACGACCGGATCTGGGGCCGCATGGCGCCGATGGACCAACTCCCGCCCCTTTTGCCAGCCAAACCCGGGGCGACCGTCCTCGCCGTCCTCTCCGACAGTACCTCCCGGGACCAGGGCTACCCTCTGGTCGCCTGGCAACGCTACGGGACGGGCAAGTGCATGTCCATCGCATCGGACCGTCTGTGGAGGTTGCGTTACAGGACCGGGGACAAGTACCACTGGCGCGTCTGGTCGCAGTGCATCCAGTTCATGACGCTTTCCCGTTTGATGGGGGAACACAAGCGCATCCGGCTGGAGACCGACCGGTCCGTGTATCCCGTGGATGGCCAGTGCCGCCTCTACGCCCATGTGCTGGACGACGATTATGCCCCGGTCGTGCAACCGGTGTTCGAGGTTTTTATTGCCGGTCTCGGGGAAGGGCAGTCCCAGGTTCCCGTCAGCCTCCGGCCCGACAAGACCCAGCCTGGGCTCTATGAAGGCTATTTTACCCCACCGGGTTCGGGCCGTTACCGGCTTGAAGCCAATGAAGGGGACAAGGAAATTGCGAACACCATTGAGTTCCAGGTCAGCGACGTTCGCCAGGAGTTGCTGGACACGGACATGCGGCCCGGCCACTTGCAGCACATTGCCAGCCTTACCGGTGGCGCCATGCTTGGGATACGGGAACTTCCCCGGCTCCCTTCGCTCGTCGACGCGGCCCCGGCCACCGTCAACCTGAGTTCCGAGCGCCCGCTTTGGGACAACCTGCCCGTGGCCTTGCTACTGGTAACCTTGCTGGGCGCCGAATGGATTTTGAGAAGGAGGTATGACCTGCCATGAGCCAAGCCCAACCGCAGAAAGTCCTCGAAAAGTGCCTGCGCGCAGTCTGGCTACGTGCCCGGCGCAAACATGATTTTGCCGCCCTGCTGGCCATCCTCAGTTGGGGCATCCCCCTTTTCCTGGCCGGGATGGCGATCGACCGCCTGGCCGACTTGCCGACCGCCGGGCGGATTGTGGTTTTGGCCATCCTGTTGGCAGTTTCCTTCTTCAAGGCCTGGCAATCCGGTTGGCGTTTCTTACGTCCGTTCAATGCCACGCACACCGCCCTTGTGGCCGAGAAGCGTTTGGGCGGATTGGATAGCTTGCTCGTCTCCGCGGTGCAGTTGGCTAGCACGAAAACGGCGTCCGGGGCATCGGCGGGACTTCTGGAAGTGACCCGTAGCAAGGCGGAAAGAATGGCCATGGGGATCCAACCGTCCCGCGTCGTGGACTTCGCAAGTTTGGCGAAACCGCTCCGCGTGGCCATGGCCTTTGCTGCGGTCGCCGGGGTTTTCGCAGCAGTAAACGGGCCTCTCCTAACGGCCGGATTTTTGCGGATTTTCAACCCCTGGTCCAACACCGCCTACCCAACCAAGACCCGGCTCGACCTCGGGGCAGGGGAGCTGGTGGTGAAAGAAGGCGCCCTGGCCAGGATCGGGGCACGGGTGTCTGGTGTCGTGCCGGACGAAGCCATGCTTTTCCTCCGTACCGGCAAAGGCAAACCGCACAAGATGGTGCTCCCGGTTGGCGGTGGCCGCTGCGAGTACACCATCGCTTCTGCGTCTCGGGACTTTAGCTATCGGATCAAGGCCGGGGATGCGCGCAGCCAGTGGCAACATGTGCGGGTAATCCCCGCTCCCCGGATCCTCGATGTACAGCTCGGGCTGGATTACCCCGGTTACATGGGGCGCGAACCCGAAGAGGCCGAAGCGTTGACCTTGACCGTCCCCCAAGATACCAAACTTCAGTGGCGGCTCACCCTTGACCGCCCCCTTCGCAGCGCGGTCCTCAACCGTGACGGCAAAGACCCCATGCCCCTCCAACTTGGCAACGACGGCCTGGAAGTAGTCCTGGAAGATGTGGGCGACGCCTCTCGGGGCTATCGTTTCACATGGG
This sequence comes from Opitutia bacterium, assembly GCA_038125285.1. Lineage (GTDB taxonomy): Bacteria > Verrucomicrobiota > Verrucomicrobiia > Opitutales > JABJCN01 > JAYPDO01. The sequence goes on from JAYPDO010000052.1 coordinate 15,061, forward strand.
TGGAAAAAGGACACGGGTTTGAATTCGTGAGCCCCCGGTATTATCTCCAGGTCGCCTCGGACCAGGCTCCCAGGGTGGAGTTGGTATCGCCGGAGAAAAATCTCGTCGCGATGCTCGGCCGCCCGCTCGAAATTACTGCCCGCATCCAGGACGACCATGGTGTCGGGGAGGTGGCCGTCGTCTATCGGGTCAACCAACGCGAGGAAACCGCCGTCGGGTTCGAATTCCCTGGCGGCGAAGGTGCCCAGCCCGTCGCTTGGGACTACCGTGGGACGTTGCCCGATTTGAAAATTGGGGACACGTTGTCCTTTGTTCTCGAAGCCCGTGACCGATATCCGGGGGAAAACGGCCCGCATGTCGTCCGTTCGGAAACCCGGAGGATCACTTTCCTTTCCAAGGAAGATTACCTTGCGCAAGTCCAGAAGAAGCGGGATCTCCTTCTTTCCCGCGTCCAGGCGGCTTACCGCCAACAACGCGCGGCCTTCGAAAGCGTTGCCAGCCTCGATCCGAAAACCGAAGGATACTTGCAAGCCTGCCAAGTCGAGGCGATCCGGCAAGAGTTGGTGAAGGAGCAACTCCGTGCGATCGCCCAAAACTTGCAGGATTTGTTGGACGACCTGGCCGCGAACCAAGTTTCCGATGCCCCCGAAGGCGAATCCCTGGAAAAAATCCGGGGGGCCTTGGTCAAGATCGCGAATACCCACTTGGCTGACGCGGCCAACCGGCTCCGGCACCAGTCCGGTGTAGCCTCCGGGGACACGAATGAAGCCCCCGACCCATCCTCCGCGGCCAGCGCTGTCAATGCCGCCGCCCGGGATTTGGGCAGCCTCGTCCTCCTCCGCTCTATTGATTCCGCCCAAGAAGTCTTTGCCCGGGAAACGCGGATGTTGGCCATGGTTCAGGCCTCCCTTCGCTGGCGCACTGAAATCGGAGAAGGGACTGACGGGTCTTTGTACATGGACCAGGTGGAGGTGGCGCAGTGGACGGAGCGTCTCATTGCAGATCTCCAAAACGGGACAAGTTATGGCAAACGTCCTTTGGCCGTCCTGCGGCTTCTCCGGAGCCTCAAGGATTTGCAGGATTCGAAGGTAGCGGATCGGATGAAGGAAGCGGCGAAATTGAGCCAACAGGGCTACACAGAACAGCACGCCCCCATCCAGGCCGAGCTGGTCACCATCTTGCTCGATGCCGGGTTTAGTGTTCGCCTGAGCGGGGCTTACCCGATGCTCCTTAAAACCCGGGATCAGCTCCGCTCCATTGCCAAGTCCCAGGAGTTGTTCCGGGAACGGTGTTTAGAGATGACGGACCAAGAAGCCAACGAAAGGTCCCTATCTGTCGCTGCCGACCAAAGGCTTCTCCGCAAACCCTTGCTGACTATGCCCCTGCAGTCCGTCCCTGCCCCGAGGGTGCAAATTTTTGACGAAACCCTGCCCGCGCCCCCACCTGTCCTGGATCTGCTGCTGGAAGCCGACAAGGCGATGGGGAAAGCGGCCACTCTTTTGAAGGTTGGCCAAAAGGAGGATGCCGTAGAATCCCAACATGATGCACGGCAGGCCTTGGAAAGCCTGGCCGGTTTGCTTGATCAATCCTCTGTGGAACTTGGGCTCCAGACACTTGGCCTTGGTACATTGGTCGCAGCTTCGGGGGAACGCCTTTCCCGTATCGAGGAGTATGAAGCCCAGGTCGTCGCCCTCCTTGAGAAAACCGACATCGCCGCGTCCGAAGGGCAGAAGGTCGATGGCTTGGCCGGGCCTCAAGTCCTGCTCGCGGAGGAATTGGCCGCATTCAACCAGGACTTGGTGAAGCGGAACCAGTCGGAACCGGACCAGGACATCCCCCCGCTCCTGGGCAGGATGGAGCGTGTGGAACGCGCCTTGCGGGAAGCCGCTACCGCTTTGGAAGCCAACAAGGCCGACGATGCGGTTGCCCGCCAAGAGCAAGCTGCCGACATCCTGGCCGAGGCCTTTGGGGTAGTGACCAACCAAAATGAACAGCTCGGCTTGCTCCAAAGCTTGTTGATGTTCCAGCGGTCGGTCGGGTTTGCCAATGGGTACATGGCCGACATCGTCGCCCAGCAAAAGGACTTGGCCCGGGCGACCAAGGCATTGGAGTCAGATGAAGTGTCCCCCGTCCTTAACCCCCTTGGCAACCTGAGGCGTTGCCTGGATGACGTAGCGCCACTCCTTGACCTTGTGGCATCCAGGGTCGATGCAGGTTCGCCCCTTGCCTTTGCAAAAGCCGACCTGGAGGACGCCGTTTCTTCACTCAAGGCCGGAGACAAGCTCGATTCCCTCGATGCCCAGGAAGTCGCTGCCGAGTCCCTTGGGGAAGTGCAAAAACTGGTCAAGGCCGTGAGGGCGCAAGCCGGTTATGTGTCGGAGATTGTGGAGTTCCTGCACAAATCCGCTTCCGGCCTTTCCATACTGGAATACCAACAAGCCGCCCTGGCAAGCAAGGCGGGGGCAACCAAGCCGGATGCGTTAGGGGTCTTGGTGATCAGGCAGCGGGAAATGGCGGAAAAGGCCGGGGAATTGGGCAAACAACTGGAGGAGGTCACGGGGATGCCGGACTTTGGCGAACCGTCCAAGGCGATGGAGGAAGCCCTTGCCGCGCTGGGTTCCAAAGACGCTGGTGCCGCTTCGGAGCAGATGGAACTTGCGGTCGGGTTGATCGTTGAAAACGCGGAATCCATTTTTGCCGTGGTCCGTATGCTCCATGGCCTGCCGGACATCGACATCCAGCTCCATCCTGAATCCGAGGCTGTGCAAAGGTTGGTGGACGTGTTGGAAGTGGCGACCGACCACAAGATGCTTTTCCGCCAAGCCAACGGTGCCGGGGAGACCAAGGCCTTCGCCTCCCGGGAAAGCGAACTCGCCGCACGTTGTGAAGAACTCGCCAAGGCCGGGGAAACACACAAACTGCTCAACGCCGCCACGACGCAACTCCAGGAAGCCTCCAAAGCCCTGGAGTCTGGTGACCAAGATGCGGCCAAGGGTAGCCAGAAGGCCGCGCTCCGTTCCCTCCGGCATTTCATCATCGAACAAGCCCTGGTCCTCGAAACGGCGAAGCCTCCCTCCGTTTCTTCGGAAGGCGACGAGACCGATGCCGGCGAAGGCAGCGACAGCGAGTCGGCCTTTGCGGCCGGGTTTATCGCCGACTTTGTGAGCGGGGAAGCACCGAAGGACAAGAGGTCGGGGTGGAATGTGCGGGGCGACCGGGACCGTGCGGCTTTGAACCAAAACTTCGCCCGCGAACTGCCTTTGGAATACCGTGGTTTGTTGAAAAACTATTACGAGAGGGTTGCCGAATGAAACACTACCAGAACCTCCTCCTCCTTTTCCTTCTGTCCGCCCGGTTCCTGTCCGCCCAGGATGCCCCGTTGGATCCCCAATCGGAAGCCGAGGCCCCCGAATTGACCGAGGAGGCTGCCAAGGCCATCAAGCGGGGGTTGGAGTACCTTATTGCCAAACAGAACAAGGACGGTTCCTGGACGGCCAGCGACCTGGAAGAGGGCGGGGGCTATGCCATCGCGGGGACCAGCCTGGGGCTGATGGCCTTTATGGTCGAGGGGCACTTCCCGGGTTTTGGCCCCTATGGCGCGGCACTGGACAGGGCGAAGGATTATTTGCTCAAACGTTCTAAGGATTCGCCGACTGGCGCCATGGGGGTGAAGATGTACGAAATCGGACTTTTCACCATCGCGATGTCGGAGTTGTGGGGGATGACCGCAAACCCGGAGGACAACAAGGAGATCCAGGTGGCCTTGGAACGTACGGTCCAGATCATTTTGAGGTCGCAAAGCCCATTGGGCGGTTGGCGCTATGCCCCCAGACCCGACGCAGGGCAGGACACCTCAGTCACGGCGATGGTATTTGTCTCGCTTGCATCGGCACGGGAAGCCGGGGTGTTGGTGCCGACCGAGACCATCGAGCGGTTGACCGGATACCTTCGCGACCAGGCCTTTGACGAGCGCAGGGGCGGTTTCGGGTACCAGGGCAAAGGCTACACTCTCGCCTGTACGGCCGGGGGCGTTTATGCAGCCCAGCTCGCTGGCAACCGGGACACGGAGTGGGTCGCCGCCGCGATCAATTCCCTAGAAAATGATCCCAAGATGTTTTCCCGGAAGGAAAACGGGCATTTCTACTACACCCATTACTATGCGATGCAGGCCATGGTCCAAGCCGGGGAAGGGCACTACGCCAAGTGGTACCCCCGGATCAGGGATTCCCTGTTGGCCCTCCAGAAACCGGACGGCTCTTGGCAAGACAAGGCAAACGAGAACGAAAAGGACTATCCCCACAAAACACCGATGGCGATCATCATCCTCGGCACCCCGAACCGGTATATCCCTGTGTACCAAAGGTAATGGGCGAACCTGTAAAATGGTTGAAAATGTCCATGCGAAGATTCCGTCTTCCAAGCCTTAGCCATTTGTCACTATTACCAATTTCAAAAGACACATCATGAATCGATACAACCAAAGGATGCGTTTTCTCATTATCGCGCTAGCCATGTCGCTGACCCTGGCTCCTGCATTGGCAAAGAACAAAGGGCAAGGGCCGGTGTTGACCTCCCAAGGCGAGAAGCTGCGGGATGAATACGCCAAGGTGCTAGCGGATATCGGGGCCGAAATTTCGGCAGCTTTGCCCCAAGTCGATGTGGCAAAGAAAGCGGCGTTTTATGCGGCCCGGGAAGAGTTGGCCGCGCTCAAGAAGCCGGGTGAGAAAGACCCGGAAGCAATGCACAAGGCTTACAACGAGGCCAAACCCATTGCCGAAGCGAAGGCGTTGGAATCTGCCCGGCCTCTACTGGCCGACCTCGCCGCTTTGCTCTCCGGCGATGCCTTGGACGGCAAGCTCGTGAAGGCTGCTGTCCTGCGGCATGGTACCCCGGCCGGGTTGGCAGAGTTTGCCCAGCAAAGCGATGCCCGCAAGGCACTGCTCGACAAACTCTTCGCCGACGGGGTGTTGATGAAACAAATGGTCATGTCCGGCGGGGCTAACGGGGGCGAATATGGAGAGTCGATGCAGGTCTACACCGCCATCCTGGAAGCCAGCGAAAAGGCAAGGCAACCTGGGACTATCTTCCAGCACATGGCACTCGGTACCGCCCTCCACCAGCCTTGGCTGGAAGACGAGGAAAAGGGCAGTGTGAACGGCCCTGTCTTTGCGGACAACACCAACCCTGATGGCCAGGTCGAACGCTACTTGCACTACGAGAAAGCGTTCCTGGACGGCGAACTTGACCCGCATTTCAAGGATTTTAACGCATGGGAATGCCGGTTCATCACGAACGACCCTTACTCTAACGAGGAACTCACTTGGGTCAGGAA
>JAYPDO010000052.1:20503-20954 GCA_038125285.1 Opitutia bacterium
CGACTTCCCGTATTGCCATACGCGGCACGACCCTTCTCTCGGCATGCCACAGCAGGAGGCCCTGGCCTTGGGCGGGATTTGTGGCCGGAGGGCATTTTTCGGCAGGTTCGTAACCAGGGCCTTTGGCATCCCTGCCCGCCGTTCGACCCAGACCGGTCACGCCGCGATGAACATGTGGACGCCGGAAGGTTGGGTCGTCCGCCTCGGTGCATGGTGGTCCATGAATTGGTGCGGCCCCCAGGGAGGCCTTGATTTCTACCTGGATGCCCGTGCCCGAGAGTTTGAAGAAGATTATATGCAGGTGCTGCGTGCCCAATGGATCGGGGATGCCCGGGGGGAGGAAAATGTCAGCCTCCGCCAATACGGCCTAGGCGGCGGTTTCTGGGATGGCCTGGCTTTCTACAAGAAGCGCCAGGTCGTGGAGGATGCCCAGTTGGAAGAAAAGGCAGAA
>JAYPDO010000052.1:20964-22023 GCA_038125285.1 Opitutia bacterium
CGGGGAGTCGGACAAGATCCTCGGGGAGGCAGGGGTCAAGGAGATCGAAATCCCTGAGGCGGACAAGAAGGTTGTTGTTGCCGGGGACGGCACGATCACCGTGCCTGCGGTGGCTTGTTCCGACCCAAAGAACAACACGGAAAAAGTGGCCTTCTTGAAGAGTTGGGACGAAGGGATGCAAATCCATTACCAACGCCTCGGCAACCGCCCGGAACTCTTGAAATACACCATCGAGGCACCTGCTGCCGGGAAGTATGAACTGACCATGAATGTGTGTACCGTATCGGAACCGTCCCCGGTCATCGCCCGGATCAACCGTCGTACCTTGGTCAACTCTACCATCCCCTACACCAAAGGGAGTTGGCAACGCACGAAGCCGGAAGTCCTGGAGCTTCGGGAGGGGCGTAATACGATCCAGTTCACTTGCCGGGCTCCGAACCGGGGCATCAGCATCAAGGATTTCCAACTCAAACCGGTGAAATGACACACACGCCTACCAGGCCTTTTCCCATGAACGGAAATTTTCGGATCCTCATCCCCTTGTTTGTCCTCGCCCTGGCATGGAACTTTCCTGCCCCTGTCCTGGGGGACACAATCCCCAAGGGGGAAATTGCCGCACTGGATGCAAAGTTGGCCGAGGCAGGCGATGCTGTTTCCGCAGCCAGAAAAAAGCTCGCTGTTCGGCGTGTCGTCCGGGATTGCGAAGGCTTGTTGGAGAAGGCTCCGGCTGCCCACAACCGGTTCGAAGTCCTGGATGTCCTCTTCCGTGCCCAGCAGATGTTGGTCGGCCTGGACAATTCTTCGATAAACCGCAAAGCCTTCCTTGCCACTGCCGAAAACCTGGCTGCGGCACCCAAGGAATATGCGGCCATCCGCCTGGATGCCGACCTCTTGCTGACCCAGGCCAAGGCTGCCCGGGATGGTGGGGATTCACATGCCCGCTCCGATGCCTTGTGGCCAATGGTTGAGCGGTACCGGGACACGGACGTCGAGGCGAAGGTCATCCGGGTCGCCATGATCATGGCTCTGGAGCTTGGCAACGCAAAGTTGGTCAACGAC
>JAYPDO010000052.1:22033-24264 GCA_038125285.1 Opitutia bacterium
ATCATATTCCAGCGCGAGAATTTGGCGGGCCAGGTCTTCGGCGCCCCGTTCACAGGATCATTCGAAAGGTCGGACGGGAAGATGGTGAGGTTTCCGATGGATTTCCTGGGCACCACATGCCTCCTCTATTTCTGGACGAAAGAAGGGGAGGGCATGGATGACCTCAAGGAGTTGGCTGAAGCATGGAAACAAGTGCTTGTGGATCCTGAATTAAAGCCCCAAGGCCGCTTCCAAATTGTCGCCATGAACATGGACGGCCTCCCAGATGCGGGGGAAGGGATCTTGCGCGGCTTGGGAGTGAACTGGCAGGCTTTGAAAATGCCAGGGGGAACGGATAACCCGGTTTACGAGACTTTTGTCGGGCGGGAAACCCCGACGTTCCTGACCGTGAGTCCTACCGGTTATGCCGCCCTCTATTTGTCCGGAAGCCGTAGTGACCGCACCTATGAAAGGCTTTTCGGCTCATGGTTGGCCAGGTCTTGGGCAAAGCCACGCTATTCCAGTCAACTCCAGTCCGTCTACTCCGCTGAGTTCCTGGTCATGCCGGCCCAAGGCGATTTTGATCCGTCCGCCCCTCCCGAGTGCCAAGCGTCCAACCTTGGCAAGCTGAGTCGTACCGAGGGGTGTGTGCCCGTGGATACCCACATGGCAATCCAAGCCTGTTTCATCGACCCTCCTTTCCGCTACCGCACTCCCCATGAAGAAGTCGTCGCGAAGTACAAGGAGGCCGGCACGTTGTGCAAGGAAGCGAAATCGGCGCACCCCTCCGCCCCGGACCTTTGGATCGTCCGCAACCGCCGCATCGCCGCGTTGATGGGCTTGTGGAAAGCTGATGGGGATCTCGGCGCATTTGAGGAGGCGGTTGCCGAATCGAAGGAATTTCTAGACAGGAAGTATCCCCCCGGGACGGATGTGTTGGCCCGACTTTGCCTGGCCAGGGAAATTTTGCGAAATCCCGCTGCCGACTCCAAAACGATCATCCAAGATTATGTGAAAACGAATGATTCCGCCCAGGGACTCATTGCGGCGGCCCTTCTGGCATTCGATACCGGAGACCGCCTTCTCCATGACCAATACCGCCAGACTTTCCTTAACCAGTTTGCCGAAAGCCCCCCGATGTGGACCGCCACGGCCTTCCTCCTCGACCGCTACCACCGCTATTGGCAATACCATCCGCCCTTTGTAGCGGGTTGGACTTATGGCCGCCGCCAAGGCTATTTCCTCTCCCTCGGCACCCCCGAAGAAGCAAACCGCAGGCTGGAACTAGAACTCCAAACCCTTGATGGCGAACCGGCCATGATCCCCGACTCAGGCGATGGTAAGTGGACCGCTGTCTTCTTTACCACCTCTTGGTTGGACGACAAGAAACACCAGTTGCCCGGCATGGTGTCGCGGTACTTTGATAAATTTGTGGAAAACCGGGGGACGGAGGATGTCCGGGGCGTTGTCGCGGTGTTGGATGGGGATCCTGCTGCGGTCAAAGCGTATTTGGATGCAAAGCCACTTGGCTGCGAAACCTTTATTGTCCCGGGCGGGTTGGGGAATCCGGTCGTCCGGAAACTCGGCATCCTTTCCGAGGACGAACGACCCAATATTGTCCTCCTTCGCCCCGACGGCAGCATTGCGCTGGCGCTTTCCGGCCTCACCATGGGTGCCCAAAAAGACAACGCCATCCAGAACGCGATCGAACTGGACGACGAGAGAAGGGTTGACGAAGCCCTGGCCCGTGGCGACCTTGACGAAGCCAAGCGGCTTGCCTTCCTTTACGCACCGCTGGAAGCGCCGGTCGACCCGAAGACGCAAAAGAAAAAAAACGTCAAAATTACCAATCCCCACCTTCGTAGCCGAGCCAAGGTCTATCTGGCGATGGGGGATGCCAAGGCTGCTTTTGCGGATGCGAACGAGTGTTTCCTGGCCGACAACAGCCAAGCCGGTTTCCTCACCTTGCGGACTGACGAACTCGAAGTATCCGAAGCCCTACGGGACAGGATCCAAAAGGTTTTGGACGAGGCGAAATAGTGTTGGAACCCTCCGGTTGTGAGGATAACGGAGCACGGGTTCGTATTGGATGGCTTATGTTGGCGGTCAGTCATGGGTCGCCAACCAGGGGGCTGCGTTGGGAAACCCATATCGCTGCAAAGAATCCAATCCCAGCTTGACCGTAGAATCCCATTCCTTATAGCATCTCTCAAAAATCATTTCCGAAACGAGCACTGTGATGCAACAATCTC
>JAYPDO010000053.1:0-3063 GCA_038125285.1 Opitutia bacterium
TTTGTCAATTATTGTCGACGGACCCCTATTTGCCCTTGGTTCAGGAAGCACCATCTACGCTTTTAAACCTAACTCTGGGCAAGCTTATGGAATCAATGCTGAAACGGGGGATTGGACTGTTGAATTTTCTGGGGTCCAGCAAACTGAGACCACAGTCGTCGGGGAAGGTAAAGTGATATATCATGAAGGCCGCTCTTCAGATGGTGTGTACGCCTTTAATGCCACAACCGGGGAAGAATCTTGGAGATATGCGATCCCTGATGCCTTCAAAGGGGCAAGAAATCTGGCTGTTGCATCTGATGGCACTTTGTACTTTGTTTACAGAGGAGATGATTCCTTGCACGCAGTAGACGGTAACGATCTGACCACTAAGTTTGTCAATGGAGATCCCCAGCACTCTCCAAGCTTAAAATGGTCCATATCATTGGGGGTAAGTTCATATATCATCGGCCAGGATGGAACGGTTTTCGTTGGTGGCCAGGATGGGAAGGTCACTGCAATCAAAGGTTCTGCCGGTGTCGGAAGCGCACCTTGGCCAATGTTCGGGGGTAATGCCCAGCGTACTTTCACTTCCCCACTTCCTGAGAACAATCCATCCGGACAGGGAGGCACAGGGACGCAAAGCACCTTCACCCTCCAGGGCTGGTCGTGGCTCGAAACCTACCCGTGGATATACGAGGACGCAACGGATACTTGGTACTACATGATGCCAGTGGTTGGCAGTGACGGGGTTGCGTCCAACTTCCTATACAACTACACCACCCAGGAATGGAAACCAATCCAGGGGAACTGACCTGGTATGGGCAAGGAGACAAAAACAGTTCGCGAGCGATTGAACTGGGCTTATGCCAACCTGGCCATGGCCGAAATAGCCGTTCACGACAAGGCTGCGTTGGGGTCAGTCCAATTTATCATGCTTTTGATTGAAATCAGAGGGTTTCTGTCCTATGTCATATGTCAAAACCTTTTGGCCATGGTAAGGTTGCCCAACTTCATCAGCGAGGGGCTTTCCATTTGAGAGGAAACGAAAGCTTTTGATAGCCTTTTGGAACTCATACAACTGGCCGAGTTCCCGGAATACTTGGTCAGGTGCCTTCATTTTGGAGAGACTGGATGTCGACTTGGTCTTGGGCGGAATTCCTTTGTTGCTTCATCCAAACCCAATCCTCCTTTGTGGCAACTTTCACTTTTCCGGTTCCGGGGGATTCGGCTTCCAGGGCATTTTCGATGACATCGGTGTCGCGATCGGACCAAGAAACAAGGATATCAATGACCATTTGGTCCTCCCCGGCTAACTTCTTGAACCGGTGCAGGGTCATTAGTGAAGTGGCCCGTCGAAGGGATGTAGCCTTCGCGTTCCAGGCATTTCTAGTAATTTGTCGAATTCAGAGGCTTCGGCCAGGAAGTCGATGTCCCTGGTGAAGCGCATCGGGCCATGGAAAGCCATGGCGACGCCACCGACCAATGCGTATTCGACCCCATCATTTTGAAGCTGCTGGACGACTTTGTGGAACTCGAAGAAGACGTTCATCGAAGCTTCATTATGGAGAATCCGATGCATCACAGGATGGCCAGGAAGGCTACCCTAGCAAGGATTCGAGTAAATTCGTGTGCATTCGTGGTTCTTTTTGAGGAAAGACAATTTTCTGAAAAGAGAGGAATGGGACCGATAGGCTGGGGATAGACGGCGACCAAAGTTCGCCGCTCCTTCATCTGTATCCATCTTTCGTTAAAAAAACCTTACGAAGCGGCCAGGTCTTCGAAGAACTCTTCAAAGGCGGTGATGGCGTTTTGCATGATACCGAGGTGGAAACTTTCGTTGGGGGAATGGAGGTGGTCTTCGGGGGTAAAGAGGCCGATGCAAAGGGAGTCGAGGCCGCAGGTGGTCTTGAGGTCGGAGATGATGGGGATGGAGCCGCCTTCGCGGAGATAAATGGGCTTGTTGCCGAAGTTGGCTTGGATGGCTTTTTCTGCGGAGGCGAAGGCTTTTTGGAGGACGGGGGATTGGTCGGCGGGGGTGTTTTCGCGGCCAGGGGGGACGATGAGGTAGGGTTCGCCGGAGTGGGGTTCGGAGAGTTCGAGGGTGACGGTGTCGGGGCAGCGTTCGCGGATGGTGTCCTGTACGAGTTTGGCGATGGCCTTGGCGTCTTGGTTGGGGACGAGGCGGCAGGTAATTTTGACGAAGGCTTCGCTAGGGATGACAGTTTTGGAGCCTTTCCCTTGGTAGCCGCCACCGATGCCGTTGAATTCCAGGGTGGGGCCGAAGCGGAGGGCTTCCATCGGGGAGTAGCCTTCGGCGGCATGGAATTTTTGGATGCCGAGGAATTCTTTGTATTCTTCCTCCGTGGTGGGAAGCTTTTGGAGTTCCTCCTGTTCCCATTGGTAAACAGGGAGGACGGGGTCGTAGAAACCGGGCACGTTGACCCGGCCGTCGGGGGTGTGGAGGGATGCGCAGACTTCGACGAGGGCTTGGAGGGGGTTCATGACCACGCCGCCGTGGACACCGGAGTGGAGGTCCATCTTGGGGCCTTTGAAACGGGCTTCAAAGGCGACGAGGCCACGGAGCCCGGTGGTGATGACGATTTGCTCGGGGCTGGGGCTACCGGTGTCGGAGACGAGGACGAAATCGGCGTCGAGGCGGTCTTTGTACTTTTCGAGGAAGCCGTGGAAACTTGGGCTGCCTATTTCTTCTTCGCCTTCGATAAGGTATTTGAAACGGATGGGTAGGTTGGGGTTCTTTTGCAGGACGCGGCCTAGGGCGGTCATGTGTACGATTTGGGGTCCTTTGTTATCGGCGGCACCGCGGCCATAGAGGCGTCCGTTGCGCTCCGTGGCGTGGAAAGCGGGGGTGGTCCAGAGGTCGAACGGGTCAGCGGGCTGGACATCGTAGTGGCCGTAAATGAGGATGCAGGGCCAGGAGGGGTCGCCTCCGCGTTCGCCGAAGAGGATGGGATGCTTGGGGGTGTCTATGGTTTCGACTTGGAAGCCAAGGTCAAGGAGCTGCCTTTCGGCGAACTGCCGGGCTTTGTGGAGTTCGTCCGAGTATTCGGGGTCAGCGGAGAC
>JAYPDO010000053.1:3163-8771 GCA_038125285.1 Opitutia bacterium
CATCATGCGTTGCCAGAAGACGATGGCGCGTTCGGGGTCATAGCCTGCGCGGGCCATGTAGTGAAGGCCGAGGCGGTCGGCTTCAAGTTCGTGGTTGCGGGAGAACGGTAGCATCCCACCAACGGTAGTGCCGACGCCGTAGGCGGCCATGACGGTGCTGCGGGTTTTGTCTTCTTGTTTTTGCATGACGGTGTCGAGGACAACGCCACCGGCGACTTGGAGGATTTGCATGGAGGCGCGTTGGTTGCCGTGGCGGGCGGCGACGTGGGCGATTTCGTGGCTGACGACGGTGGCTAGGTCGGCGTCTTGGTCACACATGGCGAAAATACCGGTGTAGATGCCGACTTTGCCGCCGGGGAGGGCGAAGGCATTGGCCTGGCCTTGGCCTTCGAAGACGATGAACTCCCAGTCGGTGGCAGGCATGTCTTCCTTGACGGCTTCGGCGATGCGTTTGCCGACGCGTTGGGCCATGTCGTTAAAATGGCGGTTCGTGGAGACTTTCTCGGTTTTCCGCATTTCGGAAAACATGGAGTTGGACTGGGCGATGAGGCTGTCCTCGGGGAGGAGGATGATGGCTTTGTTGCCGGTGGCCGGGACGGTGGTGCAACCGGTGAAGGAGAGAAGGAGGGAGGCGAGAAGGAGGGATAGGGTGAGGGGCTTCATGATGAACCGAAGATTGATGAGTGGTGATTTTTGATTGTTGAAGTGCTGGCGGGCATCCGGCGAGACCTGACCTCTGATCTCGGATTTCTGTCCTCTGTCAACTAGTGCCTAAAGTGGCGCATGCCGGTGAAGACCATGGCCATGCCGCGTTCGTTGGCGGCGGCGATTACTTCGTCGTCCCGGACGGAGCCGCCGGGTTGGATGGCGGCGACTGCCCCGGCATCGGCGGCGGCGAGGAGGCCGTCGGGGAAGGGGAAGAATGCGTCGGAGGCGATGATGGAGTTTTCGAGGGAGAGTCCGGCTTCCCCGGCCTTCCAGACGGCGATGCGGGAGCTGTCGACACGGGACATTTGGCCTGCGCCAACGCCGAGGGTGCGTTCGTTGCCGGCGTAAACGATGGCGTTGGACTTAACGTGGCGGACGACTTTCCAGCCGAAGAGGAGGCTGTCCCATTCGGCGGCGGTGGGCTCGCGTTCGGTGACGACTTTGAAGTTGGCGGGGTTGATGCGGGTGCCGTCGCGGTCTTGGAGGAGGTAGCCGGAAGGGACGGTACGGATTTCCTGGAGGCTTTCGGCGCCGGGGCTGCCTTTGGCGACCATGAGGCGGAGGTTTTTCTTTTTGCCGAAGATGCCGAGGGCTTCGTCGGAGAAATTGGGGGCGATGATGACTTCGCAGAAGATGGAGCTGATTTCGTTGGCAAGGTCGGCCTCGATGGTCTGGTTGGCCACGATGATGCCGCCGAAGGGGGCTTGTTTGTCGGTCTCGAAGGCACGGTTCCAGGCGTCTACGAGGTTGTCGGCACTGGCGACGCCGCAGGGATTGGTGTGTTTGAGGATGGCGAGGGTAGGCTTTTTGAACTCGCCAATGAGGTAAACGGCGGCGGAGATGTCGATGATGTTGTTGTAGCTGAGTTCCTTGCCTTGGAGCTGCTCAAAATTGTCGAGGAAGTTGCCGTAGAGGGCGGCTTTTTGGTGGGGGTTCTCTCCGTAGCGCAGGGATTGGGCGCGGGGAGAGTTCAGGAAAATGCTGGTGGGGAGGCCGGAGATGGCGTCGAGGTCGGGCTCGTCGGAGGAGTGCTGGAGGAGGTAGCTGGAGATGGCGTAGTCGTAGGCGGAGGTGCGTTGGTAGACTTTTAGGGCGAGTTCCTTGCGAAGGGCGGTGAGCTTGGCGTCGTCCCCAATGGAATCGAGGAGGCGCGGGTAGTCGGCAGGGTCACAGAGGACGGAGACGGCGGCATGGTTTTTGGCGGCACTGCGGAGCATGGAGGGGCCGCCGATGTCGATGTTTTCGATGGCTTCTTCGAGGGTGGTGCCGGGTTTGGCAACGGTTTCTTCAAAGGGGTAAAGGTTGACGGCGACGATGTCGATGAGGGGAATGTTGTTGTCCTTGGCTTGCTGGAGGTGGTCTTCTTTGTCGCGGCGGCAGAGGAGGCCTCCGTGGATTTTGGGGTGGAGGGTCTTAATGCGGCCTTCCATCATTTCTGGGAAACCGGTGTGGTCACTGACTTCTGTGACAGGCAGGCCTGCTTCCGAGATGGCGCGGGCGGTGCCCCCGGTAGAGAGGATGGTGTATCCGTGTTGTTCTACAAGGGCGCGGGCGAAGTCGACGACGCCAGTTTTGTCACTAACAGAAATAAGTGCGTATTTGTCCATGGGAGGGGAAGGTTTTGGGGTTGGTGGGGAAACCCGTCAATGGGAAAACGGGAAGGTGTGAACAGAAGATTGATGAATGGGGATTTTTGATTTTTGAAGTGGGGTAATCCTTATGAAATCAAATGCCAAGCTGACCTCTGACTGCTGAATTACTGACCTCTGCAAAAGGTTCCGGCTTGCTTTGGGGGGGAATTGGGTTTGGGTACTGAGCCTTTGAGGATTTATGACGGATTTGTTACAGACAGCACCTTTGGTGATCGCGGGCAGGGAGTTTGCGTCGCGGTTGTTTGTGGGGACGGGAAAATTCCCTTCGCCGGAGCGGATGAAGAGTACGTTGGCGGCTTCGGGGACATCGTTGGTGACGGTGGCGTTGAAGCGGGCGGACTTGAGCGGCATGGAGGATCCCTTTGCGGACATCCTGGACTATTTGGAGGGGGATAAGTATTTGATTGTTCCGAACACGGCGGGAGCGATGAATGCGGAGGAGGCTGTGCGGATCGCAAGGTTAGGAGCTGCGGCGGGTTTGCCAATGTGGCTGAAACTGGAGATCCATCCTGACCCGAATTATTTGCTGCCGGATCCGATAGAGACGTTGAAAGCGGCGGAGATCCTGGTGAAGGAAGGTTTTACGGTGTTACCCTACATCAATGCGGACCCGGTCTTGGCACTGCGTTTGCAAGATGTGGGCTGTGCAACGGTGATGCCGCTGGGTGCGCCGATCGGGAGTAACCGGGGATTGGAGACTCGGGCGCAGATCGAGATCATTTTGGAACAAGCGCGGGTGCCGGTCGTGGTCGATGCGGGTTTAGGAACACCTTCGCAGGCGGCGGCGGCGATGGAACTTGGGGCGGACGCGGTGTTGGTGAACACGGCGATCGCGATCGCCCCCGAACCGGAGCGGATGGCGCGGGCTTTCGCAGTGGCGGTGGAAGCCGGTTGGAATGCCCGGAAAATCGGCTTGGCGACGGCAGACACGAAAGCTTCGGCGACCAGCCCACTGACGGCGTTTTTGGACTGAGATGGGAATGTTTTCGGAGTCATTTGACGTACTGCCAGTTGGACGGTTGCTGGAGGTCTCGCGTACGGCAGGAGCCTCGGATGTCGGGGGGATCTTACGGAAGGGAAAGGCGGGTTCGCTGGAAGAATTCGCGGCATTGCTCTCCCCGGCGGCAGGGGCGGATTTGGAGAATATGGCCGGGCTTTCGCAGCAAATCACGCGGAGGCATTTCGGGAAGGTGGTGCGGTTGTTCGCACCCCTGTATTTGTCCAACGAATGCGTGAACATTTGCAAATATTGCGGGTTTTCCAGGAACAACGAAATCCCGAGGACAACAGTGCCGCCCGCAAAGGTTGGTTTGGAGGCGGGGATCCTGGCCGGGCAAGGGTTCCGTTCGCTGTTGTTGGTGGCAGGGGAACACCCGAGGCATGTTTCTAAAAGTTACCTCAAGGAATGCCTGGGGGAATGCATCGCCCATGTGCCAAGCCTGCTCCTGGAAATCGCCCCGATGGAGACGCAGGACTATCTGCCCCTTGCCCGTGCAGGATGCGAAGGGATCGTTGTGTACCAAGAGACTTACCACCAACCGACGTACAAGGACCTGCACCCCCACGGCCCGAAGAAGCATTTCCACTGGAGACTGGATTCGGCGGAGCGTGCCTATGCGGCGGGTTTCCGGAGGTTGGGGATCGGGGCGTTGTTCGGGCTTTACAACTGGCAATACGAGGCGATTTGCCTGGCAGCCCATGCCTTGCACTTGGGTAGGTTTTGCTGCAATTCGCAGCTTTCGATCAGCTTCCCGAGGATGCGCCCTGCTTCCGGGGAATTCGAACCGGCGAAGGAGAACATTCTGCCCGACCGGCAGTTGGTGCAGTTGGTGTGCGCTTTAAGGATGTTGCTGCCCCATGCAGCCTTCGTATTGTCCACCCGAGAGCCCGCAAGTTTCCGGGACGGGCTAATCCCCCTGGGCATCACCAATATCAGCGCGGGCTCTTGCACGGAACCCGGCGGGTACAGCTCCTATGACAGGGAGTCGTGGAAACAAGGCAGGGATCAACCCGGGGAACAATTCAAGATTGCGGACGAGCGCTCCCCAAGCGAAATGGCACGGCTGCTGCGCCAACTCGGCCTGGAGCCGGTTTGGAAAGATTTTGACACCTCCCTGGTAACCGCATTTCCACCCAACATGCCCGCAACCGGGACTTGCCATTGAACAAACCCCGGCTACCCAACTTGAATTTTCCCTAATGCCTGACACCGCGACCATATCCATTATTGCTAATGGAAAGAGTTACCAAGTCCAGCCAGGATCGACCATCCCGGATTTCTTGAGCAGGCTCCAACTCGCGCCCTACCGTGTGGTCGTCGAACATAACCACCAAGCCCTCACCCCGGCTGAAATGAAAAAGCAAGCCCTGCAAGACGGAGACAACCTGGAAATTGTCAAAGTCGTCGCCGGGGGCTGACCCGCCCGAACATGGCCAAAATCAATATTATCGACCTCAACCGCCAAGGCGGGATCGGCGCCAACTCCCACTACATTGAAATCGGTCAGTGGAAAGCGGTCGTTGACGTGGGCTTGCACCCGAAGTTCACCGGATACGAAGCCTTGCCGAATTTTAAAAAGATCCCGGACGACACGCTGAACGTCATCCTGGTGACCCATGCCCACTTGGATCACCTTGGCGCCCTCCCCTCCCTGGCGCAACGCCATCCAGACGCCAAGATCCTTATGAGCAGCGGGACGGCTATGATCGCCCCGAGGATGCTCCGCAACTCCGTCCAGGTCATGAAGACCCAGCGTGCGGAGCTTGGGATTTCCGAATACCCCCTCTACACGAATTACGACATCAAGCAGATCGAGGAGCGGATCATCGGGGTCGATTTCCTGCGCCCCCATCACATCGGTGTAGGGGAAGATGGTCTGGAAGTGGAGTTCTATCCATCGGGCCACATCCCGGGCGCGGCATCCATCCGTATGACCCACGGAGGCCGGACCATCCTCGTGACGGGGGACATCCAGTTCGAGCACCAGTATATCCTGGACGGCGCATACACCCCGAAGCTCCAACCCGACCTCTTGATAACCGAGACCACCCGGGGGGACACCGAACGGATTGAACTAGGCACCCGGGAGAACATTATCAAGCATCTGCTGGGGAACATCAAACGCATCCTGGACAAAGGCGGTTCCTGCCTTGTGCCGGTCTTCGCCCTGGGTCGGATGCAGGAGTTGCTAGCCACCATCCAAATCGGCCTTAGCGAAGGAAAGATCCCCCCCTGCCAGATATTTTGC
>JAYPDO010000053.1:8781-24238 GCA_038125285.1 Opitutia bacterium
GGCCTGGGGATGGAAATTGTCAACTATTTCGACCTGCTCTCGCGCCAATTTGGATACCTCCGCTTCGACCGCAGCATCGTGAACGACCTCAACATCCGCCGCCCCTCCCGCGACATCAAGCCAGGCACGCCCCCTTCGGAAAGGGGTCTGTACCTGCTCAGCAGCGGCATGTTGATCGAGAACACTCCATCCTACAACCTCGCCGCCTCCATTATCAGCGACCCCAACAGCGGGATCTGTTTCGTCGGCTATTGCGACCCCGATACCCCGGGGGGCCAATTAAAGGATCTTAAGCAAGGGAACCGCTTCTACTTCTCCGCCCACAACTACGACGCGGAAATTCGGGCGGACATCCAGGACCACCACCTTACCGGCCACGCGGACCGGGGAGAATTGGTTCTCTTCGCGAAGCAGCAAGCCCCGAAGAATATTTTGCTAACCCACGGGGACGAGGAAGCGCGGGATTGGTTCCGCAAAAACCTGCACCCGATCGTCCCCGAGGCCAATATCCACAACCCGTTGCCTGGGGATATTCTCACATTGTGAGGATCACTCGTCGTCCTCCTCTTCGTTTCTCTTTTTGCGACGGGCTCGGATCTCCTCGTGGGGGAAACAAATGCGGGCTACGGCTTCCTCGAAGTCATGGGCACCGCTGAGGATCTCTATTTCCAAGCGCAGGTAGAAGAAAGGCACCGGGGACTCGAAAGCCTCAGGCAGGCGGACAGCATCCTTCTCCGTCGTGACGATCATTTGGACTTGGTTGCGCCGGGCTTCGTCCAGAATTTCGCCGAGTTCCTCCTCCGTAAAGCGGTGGTGGTCCAGGAAACGATGGCGGGTCTTTAGGCGGGCACCGAAACCGATAAGGGAACTTTCGAAATTTTCCGGGGTGGCGATCCCGCTGAAACAACTGACCGTCGTCCCCTTGAGGATAGTAAGCGGTTGCCGCTCGCCGGTTAGGATGTCCTGGAGGTAGCGGGGTTGGTGGGCACACTCGATGATTTCCACCCTGGGGTGGTGCTTCCGAATAGTTTCGACTAGCTCCGTGTCCGGTTCCCCGTTGGACTTGGTAAGGAATATGTAGGAGGCCCGTTTCATGTGGGCGATGGGTTCACGCAGGATCCCACGTGGCAGGAGGCTCTCGTTGCCAAAGGGGTTGCCCTTATCGATAAGGAGGAGGTTCAGGCGACCCTTAAGCGGGAAGTATTGATAACCGTCGTCCAGGACAAGTGTGTCCACCCCCATGTTCTTGACCGCATAAAAGCCTGCTTTCACACGGTTGGCATCGGTCAAGACACAAACACCCGGGAGATTGCGCGCTAGCATGAATGCCTCGTCCCCAGCTTGCTCTGAGTCAAGAAGGACGGCCTTGCCGTTGCTGACGATCCTGGGCGGCGGTTCCTCTTGGTGGGTGATCCAGCGCCAGAAACTTTTCCAGGCCGCTTCCTTCTTCGACTTATATCCTCGGCTGAGGATGGCCACATTGCGCCCGCGCTCCTGAAGTTTGCGGGCAAAGGATTCCACGATCGGCGTCTTCCCCGTGCCGCCGACAGTCAGGTTCCCGACCACCACAACGAGGCAGCCAAGGGGTTGGTTTTTTAGGATTTTCCATTCGTACAACTTTTGGCGTACAATGACGATGCTGCCAAAGAGGAAGGACAATGCCTTGAGGAACGCCCCGAAGACCTGTGCGGGGAAATCGTCCCGCCGGTCGTAAATGACATCGACCGCAAAGGACTCCAAAGATTCGAGGGCCACTTTGACCCGGCTTTCCAACGCTGCGATCATATGGTATAACGAAGCCAAAGGGCTTGGTAGGGCAGGAGCATGGTCGGCCCACCCCCAGGGCAAACGTCCCCGGTCAGGAGATCCGTGGCGGCGTTGTTTTCCATTGGGGGAAGGGCTTGCTTGGAAGACGTGAAGTTATACAGGCAGAGGACGGAGGAATTGGGGTTTGAGGATTGTCGGAGGACGGCAAAAACCCGGTTCCCAAAATCCAGGACTTGTTGGCCGGCAGAGGGATGGAAGGCAGGTTCGGCGGCACGAATCTCCAGGAAATGGCGTATTTTCTGGAAGATGGCGGATTGGCGATTACGGGGGCTGCCGAGCCTCTTCTTGAGCCTGGATTCGCTCCATTTTTGGCGGTTGATGCTACGGTGGCGCCCAGTGGCGTTCAAGCCATGGATGTCATTTTCAGCCCCAACCAAGCTCTGGAAATAGATCGCCGGAACCCCCTGGAGGGACAAGGCAAGGGCTTGGGAACAGAGGAACCGCAGCTCCCCCATCCCAGGGTTGTCCGGTTCATCCAGGGCGGAAAGGTAGGTGATGTTCAGTTCATACGGGCTTTCAGAACCGGCTTCCATGGCGCGGTATGAGACCTGCCCGCCCCGTTCTTCGATCGATTCTACCAGGACTGTAATTTCTTCTTCTCCCAAGATATCCTGCAAGGGGCGCAGGCCGATGCCGTCATGGCTGGCAGTAAAGTTGAGGAAGGTGCAACCCGGGGACAATTCAGGGAGGCTGCCCGCCCATTGGCGGAGGTGCTCGGAAGTCCCATTAAGAAGACCGTGGAGCAAGAGCGGGGGGAGCGCAAATTGGTAAACCATGTGCGCCTCATCCCTACCATCTCCGAAATAACTAATGTTTTCCTCATGCGGGACATTGGTCTCCGTAAGTAAGGCCACCCCCGGCGCCACGATCTCGATGAAATCCCGAAGGAGCTTCACGACCTCATGGGTTTCCTCCAGGTGGAGGCAATTCGAGCCCGGCTTCTTCCAGAGGAAGGCCACCGCGTCTAGCCTAACCACCTTGCATCCCTGGGAGATGTAGAAAAGCAGGATGTCCAGGAACTCGAACAGGACGTCCGGGTTCTTCCAGTCCAGATCAACTTGATCCGCCCCGAAGGTCGTCCAGATGAAAGACCGCCCCTCCCTGGTCCAGGCCTGAGTAAGAAGCGGGGTCGAACGGGGGCGCACCACGGCGGAAAGATCCATCCCTGGGCTCATCTCGATGAAGTAGTGCCGCGCTGGCTCGATCCCCACCAGATAGTCCCGGAACCAACGGCCCTGGGCAGAACAATGGTTTAACACCAAGTCGAACATCAGCCCGAAGTTATCCCCGATTTGCCGGATATCGTCCCAAGACCCGTAATCCCTGTCCACTTCCCGGTAATCCATCACTGAAAAACCGTCATCCGAAGACCATGGAAAAAACGGCAGGATATGGACGGTGCTGACCAACCCGGAAAGATGCTCTTGGCAAAACCGCCCCAAAGTCTTGAGCGGCGGCTCCCCTTTCTTCTTAACTTGGTCGGGATAGGTCACCAGCACAACATCCTTACCGTCCCAGCGGGAACCTCCCCCGCCCGCTTCGCCACCGTCCACCCCGTATCGTCCTAGCATGAAGTACAACCGCTCCAGCAAAAGCCCGGCGTTCTCCTTCCCATAAAGTTTCTCCATCCGGTTGTGGATGGACAGCATCCGCTTCTTGCAGACCAGCTTCACCGGTCCCCACAACACATTGGATTTGCCCTTGCCCTCCATTCAAGCTTCCCCCATCAACCCCCCAAGCAGCACTCTCAATTGGTTGCTGAGCATGGTATATCCATAAAACCTGGCGGCCACTTCGTAGTTGTGGGAAACCATGGCCTCCCGGAAATCCGCGTCTTCCAAGACCCGCTTGACCTCGGATACCACCTTATGGGTCACGAACCCGTCCATGGACAGGAATTGGAACCCTTTCGGCTCGATGTCCTGCACAAAGATGGAATACCGGTTCACAATGACCGGAAGCCGGAAATAGATCGCCTCCAGCAATGCGTTGCCGAAACCTTCGTAAAGGCTGGGGTAGGTCACAAGGTCCGCATTGGCATACAGGTCCCACAACGTGTAAATCTTTCTCCCCTGATGGTCTACCTGCCGGACTTCCCCGATCCGACCCGAAACGAAAAGGAGGTCAACCCCCTCGTCAGCAGCCAGATCAGCGATCAACTCCCGGTACTCCGGCCCTTCGTCCCCAGACTCATGGGAAACGACCAGTTTGCAACGGGGCTCGCCAAGCAGGCTCAGGAGCTTGATCGAATTCTCAATCCCCTTCCGAGGGACGACACGGGTCGGTTGTAAGACCAAGTAATCCTCCGAGCCTATCCCCAGTTCCTCGCGCAAATCCGCCGAATACCCGTCCCCTTCCGGTGGGGCATGCTCGAAGCGGAAAACATTCGGCACTAAGGAGGAGGAAATCCCCTTCCTCAAGGCCAACTGCTCCTGCGCCGCCTTATTGATCACCACATTCCTGACGTTCGTAAGCCTGGGCGGGAAAGCCATGTCCAGGTAATCCTGTATCCCGCTCACGCTGAACCTGACCCTCTCCCAAAAAAAGTCGTGATGGTGCGAAATAGCGGGCAACCCCGTCTCCATCAGGAATTCCGTAACCGCGATCCCCAATGGCACATGCATGGGGATCGACAACACATTTTGGGGGATGACCAATTCGATCTGGTACTCCTCGGCAAACCGGTGAAGCGTCCCCTTCAAATACCTCGCCACCTGCAACAACCGCTCGCTGACAATAGGCTCCCGGGAAGAACGCCCCCAGATACGCTTGTTCAGCCACTCGTTCTCCGAATGGGCAAAATGAGCCTCCGGCACACAGAAGCTCACATCCGGGTGCCGGTCATTGCGACCACTATACCAAAAGCTAACATGACCAAAATCCTCCCACAAAACCTCCGCCCACTTCGCGCTCTCCAGCGACACCCCGTCCTGGCCAGCGAAGCGAGTGGAGATGAAGCCGACGTTGGACATAAGTAGCGGGAGATGCGGGAAAAAGGGAATCCTCCATAAGCAGTTAGGCTAGGGCATCAAACCTATTCGATGGCCATTAAGACAAGGGATTAGGAGGCACATGCCCGCCACCCACTTTTCCAATTTTCCGACCTTCCAATTTTCATGCCAACCCCTACCCTCACGAAAATTCATATCAAAAACCATGGTCTCCAACCACAATCCTGACGAACAAAACGAACACGCGGGTCTGAGCCAACTTGGCAAAGGCGGCACTCAACCCTCACGCCAACTCGAAACCTTTCCCAACCGGAATCCAGAGCGCAACTACTTAGTGGAACTCACCACCAACGAGTTCACCTGCGTCTGCCCCATGACCGGGCAGCCCGACTTCGCGGACATCACCATACGCTACATTCCGGACCGCCATATCGTGGAATCCAAGTCTCTCAAACTCTACCTCTGGTCCTTCCGCAACGAAGGCATCTTCCACGAGCACGTCTCCAACCTCATACTCGACGACCTCGTCGAAGCCCTCGACCCACGCTGGTGCGAAGTCGAAGCCCAGTTCTCAGTCCGCGGCGGCATCGGCATCCGGATCCGCGCCGAACACGGCGAATACCCACAAAACCTATCCGGTTTCTCCAACCCCGACCAGCAAGGACAGTAGGCCAGAGGTCAGAAATCAGAGGCCAGGGGTCAGTATCTCACCAACTCGTTACTCCCTAACTCGAAGCCCGTAACCACAACGTGTCCATCCTCGACGCCCATACCCACTACTACCCCTGGGAGGTCTTCCAAAATCCCCGTCAGTGGGCACTGGCTAGGGGCGAACACCATTGGGCGGATTGTGTTGCCCCAACAGACTCCTACTCCATCCAAGGATGGGCAGACATCGGCA
Organism: Opitutia bacterium; assembly: GCA_038125285.1. Lineage (GTDB taxonomy): Bacteria > Verrucomicrobiota > Verrucomicrobiia > Opitutales > JABJCN01 > JAYPDO01. Next base: position 14,461 of record JAYPDO010000053.1, read on the forward strand.
CCTTCCTCCGGGACATGGACGCCGCAGGCATCGAGAAAGCCGCGCTCCTCGGTTGGTACTGGCAAAACCCGGAAACCTGCGCCGAACAAAGCAAATGGTACGCCCAAGCCGTCCTAAAACATCCGGACCGCTTCCTCGCCTTCGCCTCCATCAACGCCAATTCCATAGAAAGTGCCCTCTACACCATCCGCACCGCCCGCGAAAACGGTTTCTGCGGCATCGGCGAAATCCACCCACAAGTCCAAGGCCATACCCTCCGCGACGCCTGTTGGCAACGGGTGATAGAAGCCGCAATCGAAGAAAACCTTCCAATCAACCTACACGTCACGGAACCAGTAAGCCGCGACTACCCAACCAAAACAGAAACCCCGCTCGAAGATTACGTCTGGCTCGCCGCGCAATACCCCGAAGCCAGACTCATCCTCGCCCACTGGGGCGGTCTCCTCCCCTTTTTTGAGCAAAACCCCTATGTACGCCATCAGCTCGCCAACGTCCGTTACGACACCGCCGCATCCCCCCTGCTCTACGACAAAAGCATCTTCCGCCGCGTCCTCGATACAATCGGCCACGACAGGATCCTTTACGGCTCCGACTACCCCCTGCGCCTCTATCCACGGATACAAAAAGAAGCCAGCTTCAAGCCCTACCTCGATGAGATCCAAAAATCCGGCCTAACCCCTTCCGAAACCGAAGCTCTCCTCTACCAAAACGCGGAAAAACTCCTCCTCGCATGACGGATCCCTTCGACTTCCTGGCACGGGTTACCCACCAGGTCATGCTCCACAAAACCTGGCCACCCGCACCCCACAATTACGAAGCATACCTCGACTTCACCTCCGTCCAACACCTCCCCTACCCCGTTACCACCAAAGCGTTTGAAAGCCTCCTCAAACCGGAACTACCAACCAGCCCAGCCTTCCCCTTCCGCACAGGCTTCATTGGTTACGAGGCCCTCGCCACAAACTTCGGAGTCCAATGCCAGGCTCCCCGCGACCTCGACGTGCCCGCCGCCCTCCTCGCCAGGCCTGCCACCCGAGTCCGCATCACGGAACATGCGCTAGACATCTACTCACACATTCCCGGCCGGACGGAAGAACTACAAAAACTCGCCCAAACAGAACACCCGCCCCAAACCTTCCCCGTACCCTCGCCCGCAACCTGCAACTTCACCCTGGAGGACTACAAAAAGACTTTCTGCCAAGCCCGCGAACACATCCTCGACGGCAACACCTACCAAATCAAAATCTCGATGCGGTACGACACCCCGTCTACACTCCCCCCCCTTGCCGCAGTTGCCAAACTTGCCACCGCCAACCCCGCACCGGAAGCCTTTGCCCTGGTTTGGGACGGCTTCTCCCTGGTCAGCTGCTCCCCAGAAACCGTCATCCATAAAGCCGGTGACCACATCCTCACTAAACCCATCGGCGGAACTATCCCCAGGTCCACCATCGACCCCAACGGCCAAAACCTCCTCGCCGACCCCAAGGAAACCGCCGAACACAACATGCTCGTCGACCTGGAGCGCAACGACCTATCCAACCTCTGCCTCCCTGGAACCGTCCGCATTGACAAGCTCCGCGACATTGAGCACTACGCCCACCTCCACCACCTTGTCTCCACCATCTCCGGACAACTCCGCCACGGCACCACCACCCGGCAAATCCTCCAGTCCATGCTCCCCGGAGGCACCATCACCGGTTGCCCCAAGCACCGCACCATCCAGCTCATCGATGAACTCGAACCCACCTTCCGCGGCCCGTACACCGGATCTTACGGCACCTACCACGACAACGGCGACCTCCACCTCAACCTCATCATCCGCACCCTCGTCCAAACCCAAACATCCGCCCACATCCAAGCAGGCGGAGGTATCGTAGTCGACTCCACACCGGATTACGAATACAACGAAAACCGCATTAAAGCCCAGGCACTCCTAGACTTGCTGGCAACAACTCACTGAGGCTCCAACCAGAACGGCGGTTCGCCGCTCCGATCAAAAGAACAAAGGGATCACAAGGATCGCGAGGATGTTCACCACCTTGATCATGGGGTTGATGGCCGGGCCTGCGGTGTCTTTGTAAGGATCCCCGACGGTGTCCCCTGTCACGGATGCGGCGTGCGCGTCGGAACCCTTTCCGCCATGGTGCCCTTCCTCTATCAACTTCTTCGCATTGTCCCAGGCACCGCCGCTGGAGGTCATGGCCAAAGCATGGAAAAGCCCAGTGACGATCGTGCCGACAAGCACACCTCCAAGCGCGACCGCACCAAGTCCAGGCGCCATCGCGACAACCAGCACCGTAACGACCGGAAGCAAGGCAGGGACGATCATTTCCCGGAGGGCGGCCTTGGTCACAATGTCCACACAATGCCCATATTCCGGGGTATCGCGTCCTTCGAGGATACCAGGGTGGACAGTCAGTTGGCGCCTAACTTCGCGGACGACCGCCCCGGCGGCATTGCCCACGGCGTCCATGCTGAAGGCGGTAAAGGCAAAGGGCAACATCCCGCCGATCAGCATCCCTGCCAGCACCCTTGGATCTTCCAACGAGAAAGAAAGGGCTTCCGGGCCATCTCCGAGATGGGCACGCAATTCGAACACATAGGATCCGAACAAGACCAATGCGGCCAAGCCCGCTGATGCAATCGCATAGCCTTTGGTCACTGCTTTCATGGTGTTGCCGACCGCATCCAGTTCGTCCGTAATCTCACGGGTTTGTTTGGGCAATCCGCTCATGACGGCGATCCCTCCCGCGTTGTCCGTAATCGGACCGAAGGCATCCAGGGAAATCACGATGCCAGATAGCGAAAGCATGCTCATCACGGCGACCGCCACCCCGTAAAGCCCGGCAAGGTGGAAGCTGGCCAGGATAGCCCCAACGATTAACAACACGGGAAGCACTGTGGCATGGTTCCCGACGGCCAGCCCGGTGATGATGTTCGTGGCATGTCCGGTTTCACAAGCCTGGGCAATCTTCTTCACAGGGCGGTGGGCAGTGGAGGTGTAATAATTGGTGATCAATACCACGGCACCGGTCATCAATAGCCCGATGGTGGCCGACCAGAAAAGCGAACTGGCGCTGCAAACCAAATCCCCTGACACGATCTTTTCCGGGAAAAGCGCATGGGTGACCGGCCAGTAGGCAATGCCCGAAAGCACGACGCTCGTGGCGACCGCCCCCATAAGGACAAGTGTGGGGCTCCCCCGGTTCACATTTACATACATGATCCCGACAATGGATGAAAGGAGGGAGACCCCGCCGATGACAAAGGGGTAAACCACGGCTTGGGGAAACTCCGCGAGGGTGAGGGAACCGATCAGGACCGCGCCGATCAGGCTCACCGCAAAAGTCTCAAAAACATCCGCCGCCATCCCCGCACAATCGCCCACATTATCCCCTACATTGTCCGCAATCGTGGCCGGGTTGCGGGGATCGTCCTCGTCCAGGTCATGTTCGATCTTGCCGACCAAGTCCGCCCCTACATCCGCCGCCTTGGTATAAATCCCTCCCCCGAGGCGAGCGAACACGCTGATCAAACTGGAGCCCAGTGCCAACCCGACCAAGCTGATAATCGCGTCCCCTTCCCCCAGGATCCTCCTGGCTATCAAGAAGTAACCGCCAACTGCCAACAAGGCCAGCGCGATAACCAGGAGCCCGGTCACAGCCCCGCCGTTGAAAGCCACTTTCATAGCCGGAAACCTGCCATTGGTAGCGGCTTGGGCGGTGCGGACGTTCGCAATCACGGCCACACGCATGCCTACGTAGCCGGCCGCCATCGAACATGCCGCCCCGATGAGGAAGCCCGTTGCCGACGCAGGGCCTTTAAACCAAAAAAGAGCGAGGAAAATGACCAAGGAAATCGCTCCCACTGCGAGGATCTGCCGATGCAAGTAAGCCCTGGCGCCCTCCTGGATCGCACCGGCGATTTCCACCATTGTATTCGACCCGGCGGAGGAGGCCAGGATCGAGCGGATAAGTAGGACAGCAAAGAAGAGACCAAGCCCGCCGCAAGCGAGCGTGAGACTTATGCCATGTTCCAAAAGGATTTGATGGAGTTGCATCTGGAAAAAGGGGCGGAAGATAGTAATAGGTTGATCGGAATCAACCCTGCAAACCGGAAAAATTCGAGGCGGCCAGGAAGTACGATGATGTTCGGAAGTTGTTCCTCGTGGAAGGATGGCGCTTGCAGATGGGATGAGAATTGCCGAAATTTTGCCGGATGAAGACCTGTACCTTCATTTCCTCTTACGGGGTTTGGCTCCCGAAACCTTTTCTCTTCCGCCTCTTGTGGTGCGGGGCATTGGCATTGGTAGGTCTGCTCCAAGGTGGGCAGGGCGAAATTTCCAAAACCGACCTATTCAAGGCGGGCGAACTGGGTTACAAACGGTACCACACCCCAGGGATCGTCGTGACGGCAAAAGGAACGGTTTTGGCATGGTGCGAAGCACGGGAAGACGGAAGCGACTGGGACCAGATCGACATCCTCATGCGCCGCTCCACGAATGACGGAAGGACTTGGGACTCGGCCAGCAAAATTGCAGAGGTGCCGGGGCCAAAGATGAAGAACCCGTTCGCCCTGGCCTTGAAGGACACCGACCCGCAGGATGTGACCTACAACAACCCCGTGATGGTGGCCGACAAGGATGGCACCGTCCACATGCTCTTTTGCCTGGAATACATGCGTTGCTTCTACCAAAGAAGTGCGGACGACGGCCTGACCTGGAGCCAACCCAAGGAAATCACCTGCACCTTCCAGGCATTCAAAAAGGACTACGATTGGAAAGTCCTCGCGACCGGGCCGAACCACAGCATCCAGCTCCGCAATGGCCGGATCGTTGTCCCGGTCTGGCTATCAACAGGGACAGGAGGGAATGCCCACCGCCCCAGCGTGGCTGCCACGGTTTACAGTGATGACGGGGGGAAAACTTGGCAGGCCGGGGAAATTGCGGTGCCTTGTACGGAGGAATTCATCAATCCCAGCGAAACCGTGGCGGTAGAACTCGACGACGGCAGCGTCCTGCTCAATGTGCGAAACGAATCCAAGGCGCACCGCCGCATCGTTGTCCGGAGCAAGGACGGTGCGACGGGTTGGAGCGAGCCCAAGTTCCAGGACGAACTGGTCGAGCCGATTTGCATGGGCGGGATGGTGCGCTACAACCATGGAGGCCGAAGCCTGCTGCTCTTTTCCCATCCGGACAACCTCGGCCGCGCTGACGGAAAGGAAGCCCCGGGCCGTAACCGCGACCGCTGCAACCTCACCGTCCACACCAGCCACGACGAGGGCAAAACTTGGCAGCAAAAGAGGGTGGTTGACCCGGGTTGGAGCGCATACAGCGACATCGCCGTGACCCAGGAAGGGACGATCCTTTGCTTTTACGGCCGCGGGGAAAAGGCCAGCTTCTCAGGGGACCGCCTGACTGTTGCCCGTTTTGAACTAGGTTGGTTGGAAGAAAAGCCTTGAATCCTTCCAAAACCATTTCCTGCAAAACGAAATAATGGTGTCGAACTGTACTTCGACAGGCCAAAAGAAAGCTGGCCCCCTTGACAGGGACGGCCGTATCGAAATACACACCAGAGCTCAAGTCATGGCAAAACTTCTTGCAGAAGCCGACACGCCCCAAAGGTAAATTTACCATGGTTCTGGTCATCGACCACAAAGACTCCTTCACAGGGAATCTCGTCCACCTTCTGGCCAATTTTGGGAAGGTGAAGGTACTGCAGGCACCGGTTACGGAATCGTGCCTCGAACCCAACGTCATAGCCCTCGTCATTTCCCCCGGCCCAGGGCATCCCAAGGATTATCCGGAGACCCAAAGTCTCTACAAAACGGCCAAGGCCAGAGGAATCCCAATCCTTGGAATTTGCCTTGGATTCCAAATCATCTTGCACTCGGAAGGGGCGGAAATCGTCAGGCAACCACAAGTCCTCCATGGCGCGCAGACGCCAGTCCGTACAGTCCCGGAAAGCCGAGCCTACAACGGTTTGCCCCCCCCAATCCTGGTTGGCCGCTACCATTCCTTGCAAGTGGATCCAGGAACAATCCCCCCGCACATCCATATCACAGCCTGGGACGGGAGTGGGCAGGTGCCCCTGTCCTTCGAAATGGAGAGCGGGATCTCAGGTTTGCAATTCCATCCGGATTCCTTCCTGACACCCCATGGTCTGGAGATTGTCCGGAATTGTTTACCGCTTGGGAAATAATCAATTACCAGTGTTCGAACGAAAAATTCCAGATCGGATTAAAAACCCAATGGGAAGAAACACTCGGTTTCCATACATTTGAGCGCGAGACCCGCCATAACAGGGGCAAGAGCCAATTGAACACCTTCATCCCGAAGGAGGGAGTCCAAATCGTAAATTGATTGGGGGAGATGGTCGCCTCATGAGGAGCAGCGAATTGTAGTAGCCGTCTTTGGGGCATTAAAAAAGCAAACAGTTCGCCGCTCCATTTAACGCTCGTTTTTGGAATTGGCAGGGGGCTTAAACCACCCGAAAATGTTCGTCACGAAGAGTTGGTCAAATTTGTGACTGGATTGCCTTCGGCATTTGCCCTAAGTCAGGGAATTCAATGGCAAAGCAAACTTACACAATACTTTGGACTCCCGAAGGAAAGGAAGCCTCCCCAATTGACCCATGGGGTGAACCCGGGGCCTATACGAGTGTGCTGGTTGACGGGGATCCGCCCCGGCCATTGTTCCTGCCGAGGCATTTGGACAGATTAGAGGAGAGTGCGCGTCTACTTGGCCTGGTTTCGCCGTTGTCCCGTGGGTTCGTTGAGGAAAAAGTGTACGAGGCAGTGTCGCATTTGGAAGGAGGGACGATGCTCCGCGTGGCCTTAGTACCGCAGGGTTTGTCCCTGGCGACCTATCCCCAAAGCGGAAAAAATGGAGGGTTGGTTGGGATCCTGGAAACGGTAGGGCGACACAAGCCCGAAGCCAAGTCTCTTCAGGATATCCCTCTGCACCAAAAAGTAAAGGTGCTGGATCGAAATAAGGAAGAGCTGCTTTTAGTGGACGACGAAGGTTACTTGCTGGAAGGCTCGACGACCAACCTGCTGTTCGTACGGGGCAAGGAAGTGCTTACGCCGGAGTCGGATTGCCTTCCGGGGATCACCCGGCAAGTCCTTCGGGAGCGCATCCCCATGCCGCCCTGGCAGTGGTGCCCTGCTCGTATCCACTCGGGGCAGATCTCGGAATTCGAAGAGATCCTCCTTTGCGGCTCGGGCAAGGAGGTGGCGAGGCTGGTGGGGATCGAGAGCTTGGATTGGAAGCCAGACGGGGATTTGGCATTCCAGGAATTGGCCAGGATTTTCAGTGAGGCCAAGGAGGATCCGGAAGCGTGAGCCCAAGGTACTTGCGTTTGAACGGGCTGACAACCAGCCTGCCCGTGCCGGCTGTCATGGGGATCCTGAACCTGACCCCGGACTCTTTTAGCGACGGGGGGAAATACAACTCCACTGTCGCCGCATTGGCCAGGGCGAAGGAGCTGTTGGACCAAGGGGCGTCCATTCTTGACTTGGGAGCGGAGAGCACAAGGCCGGGGAGCGAACCAATCAGCGCGGCGGAGGAATTAGATCGCTTGTTACCTGTGTTGGAGGGCTTGCCAAAGGGCAAGTTCCTTGTCTCAGTAGATTCCTACAAGTTGGAGGTGCAGGCGGAGGCAATCCGGGCTGGGGTGCACATCATCAACGACATTTATGGAGGATCGAAGGAGCTGTACCGACTCGCGGAAAAGCACCGTTGCGGCTTAGTAATTATGCACACTCCGGGACCACCGGACAAGATGCAAGGGATGACGGATTACGGGGATGGAGGGGTTGTCCGGGCAGTACAGGATTATTTTATCAAGAAACATGAAACCCTGGCCAAGTATGACATCCCAAGGTATTGGGTGGATCCGGGGATCGGTTTTGGGAAGACCTTGCTACAAAACGCCATGCTGATGGGAAAGTTGTCAAAGTTTTGCGGGCCAGGGCACGGGGTGTTGCTGGGGGCTTCAAGGAAGTCCTGGCTTGAGGGGTTCGGCGGATCGGTGGTGGCCAACCGCTTGGGAGGATCACTGGCCGCTGCGGCCTATGCGGCCAGGCAAGGGGCAGAAATTATCCGCGCCCATGATGTGAAGGAAACGGTGCAAGCCTTGGCAGTGGATTACGCACTTGAGCACATTTGCCCTAAAACAGGCAGGCTCCAGCTTGAAGGCATCCAAGTCCGGACACAAATCGGGATTAATAAGGAGGAAAAGGTCGCAGAACAAGGGATTTTCGTATCAGTGGGAATAGAGGGTGACTTTTCTGCTGTGGTTTGGGACGACAGTTTGGAAGCAGGGACGGATTATGTGGATGTCATCAACGAAGTGCGAGACTTTTGCTCCAAGCATAGGGGCAATACATTGGAGCACTTGGCAGACAAACTTGCTCTCCACCTTAAATGGAAATTCCGCGCCGAGGCCGTGGAACTGACGATTGACAAACCCAGGTACACTGGGAAGCTGGAGCTTTATGCCATCCGTTTCCATGTCAGGCGCTAGGATCTTCATCGGCCTGGGGGCAAACTTGGGCAACCCTTTGGAGACGTTCGGCAGGGCGGCAGGCCTTCTTTCGGAAAACGGATGCAGGGTTGTTCGGAAGTCTTCTATTTACAAATCCAAGCCCTATGGCTTTCTGGATCAAGCCGATTTCCAAAATGCCGCGATCGAAGTGGATACAGGGTGGTCACCTTCGGCGTTGCTAGGGTTGATGCAGAGGGTGGAGGGACAGCTCGGGAAGAAGGTTGTCAGGGAGAACGGGCCGAGGGTGATCGACCTGGACCTATTGCTCTACGGGGATCTGGTGCAAAACCATGGCGAAACCCCAATATTGCCACACCCGGGGGTAGTGGGGAGGGACTTTGTGCTCCTCCCGCTTTGCGACTTGGCTCCCGGTTTCGTACACCCCGGAACTGGGAAAACCCTGGCCGAACACCTTTCCGGGCTGGGGGAAACCTTCGGAACAGGGGATAAGGAGGATTGGCCATGACCCTGAACGACCGTTTCCAGCAATTGGTGGTCCTGCACATCGTAGCCGTTGTGGTGACGGGATCCTGGCTTTGGGATTCCGGAGCCCTCGGCATCACGATTTGGTGGCCACTGCTTTGCATGATGGCCATCCCGCTCATGGCTTATGCAATCCTCCAAGGTGCCATCCAGAAGCGGGCGGGATGGTGGTTCCTGGGGTGTTGGAGCGCCATCTTTTTTATCCAACTGGCCGGTTTTACCCACACGCAGTTCATCACCATGGTGGACGAGTCCGGCAAAAGCACCCTCGAACGGGTCAAGGATGTGTGGAACATCCCAGTCTGGAGGCCAACCAATTACCACAACCAAGCCGCATTCCGGGACGGGGGGATCCTTTGCGGGATGCTGGCCATGGGAGCTTTGGTAGTCTGGACCCTCAACCGACGTGCCATCCGCTTGCTCCTGCACATCCTGCTACTCAACGGCAGTGTCCTGGCCTTGGCAGGGGTCGTAATCAAACTGACCGGGCAGACGAATCTCCTTGGGGTTTGGGCAATGCCGCCAGGAGGGTTTTTCGCAGGATTTTCGCACACCGGGGCATGGGCGGGATTCGCGGCCCTGACTGCCGGTGCCGGACTGGGATTATTCGAATACGATATCCGGCGGAGGCATCCCGAGAAACCAGGGAACCCCTGGCCAATCCTCCTGGTCATTTCCCTAATCCTAATAGGGACCATCCCCTTCGTAGCACCCACGAACGGGATTGTGCCGACGGTGTTCCTGGGTAC
>JAYPDO010000054.1:0-6611 GCA_038125285.1 Opitutia bacterium
GGCACCCAGGCTCCTGCGCCCGACCACCCGAAACTCCTCGACTGGTTGGCCATGGAATTCCGCAATCAAGGCATGTCCATGAAAAAGCTGCACCGCCTCATCGTGACCAGCGCCACCTACCGCCAGGATTCCGCCATGACACCAGCCATCCGAAAAGCCGACCCGCAAAACCGCTTTCTCGCCCGCGGCCCGCGTGCCCGCCTGTCTGGCGAACTCATCCGCGACCACATGCTCAAAGCCTCCGGAGTCCTTTCCACAAAGATGTACGGCCCGGGTGTCTATCCGCCGCAACCTGCCAGTGTCACCGCCCTTGCCTATGGGGGCACAAAGTGGAACGCCTCCAAAGGGGAAGACCGCTACCGCCGCTCAATCTACACTTTCCAAAAACGCACTGCTCCCTTTGCCGGCTACCTCACCTTTGACGGCATCTCAGGGGAAAACTGCACCGCCCGCCGCGACCGTAGCAACACCCCGCTCCAAGCCCTCACCTTGCTCAACGACGAGATGTACCTCGAACTCGCACGGGAAGCAGGGAAACTGCCCGTTGAAGAGCCGGTGATAGCCCTCTTCCGACGTTTCCTCACCCGTCCTCCCTCCGCATCCGAAAAGGAAACCCTCCAAGCCTACCTCGAAGCCCAAACCCGACGGCTCGACAAAGGGGAACTCGACCCCGCCCAAATCACCGGGAAAAAAGGCTCCACCAAAGACCTGGCCGCAAACGTTCTTCTCGCCAGGGCCATCATGAACCTCGACGAAGCCATTACCAAGCAGTGACGCCAACGCGCCAATTTTCTCATTTTCCAACCTTCTCCTTATCCAAATGAACCCTTCCCACTTTCACCCTCTCCTCCACCGCACGCGCCGCCAATTCTTCCAAGACTGTGGGGTCGGCCTAGGAAGGGTCGCCCTCGCTTCAATCCTCGCCAAAGAAGCCCTCGGGGCATCCGGCAAGCCGGACTTCCTCCGTTTCCCCGTCAAGGCCAAGCGGATTATCTACCTCTTCCAAGCCGGAGCCCCGAGCCAACTCGAACTCTTTGACCACAAACCCAAGCTCAAGGAACTCGAAGGCAAACCCATCCCCCCCTCCGTAATCAAGGGCCAGCGTTATGCCTTCATCCAGCCGGATGCCGCCGTGCTCGGCCCTCGTTTCCCATTTGCCAAACATGGGCAATCCGGCGCCGAACTCTCCGACCAACTGCCTCACCTCGCCAAGGTCGCGGACGACATCGCCATCGTCAAATCAGTCCACACCGACCACTTTAACCACGCCCCGGCCCAACTTTTCATGAACACGGGAAACGGCGTGCCCGGACGCCCAAGCATGGGTTCCTGGCTCAGTTACGGGATAGGCAGCGAGGCGGACGACTTGCCAGGCTTCGTTGTGCTAAAAAGTGGCGGCAACCTCAGTGGCGGCGCGTCCCTTTGGAGTTCCGGTTTCCTGCCCTCCGAACACCAAGGTGTCGCCTTCCGGGAATCCGGCGACCCTATACTCCACGTTTCCAACCCCAAGGGCATCGACAACCAAGCCCAGCGCCAGACCCTCGACCTGTTGAACAAACTCAACTCCGAACGCGCCAGCATCATGGGCGACCCGGAAATCAACGCCCGGATCGAAGCCTACGAAATGGCCTTCCGGATGCAGTCCCGCGCCCCGGAGTTGATGGACTTTTCCAAGGAGTCCAAGCAGACCCTCGACCTTTATGGCGCAACCCCCGGCAAGGCTAGTTTTGCCAACAACGCCCTCCTCGCCCGCCGCCTCGCTGAGCGCGGTTGCCGTTTCATCCAGGTTTACCATTCCGGATGGGACGCCCACTCCAATGTCGAGGGCAATGTCAAAGGCCAGTCCAAGCAAACCGACCAAGCCTGCGCCGCCCTCATACTAGACCTCAAGGAACGCGGGATGCTCGAAGACACACTTGTCGTCTGGGGCGGCGAATTCGGCCGCACCCCCATGGTCGAAGCCAGTGCCGCCCTAAAGCGCGACAAAGGCCGCGACCACCATCCCCAGGCTTTCTCCATGTGGCTCGCGGGAGGCGGAATAAAACCTGGAACCACCCTTGGCCAGACCGACGAGCTCGGCTTCCACGTCACCGAAGACCCCGTCCACGTCCACGACCTCCAGGCCACCATCCTCCGCCTCCTCGGCATCGACCACACCCGCCTCTCCTTCCGCCACCTCGGCCTCGACTTCCGCCTCACCGGAGTGGAAGACCACGGCCCGGTGGAGAAACTGCTGGCGTAAGGAAAGCGACAGCAGCGGCGAACTTCGGTCGCCGTCAGGTGAAGCAAAGGCCTTGCCAAACACGGCGACCAAAGTTGGCGCTCCAAATCTGGTTGCCATCGTTCACGAACTACACAGGGGGTAGGGGGAATATGATGACCAAATTTTTAAAATCGAAAGGTCTTGTACTGCACCTCAGTGCGATGGCCTTACAAAGCCTAGGTGCTGCATCCCCAAAACTCCCCAACATCCTCGTACTTTACGCGGATGACTTGGGGTATGGCGACATGCATTGCAACAACACAGAGCGGGGCAAGATCCCGACCCCGAATATGGACAGGTTGGCCAGGGAGGGGATGAGGTTTACAGACGGGCACTCGTCTTCCGGGGTTTGCAGCCCATCGCGTTATACGATCCTGACGGGGCGTTACCACTGGCGGTCTAGGTTGCAAAATGGGATTGTGGGGCTTTGGGGCGAGCCGTTGATCCCCCAGGAGCGGATGACCATCGGAAGCCTGGCAAAGGAGAAGGGCTACAAGACGGCGTGCATCGGGAAGTGGCACCTAGGGTGGGATTGGAAGATCCCGCAGGACAAGATGAAGTATTTCAAAAGCACGGGCTACCGTGGTAAGAAAGACCTCAAGGCGACCGACGAACACAAGGCGGCCTGGAAGGAGGTTTTTTCCAAACCTATCAAAGGCGGGCCGACCGCGGTAGGGTTTGACGAGTACTTTGGGACAGATGTGCCGAACTGGCCACCGTATTGTTTCATCGACGGGGAGCGGACAGTCGGGATTCCCTCTGAATTTGGTGCCTCAGAACTTTTTCGCAAAAACCAGGCCAGCCAACAAGGCCCGGCCTTGAAAGGATGGAAGTTGGAACCGATCCTCCCGGCTTTGGGCGAACGGGCGTCAAGATTCATCAAAAGGGAAGCCAAAACGCCGGAACCTTTTTTGGTCTACATTCCGTTCACCTCACCCCACACACCCTTGGCCGTGAACGAGGAATGGAAGGGGAAGAGCGGCGTGGGGCTGTATGGGGATTTCGTTATGGAGACGGACTCGGTGATCGGGCAAGTCCTGCAGGCTTTGGACGACAACGGCGTGGCCGGCAATACCCTGGTCGTCTTTACCAGCGACAATGGTTGCGCCCCCTACATCGGCGTTACGGACATGGAGGCAAAGGGGCATTACCCGAGTGGCCCTCTCCGAGGATACAAAGCCGATGCCTGGGATGGCGGTCACCGCGTCCCGTTCATAGTCCGATGGCCAGGTGTGGTGAGGGCAGGTAGCGTCAACGGCCAACTTGTCCACCAAGCTGACCTCCTGGCCACCTTCGCGGAGATCCTAGGCACAAAGTTACCCGACAATGCCGGCGAGGACAGTTTCAGCCTCCTATCCCTCCTCAAGGGCGGTTGCCAACCCGTCCGGGAAACGGCGGTCAGCTGTTCGATCAACGGCACACCCAGTTTCCGTCTCAACAATTGGAAATACATCGCCGCCCGAGGCTCCGGGGGCTGGGGCAAAGGAGGTGACCAAAGCCAACCCCTCCAGCTTTACGATGTAGCCACCGACATCGGAGAAACGAAGAACTTGGCCGACGCCCAACCTGAGCGACTTGCGGAGTTGCAGGCCCGGCTAGAAAACGTTATCACAAAAGGCCGCAGTTCTCCGGGCCAACCGCAGAAGAACGATGTGGCAGTATTGCGGTTTCCGGGGAAATAGCCTTACTCCTTTGGCTAGTTGAAAACCATTTCTTTCCCATGAAATCCACCATCAAAATTGGCACTACCAGGGAAGAACGTTTCGTCGTTTCCGCCCAACATACCATCGACTTTGCCAGTGGCGGGATGCCGGAAATTTTGAGCACGCCGAGCTTGGTCGCAGTCTTGGAACGTACTGCCCGCATGGCCATCTTCCCTTCTTTGGAAACAGATGAAAGCTCGGTCGGTGTGGATATCAAAATCCAACACATCGCACCCACGCCTTTAGGCAAGGAAGTCCTGTGCCGTGCCAGGGTCTATTCGGTGGAAAAAAACCTCATCTCCTTCCAGATCGAAGCATTTGACGAACTCGAACAAATTGCCAAGGGCACCCACAAGCGAAGGGTTGTCAAAACTTCCAGATTGGCAAAACGGGTCGATGCGAAAAGGTAGGGCTTTAGGATCCTCCCGTTGTCCTCGTACAAAATTTTCGTCAAATCCAAGTATGGGCGGCAGAGAACATTTGAGCCTATCCATCCGGAACCTGGCTACAGGTCGAACCAGAAAATTTACGTATGAAACCACTCCACAATGCCATCCTAGCAGGCCTCCTGCTTTCTGTTCCATTCGCAAATGCCCAACAGGCAAAGACAAAGAAGAAAAGCTCCGCACCGACATCCTATGAGGCAACCGGTGCGAACACCGCCACCCCGGTCGACCGGATCAAGGCGCCGGAGGGCTTTGAAGTGGAGCTGCTGTATTCCGTTCCAGGGAAGGACCAAGGCTCCTGGGTCGCCCTCTGTTATGATGACAAGGGACGGATGTACGCCAGCGACCAGTACGGGGGGCTTTACCGGTTCAACAAGCCTGCGGAGGGCAAGGCATTGAAGCCTGGCGACGTACAGAAAGTCCCGGTCAACATCCGCGCCATCAACGGGATGACCTACGCATTCGGTGCACTTTATGTGGGCGTGAATGACTACGAACGCAAGATGCCTAGCGGGCTGTACAGGATCTCGGATTCGGACGGCGACGACGAACTCGACAAGGTGGAGCATCTCCGGGAGATGTTTGCCCGGGGGGATCATGGCATCCATGCCGTTTTTCCTACAAAGGATGGGAAAAACCTGTACCTCGTCTGCGGCAACAACACCGAACCGACTGAGTTTGCCAAGGGTTCGCCCGTTCCCCAGACTTGGGGCGAAGACCATTTACTCCCGCGGATGCCGGATGGCCGTGGGCACAACCGTGACCGCCTTGCCCCAGGTGGGATCATCTACAAGGTCAGCCCGGACGGGAAGGAATTTTCCGCCGTCGCTTCAGGATTCCGGAATGTTTACGGCGCCGCGCTGAACAAGGATGGCGAACTCTTCACCTATGACGCCGACATGGAGTACGATTTCAACACCCCCTGGTACCGTCCGACGCGGGTGTGCCACGTTGTCAGCGGCGGCGAATTCGGTTGGCGCAATGGGGCGGGGAAGTACCCGGAGTTCTACATCGACAACTTGCCCGCCGCCCTGAACATCGGCCCCGGTTCACCCACCGGGACACGTTTCGGCTACGGGGCAAAGTTCCCGGCCAAATACCAGGAGGCGTACTACATCCTAGACTGGAGCTGGGGCAAGATCTACGCCGTCCATCTCAAGGAAGACGGGGCCAGCTACACCGGGCACAAGGAGGAGTTTGTCACCGGCGCGCCCCTTCCCGTGACTGACCTCATCATCCACCCCGACGACGGTGCCATGTACTTCGCGATCGGAGGACGGAAAGTTCAGTCCGGGCTCTACCGGGTCACCTACAAAGGCAAGGAACCGACCAACCCCGTGGACATGGCCCCGCAAATTTCCGAAGCCCTCAAACTCCGTCACAAGCTGGAAGCCTTCCACGGAAAAGCCGACCAAGCCGCCATCCAGACCGCTTGGCCTTACCTTGGCCATGAAGACCGCTTCATCCGTTGGGCCGCCCGCATTGCCATTGCCCACCAACCGGTTAGCCAATGGAAGGAAAAAGCCCTCAAGGAAGCCGACCCGGCCAAACAGATCCCCGCTTTGCTCACCCTTGTCCACCAAACCGGGCAATGCCCGAAACACAGTGTGGAGAACCACAAACCAGAAGTCCGGGTGGCCAAACAGATCCTGGATGCCTTGCTCGCCATCGATGTGTCGAAGTTGGACGGGGAACTGTTGTTCGGGTGTGCCCGGGTCACCCAGGTCGCACTCAACCGCTTCGGCGTTCCCTCCCCAGTTTATGGCCAACGCCTCATCGCGAAGTTCGGCCCCTTGTTGCCCGCCAAAAGCTTTGAGGAAAACTGGGTGTTGCTCGACCTCCTTTGCTTCCTCCAAGCCCCCGATGCCGCAGCCAAGGGGATGGCGCTCATTTCCCAAGCCAACGGGCAGGAACAAGAGATGCAATTCGCCCGCAGCCTTCGTGTCCTCAAAGCCGGATGGACTCCAGCGCTCCGCCAACAACAACTCCAATGGTTCCTCAAGGCTGCGAATTACAGGGGCGGCGCCAGCTTTGCCAAATTCATCGAATTCATCCGCAACGACAGCCTTGCGACCTTCAGCGTTGAAGAAAAACAAAACCATGACGCGTTAATTGGCCAAAAGCCGGAAAAGAAATCCGCCATCGAAAACCTCGGGGCCGTCTTTGCCGGTCGTACCCCTAAGATGTGGAAACTCGAAG
>JAYPDO010000054.1:6621-12277 GCA_038125285.1 Opitutia bacterium
CAGCAAGGATGCCACCAACGGCATGATAAACCGCGACTTTGAAAACGGCCGCAAGATGTTCACCGCCGCAGCCTGTATCGCCTGCCACCGTTTTGGCAATGCAGGAGGGATGAACGGGCCCGACCTCACCGGGGCAGGCGGCCGTTACAGTCCCCACGACCTCCTTGACCAAATCCTGAACCCCAGCAAGGAAATCAACGAACAATTTGCCCCCATCGTTGTCACCCTGGATGATGGCAGCACGGTCTCGGGAGTTGTGGTCAATTTGAGTGGAACACGGTTGACCCTGAATACGGACCTCTCCGACCCGAACCAACGCACCAATATCGACCGCACAAAGGTCAAAAGCATCGAAACTTCCAAAGTATCCCCGATGCCGCCAACCTTGTTAATGATGCTGAACAAAGAGGAGATCCTGGACTTGCTGGCCTACGCATTGAGTGGGGGCAATCCGGAAAACGGTATGTTTAGGAAGTGACACCGGAGCGGCGATCTTCGGTCACCGTATTTGCACTAAGGATTACGATCCACCTTCAGCTAACAAAGTTTGCCGCTCCTGTTGGGTCACTGCCTGACCTTGCGGTAGAGAAAGGCGTCCGAGGTGACCAGGGAGGTAATGAGGGCGTCCATGCTGCCGCCGTTGTCGCGGTAAGCCTTGTGGGCTGCCTGGAGGACGGGGGCGTCGTTAAGGGTCTCGTTGCGCCCCATCCAGAAACGGAAGGCATGGCGGACGAAGACTTGCTCGACCCTTTCGCTGTCGACCAGTTTTTGGATCATTTCGAAGGGATCCTTCACAGGTCCGTCTAGTGCGGGGTCACCGGAATCGATGATGTCGCCGGTCGTATCTACGGGCTTTTTCAACTCCTCGGTTCGGAAGAGTCCGGCGTGGTTGTACATCTCGAATGGGAGGCCAAGGGGATCCATCTTTTGGTGGCAGGTCCAGCAGTATTTGACCCTGGTGACCTCCATCCGTTCGCGGAGGGTCTTTTGGGGAAGGTCTGGAAGCATGGCATCGACAGTGATCGGGACATCGGGGATGCCGCCGCCAAGGATACGTTCGCGGATCCAACGGCCACGAAGGATGGCATGGTTGTCCATGGCGTCGGAATGGGAAACGAGCCAACTCGGGTGGGTCAGGATGCCCATGCGCTCCCCTTGAGGGGCTGTGGCCAGGATGCGATCCGGCTTCATGGAGCCACTGCCAAAGGACCGATGGCTGACCCGGGCGAAAATCTTAGGACCGTTGAGTTTGGCTTGGGTCACGTCGGCAGATCCTTCGTCACCCCGTTTTTTCTTCTTCGCCTGTTCGAGCTTCTTCTTCGCGTTGCCTAGCTCTTTCCTTTGCTTGTTTAGGGCTTTGAGGGCTTGGGAATCCCCAGGGTTGACCCGTAAGGATCCTTCTAACGCGGCAACTTCCTTCTCCAGTGCTTCCAGTTCGGCGGACTCTTCTTTAGCCCTCTCTTCTTGAGCCTTCTTACGGATAGCCAGGATAGCTGCCTTCTCCTCCTGGTTGTTCTTCCGACCATAATAAGTGCGGTCCGCATTCGTGGCGACGACTTTCTGGGTGGTCAGCAGTTCCTTGAGCACTTCCTTGTCTTCGGCCAGTACCAGCTCGATAAGCCGGTCCGTACTGGCCGTGGCGTCAAACATTGCAGTGTAGTGGGCGGTGCCTCGCGTGGAAACCCCGGTGCTTGCCAGGGCTGCGCTGTCCTTGCAAATGTAGCCTCCCAAGTCGTGGTCGAAATAGTCACGGAAAAACCGCAGTACACGGGGTTTGCGGATACTGTCGTCGGCCAGCATGCGTTTGACTTCGCGCGCCACGTCTTCCCTTGTCCTCATACGCCCTTCCACGATGGCTTTGCGGAGTTCCTCGTCGGGCTTGATGTAACGCAGGGCATGGTTCAAAGCGAGACCCAGTTCCCAGTCCTGGAGCATGACGCGGCCATACTGGTCAGGTTTGCCGGCTTCAACCAACTCGGGCCGGAAAAGGGCGTCCCTGTCCAGGAAAATGGCGGAAAGCCCCATAAATATGCCCTCTTCCTGCCCAACCTTGGCCATGGAGCCTTTAACGAGCTGGAGGTAGTCGTCGGATTCCTTGGGGCTGGGCGGCCTGAAAGTGAGGGCTTCGAAGAGGTAATCGACAGCGGCGCGCAAAAGTCCTTCCGTGGCCTCCGGAGCCTTCATAAGTTCATAGACCGGGGTCAGCGGGCGGACAACTTTGGTGCTATACACCAAGGCCGAAGGGAGTCCGCGGATGTCCCCCTCCATTTTGTAGGTGTTGGGGTCGTCCGTTATCTGCTCGGGTTTCGCAATGCTAAGGGGACCATAGGCCATGTATTTGAGGATGTTCTCGGCCTTATTGAGGATCTGGTTTGCCTCAGCACTGTTGACGGAGTAGAAACTAGGGTAGTTCTCAAACCCATGGGCACGGGATGAAGAGAGGACGACAGGGATGCTTTTGACCGCCGTGGCGTACGCGACCGTACCGCCTTGCCATTTAATGATTCGGTCCGTGCCGAAGTAGAGTTTGAGTTCCCCCCCGTGGTTGGTCGGGACGACATCGCCATGGGTACGGAGGCCGGGCCTTTCGGGGTCGTAGGCTGGCTCGGTATTAATCAACTCGTTGAGCCGGGTGATATGTTCTTGCGGGGTTACACGCCAGATCCTGGCCGGTGTGGATGTGGGAACCAACTGGATCCCCCCTGGGAGTGGCCCAAAGAGGAGTTTGTGGTCCAAGTAGTTGCCCTTTGACGGATCCTCCAACACTTTGAAACCGCCTTTGTCCGCCATGACTCGGGTGAGTTCGTTGACCACCCAATCTGAAAAGCGAAGGCGTTCGACAACGCCCGGTTTGGGCTGCTTCTTGGGTGGCATTTCCAGGAGGGTGACTTGAGCCCAAACGGTCTTCCACACGGCGGCGTTGGTCTCATCCACCGACCCGAGGTCCAGCAGGTTAAGATCCCCTTTCTGCACGTCCTCATCGTGGCACTCGTAGCAATGAGCTGAAAGGAAGGGCTTGGCAAAGTCCTTATAGTTGCCCTTCGGGGCTTCGCCCGGGGTATAGGGAACGACAGCGCGGAGGATTGTACCGAGCAAGACAAAGGCAGCCACCACGGGGGTGAGGGACTGCCGGTTCATACCAGGATCTCTGTGAGCGGTCCGATCCCGGAGTCGAACTTGGCCGCCATTTTCTCGCTCATGTTGTAGCGTTGGCACTGGACACCGGAGGCTTCGAGGATGGAGGCGTAAAGGGCGTTGATCGGGCGCTTGCCATCAAGCTGGGTAAAGCAACCGGTCTTGAAGGCGCCGTCGTAGTTGCCCAGGAGCATGACAGGCCAGGTCGCACCGTTGGTATGCTGTTTGTCGGCGTTGTTGCTGGTGTAGACGATAAGAGTATTGTCCATCATGGTGCCGCTGCCCTCGGGCACGCTTTCCAGCTCTTGCATGAGTTTGACCAACATACGGCTGTTGTACTGCCGGATCTTGATCCAAATCGGGTTGTCGGGCTGCTTCATGTGGCCGAGGTTGTGGCCTTGTTGCTCGACGCCCAAGCCCTTCCAAGCCCCAAAAATCTCTCCCCTGCCCGACCCGATGGTCAGGACGCTGGTGATGCCGGACTTGAGGGCGGAGATGCCGAGGTCCAGGAGGCAATCGTGCCAATCGGTCTCGAATTGGGGCTTGGTGTAACGGTCGTCCACTTTGGGGGCGAATTTGCGAAGATGTCCGGAGACGCTGGCCAACCGCTCGCGCAGGCCGTTCATTTCAGAAAACCCTTGGACATATTGGCCGAAGCGTTGTTTGTCGTCAGCAGGGAGGGATTTCCCTTTTTCGGCCGCCATTTGCTCGATTTTATAAAGCATGCCGGATCGGGCTTCATGCTGTTTGCGGATCTCCCCTTCGGAAATTCCCCCGAAAAGCATCTGGTAAAGCTGGCTTGGGTTGGAGTGCATGAAGATGGGCTTGCCTGCGCCACTGGCGGAGAGGTTGGCAACAGTGGGTTTGGCCGTCATGTTCTCAATGGAGTCCATACCGATGCAAAGGTGGGGAAGCAAGGTCTCGGGAAGTACTTTGCTCAAGTCGTAATCAATGGTTGGCCCGCTCGGTGGGACGCCATCACTGCCCCGGTATCCGCCCAGCGCGCCAAAGAAAGCACTGTGGGAAGGGCTGGTATGGAGACCATGCAGACCATTGATGATATGTAGCCGCTCCTTGTAAGGCTCCAACGCCTCGATCGGCTCGGGGAGCTTGGCCTTGGCCAGGGAACCGCTGCTGTTCATACCGGAAGGAATACATGTAGCCGGGTCGAAACCCTGGTTTTGTAAGAAGAAGATGACGCGCTTGGGGGTACGGGCACTTTGGTTTGCGGCACGAGCCAATACGGGGAACAATGAGGAACCCACTGCGGCACCAACACCGGTGGCAATGGATTGGAGTGTCTTTCTGCGGCTGATCATGAAGATTTAAAAAAGGTTATGGGCAAAGAATAGGGGTTGGGGAGGTTTTCAGACAATCTTTTGCCAATCGGACAGGGCATTAGTCTTCACATTAAATCCTCACCAGGGAACTGTCATGAACCACCTTTGGGAAATATGGATTTGGCAGTGATTAGAAAGCACTCAATGATGCTCAAACCCTCAGAAGGGACGTTATTGGCTGACCACTTGCCACAAATTTTTAGAAACCGATCGTTATGGAGAAATGGGTTACCTTATCCGAAGGGTGATCGACAGCTACTACGCAGGCAAAATCACTTCACACGAAAGTGACGAGGCATTGAAGGAAATCCGGTCAACCTTGACCCAATGAAGATTGAATTTGTTTCACCTGCAAAAGTCGAACTGTCTCAAGAGACCCTATGATACGAAAAACAGGTTCGTAAACTGGGCGAAGATTTTTTGGAAGAAATCGAAAGAACCACGGATAATGTCCGAGGGAATTCGTTGATTTGGGCACCAGTTTCCGCAACCCTCCGGAGATGTGGATTAGTCAGGTTCCCATACGGGTTAATCTACGGAATCCTGGAGGACAAAATTCTCGCCCATTCTGCATTGCACCTCCACAGGGAACCAAAGGATTTCTAAACTTGTGAAATCGAGATACAAATTGGTTGCCCTGTCTTACCCAAAAGGCCCGAATGGGTAAGAGTAAAGAGTTGTGGCAATTACTTTTTAGCCAGGGATTCCAGATAGTCCAGGAGGCTGGCCATTTCCTTGACGGAGAAATTGTTCATCAGGGCGGGCGGCATGATGGAAGTGGGCAGGGTGGTGCGTTCCTTAATTTGTGCCTTTTTGACGATGTGTTCATTGGCGGTGACGTCGCGGATGCTCACTTCGTCGCCGGATTCCTTGGTTATGAAGCCCATGATGGCCTTGCCGTCCTTGAGGGTGAGGAGGTTGGTTGCGAAGCCTTGGGCGATGGTCTTGTTTGGATCCAGGATGGAGAGGGCGAGGTCAGGGCGGCGGTAAGTGTTAATGATGTTGCCAAGGTAGGGGCCTTTTTGGGGTTGGTCCTGGCTTGTGGTGTGGCAGGTGACACAGGCGGCCTGGATGAAGATGGTTTCGCCAAGGGCAGGGTCGCCTTTGAGTTTGACGGATTGGGCGAGAGCTTCATCGATGCCGAGGGTGCCGACTTTTGGGGTTTTATCCTCTCCCGGAAG
>JAYPDO010000054.1:12381-24194 GCA_038125285.1 Opitutia bacterium
CGGATTGGGCAACTTGCTTGTCCGGATCATTAACCGAGGCTGCGATACGGGCGTCAAGGTAACGGTTCTTTAGGTGGGCTGCGAGGTCGATCAGGAGTACGCGCCGAGGCTGGGATTGCCAGGCGATGGCGATTTCCTTCTCAACATGTGCCTTGGCCTCGGGGCTGGTCTTCTTGCCATCCGCGAGTTGGAGGAGACCGGCGTTAGCCCAGCGGGTTTTGGCGTCGGCCGGGTTACCGGACGCCAGTTTGGCGAGGGCTTCGTGCTCGTTGTTGAGGAGATTGCTATTGAGGAAGGAGTCTTGGGCGGCCTTTTGGGCTTTGCCTTCCCCATTGGCTTTGTCAAGAGCGGCCAGGGCGGAAAGGATGGAAGGAAGGGAACCCTGGCCTTTACTGCGGGCAAGGCAGTCCACCGTTTGGGCAAGGGCCATCGGCGGCGTGGTTTCCTTGTTGGCGGCCTTATGGAGAAGGGGAATGGCATTGGCCGGGATGTCCTTGATTGCGGCAAGCTGGGAGATTGCGGTTTCGGCCAGACTATCGTCGTCCAGGGCAAGTTGGATGATGCGGTCGAGGGCATCGTTGTCCTGGATACGGTTGCGGTTCATTTCCTGGATGAGGGCGGCGGCTTCCGAAGGTGGGGCTTTCTTGAGGGTGGCCTTGAGCGCGGTGAGGATTTTTGCGGATTCTTCCCAGGTTGTGAGCTGGTAGTAAGGGCCGCGGGTATCCGGGCGGGTACCCCAAGAATCGCCGGCCCAATCGGCCTCTTTCTGGTAGAGGCGGCAAAGTACGGAGAGGATGGCGGCCCTGGATTCGGGGGTGGCAGAGTCGAGGCGTTGGATGAGGGCGTCGACGACTTCCTTGGTGTGCATCCTCATAAGGGCAAAGGAGGCACCTTTGCGCTGGGCGTCGGTGCTGCGGCCGGTATCAAGGATTTCGAGGCAGGGTTGGGCGGAACCCAGACGGGCAAGGGCGCGGTAGGCGGTGTGGGCAATGACAGGATCCGCATGGCCCAGGCTATGGGCGATCGTCTTGGCGGCCTCCTTGTTATTCTGCCGGGCTGCGGCAACTAGGGCTTCAACGCGGGTGCGGGGGTCATCGCTTTTTGCACCGGCGAGGAGAAGGTTTGTGGGGGCAGTGCCTTGTTTGCCGGCGGTGACTAGGTCGATGCCCATGTCCCCAATGGCACGGAGGACGAAAGGTTGGAGGGACTTGGACTTGGCCAACGGGGAGATGGTTTCTATCACGCTGCCGCTTTGCTTGCTGTCCAGCCCGCGTTGGGAAAGGGCGAAGAGTGCCATGACCCGGGCGCGAAGTTCCTTGGATTCGTCCAATGCGAGCCCTACGAGGGAGGTTGTGGTGCATTCCTTGGGTTCGCGGCGCAGGAGGGTGCGTTGGGCGGCAAGGGCGCGGATGTGGCTGGGGGATTCAAGCTGGCTGATTAGTTGGCTGTCGTCCAGTTTGTCGAAGTCGGGCAATTTTTCGGGTGTGTAGCCTTTGGGGGTAACACGGGTGATGTAGCCGTGGTTCGCACCGGCCCAGTTGAAGGTGGCGGGGCCGCGCCAACTGGCTTGGTAGACATGGCTCAGGCCGTCCACATCGGCATCGGTCGGGCGGGTGACTTTGATGAAGGTTTTGGGGGCTTCTGTCTCTACGAAACCGGCACCTTGGCGTTTGACGCTGTGACGGAAGAGGCCTGCGCGACCCCAGTCGCAAGTGAAGGGGGCACGCGCCCACTCTTCAGGGAATCCAGGTTCATGGATGTAAACGCTACCGCAACCGGAGCCACCACCGTAGTCGGCCAGGGGTTGGATGTGTTCTTCCCCGAAGTTTTTGTAGAGGCGGGGATAGCCGTGGTCTTCCAAGCCGCTGAAGTGGTGGAAACGGACGTCCCAACCCCCGCCGTCGTTGGTGTTGTCACGAGCAAAGATGTCGAGCAGCGGGCTCATGGGAGTGCCGAGGATGTTGCGGGTGCCGGTGGCGAAGATTTCCAGGCCGGAACCGTCCGGGCGGAAACGGATGACGCCGCCGCCTCGGTGCTGGAGCTTACGGCCGTCCGTGCCGGTGGCTTCCATGAACCCGAAATCCCCTCCAGCGATGTAGATCCAGCCGTCGGTGCCGAGTTCGAGGCCGTTGGTGGTGTGATCGGGCGGGCGTTGGTCGAACCCGAAGGCGATGCCGGAGACAAGGCGTTTGGAGTCTTCGGCAATGCCGTCGCCATCGCGGTCGAAATAGACGGTGATGTGTGGCGGGTGGAGGACGTAGAGGCGGTCATGATCCCAGACAATGCCACGGGGGGAATCGATTTCCTTGACGAATTCCTTCACCTCGTCGGCTCGGCCGTCACCATCATGGTCGCGGAGGCGGAGGATGCGCCCGCGTTGGGGGTTGCGGCCGAGGGAACCATTGCCATCACTGGAGACATAGAGGGTACCGTCGGGCGCGGCGGCGACATAAACAGGATAGTTGGCGGTTTGCCAGGGGGCGAAGAGGGTTGCTTCAAAACCATCCGGCACCGTGACGTCCTTGAGGATTTGGGCTTCTTCTTCTGGGGAGAGCTTGACGATTTGGGGGGTAATGTTGCCTCCTTGCTTTAAGGTGTCCACCGCCAGTTTGGCCTCCTGCTGTTGCTTCTCGTCCATCACCGGGAAAAGGGCTTGGATGCCCTTGCCCTGGACGGAAAGCTCGAAAAAGCTGATCCAACCGCCAGCACTGGAATCGAGGCCGGTAACCCGGAGGAACTTTACCGTGGCTGGGGCAAACTTGTCCGAAGTCGTGCCCTGCTTGTTGTTCTTGGCCGCATCGTGGAGGACGGCCCATTCCTTGCCGTCCATGGAGCCTTCGATGACGTATTGGTAGGCCTCGTTGGACCTTTCCCATACGATCTCCACACCGGTGACCTCCTGCTCCTTGGGGAACTCGATTTGGTACCACTGGGGGCGGGAGCCATTGGCGGCGCACCAGCGCGAATTCTTATTCCCGTCGATGGCATGCCATATATAATTCTCCTTACCGCCCTCCTCACTGCTGGCGGTGGACTTCACGAGGGTTGCGCCTTTGGGGGCTTTGGAGGGGTCGAACTTCGCGGCGGCGGCAGGCTTTTGCGGTTGGGGGACATTGCCCTTTACGAAGGTGACCTCATGTTTGCCTTTGAAGGGTTTACCAAGGTATGTGTCGTCCAGCTTGCCACATGACCAAAGGAGACCACGGGTGACGAGTTCGAGGTAACGGGCGTCGGCAACGGTCTCGGTATTGTGCCCGATCGTAGTGCTGAACCTGCGGACGCCATTTTCCTCCCCTGTCCAAACGACGACAGATGTCTCGACGACTTCCTTGCCATTTCGCTGGAACGTTTGCTTCCCGGTCGCGAGGGACTGCACATCGTACACTTCGACATTGTTGTACAATTCCTCGTTGATGGTCGTCCAATCCTTGAGGGTCTCAGTTATGGGATGGGGCTTGAATTTGATCTCGATCGGGGCTTGCGGGCCATGGCGGGAAGATTGGAGCCCGAGGTATTTGAACCACTTGTCCGTCCCGTTGCGGAAGCTGTGCATGGCGCAGTGGAGATGGACAGAAGGGCGGGTCTTCTGGGCGTCCATGATCCGTTGGAACATTTCCAGGTCCTTGTTCCCGGCGGCGCATTCGTTGTGGATGATGACATCGTAGCCCTCCGCCCATTTCGGGTCTTTATAAATATCAAGCGGCGGGTTGACGCTCTTGTCATCCGTCCACCAAACGTCGACCTGCACGTTGGCCAGGGCGGAAATCCCCTCGGATAGCACCTTTTGCTGCCCGGCATAGTCATGGCAACAACCCCCAGTTACAAGGAGTGCCTTAAGCGGGGCGGCATGGGTGGACAACGTTGCCGCCAGGGAAACAAAGGCGATAGGAAGGATTTTTTTCATAATAGGAAATTTGTTGAAAGGAGGCTGTTAAGGCCACACGGGGACAAAGGATGCCCGTATAGGGGACAAGGGAAGCCATCTACAAGCTTGTCTGACGCAATAGTCATTGATTGTTTGTATTCCACGCAACGCCAAAGAAAGTTCACCTGGAAAAAAATCGAAGCGCCCTCATGAACCGACACAAACCCCTCATCCTTGTAAACGCCCTGGCCGCGCTGCTCCTCCCCATCGTCCCATCCGCGGCGACAAGTCCGCAGGAGACAAATCTGGAGCCCTTCCTGGGCAATCCGGTATTGGAGGCGCAGGACATTTTCAACGGGGAAAGGTTTCCCAATGTCGTGGTCGCCCTGGACGGGACGGTGGTCGCGACATGGGGAAAGCAGGAAGTCCGAGTTCGCCGGAGCAGGGACGGGGGGCAAACGTGGGGAGCGGAGATCCATGTCGGCGCAGGGATCCATGCGGGAGGGGCGATCGTTGACGAAAAGAGCGGCGACATCCTCCTTTTCACCCACCCCAAACATCCCCCGACGGACGGCGAACACGCGCCGCGTACCCTCTTCCGCAGCAAGGATTCCGGGAGGAGTTGGGAAAAATCCGAAGCCACTTTCAAAATGGATACCAACGGCTACTTGCCCTCCCTGCACATGGCCGAACACGGTATCACCCTCCGGCATGGGGAACACGCGGGAAGGTTAGTCCGGCCTGCCCGCATTTACCGCCGTTCCCCGGAAAGGTACAGCACTGCAATTTTCAGTAACAATGGCGGGCAAGACTGGATCCCAAGTTCACCGCTCCCGATCCAGGGCGCGGGCGAGGGGTCACTCCTGGAACTATCCGACGGCCAGCTAGTCTATACCGCCCGGCGCAGCTACTTCGCGGAAGGCCAGGAATACCTCGCCCAACGCCACTACGTGACAAGCGGGGACGGGGGGCAAACCTGGCAAGACCCTTCCCTTTTCAAAGTAATCCCCGACGGGCCGCGTTACCGGGGCAAACAAAAGCAAGGCTCCAATTACAACGGCCACTTCGGCATGATCTCAGGGTTTGTCCGGCTCCCGATCCAGGGGCGCGACATCCTCCTTTACAGCAATGCGGACCACGATGGGCACGAACGGGTGAAGATGACGGTCTGGGCAAGTTTCGACGGCGGGGCTACCTGGCCGGTGAAAAGGCTGGTGGACGGAGGGATGTCCGCCTACTCCTCACTGGCTACAGGACGACCGGGGACGGCAAGCGAAGGAAAAGTTTTCCTCCAATACGAATACGGCGAAGGACGCCAACAGTATGCCGGTTGCCGAATTGCGCGGTTCAACCTCTCCTGGGTTTTGGAAGGGGAAATGACCGGGGACGGAAAAGTGCCTTGCTGGGTTACCCAGGGATAAGGACGGTCTGGTTTCAAAAACTTCCCGGTTCGTGTCCGGCAAAGTAGAAGCGGGTCGCTTCTAAAGTCGAAAACCGTTCACATGAATGGCATGACCCAAGACCTTGCGGACGACCGTTCGAATCAGCCTCCAGATGAAGCCTTGGCATTGCGGATTTCGCAGGATGCGGACTCTTGAGGAGACTTCGGGTCGCCGCCGAGGTAGCATGGCATGGCAGGCAAGGGGAAGGCTAATTGGCCGGAGGCTTGGGGTTTCCCATTGACGCTGACCTCCACCTGCTTGCCTGTTTTGCGGATATGTACTTTCACCCATTTGCCGGTTGGAAGGCTCATGGGTAGCCTGAGGGATTTGCCCTGGGTGCCTCCGAAAAATTGTACTCCCCGGCTGGCAGTGGCCTTCATGAAATTCAGCCCGGCTACTCCTGGGGTTTCGCGGTTTCCCAAAAGAACCGCGCCAGCTGGGTTGCCTGGCATGACTTTGGCCTCGAATTCCCAAGTGTAATTGTCCTCCAAACCCAACGAAGGGGTGATACCGAGCAGGGCAAACCCATCCCTTTCAAAATGGTAAACGCCCTGGCTATCAGGCTTTGATTCCAGGATTGCCTTGGATTTTGCGGCGGACTTGGATTTTGTCAGGGTGACTGGACGCTCCGGGTTGGAATATTCCTTTGCATAGGCATCCGTCTTTTCCCTCAGCTCACCAAGGATGGCCGCATAAGCGCTGTCCCCGGCAAAGTTCTTGAGTTCGTCGGGGTCTGCTTCGAGGTCGTGGAGAAATTCGTATGGCGGGTCCTGGGCAATATACTTGGCATATTTGTACCGGGTTCCCCGCACACCTTCCCACATGGGGATCGCGCCATGGTTCATCAAGTGCTCGCAGAAAAAGTCCTCGCGCCATTGCGGGGAGCTTTCTCCAACCAGGATGGGTTTCAAGCTCCGGCCTTGGTACTTTTCCGGGATATCCACCCCGGCCAGGTCGAGCATGGTTGCGGGAAGGTCGATGTTCAGTGCGATCGGATCCACTACCCTGCCCCGCATTTCTTTCGGTGCCCGTGGATCGAAGATGACCAGCGGCACCCTCAAGGACTGCTCAAAATGGCTCCATTTCCCGGCAAAGCCCCGTTCGGCGCGATAGTAACCATTGTCCGCAGTGTAGAAGACGACGGTGTTTTCCGCGAACCCACCCGCGTCCAAAGCCCCCAATACCCGGCCGACGATGCCGTCCATCCCGGCCAGCATCCGGAAGCGGGCACGGAGGTTGGCATCGTACTTTTCCGGAGTGTCCCAGCGCCAGAAGTAGCGGTCGCGGTTCATGGAATTGCGGAGGAAATCCGGATGGGCGTCGAAAATCGCGGGGTCGCGGAGCCTTGGTAATGGGACTTCCCCTTCCGCATACATCCCGTCGACGGCTTTGGGCCATGGGTAATGTCCGATGCCCGGACGTTTGTCGCCATCCTCGGCATGGGCGATGTTGAAGCTCAGGGACAGGCAAAATGGCTGCCCGGAGGGTTGGGTCTGGAGGAATTCCACGGCCTTGTCCCCTACCAACTCGTCCACATGGCGCAAGGTGCCGTCCTTTTGTTTTTTGAAGTACGGGGAGCGGTGCAGGTTCTGCATCTCGTCGAACATCGGGGACTGCTGGTCCTGCTGTATGCCGACGCCGTATTTCCCAAAGAAACCGGTTCGGTAACCAGCCTTCTTCAACACGGCCGGGTAACTGGTCGCGGAGTTGGCGGCGGATACGGCGGGCTTCCCGAAGGTGTACCCGTGGGACCTTTCGGTCAACCCCGTGAAAATCGACGCCCGGCTGGCCGCGCAAATGGAAGTGGTGACAAACATGTTCCGGAAACGCACCCCGCCGGAAGCCAGACGGTCGATGTGCGGCGTTTGGATGTAGGGGTCTCCCGCACAGCCCAACTCGTCGTTCCTCTGGTCGTCGACCAGGATGAAAAGGAGGTTCGGCCTAGTTTCCCCGGAGAGGAAGGGTCCAAGGGCAAAGGCCGCCCAGGCGGCAAGGAGGAAGGTTCGGTGAATTTTCATCGGTCGGGCAATGGGTCGGGTTTGGACAGTTGCGGGAAGACAAACCCACTTTCTTCCAATGGACAAACCTCCAATTCTTGCCACGCACAGTAACCGGGATTAAGCACGACCCATGATTGGACATACCCCGCATGATTACGCCCATCTCCAGGAACGCTGGCAAAGGCTCGCCTCCGATGCCGGGCTGGCCATCAGCACCCTGGCCGTCACCACGGGCGGGGAACCGGTAATGGCCATCGAGTCTGGGAATGGTTCCCCGGACACCCTCTACCTAAGCGCCGGGATCCATGGCGACGAATGTGCCGCCGTATGGGGATTGCTCCACTGGGCCGAGCAAAACGCAGCCAGCCTCAAGGAATTGCCCCTCCTCCTCTTCCCCTGCCTCAACCCCGACGGCTTCCTCCAAAATACCCGCACCGACGCCGATGGCCACGACTTGAACCGCACCGTTTCCGACCAATCCATCGCAGTCGTCGCAGCCTGGCACAACCTGCTCCAAAAACTGAGGTTCTCCAGGTGCCTCCACTTGCATGAAGATTATGACGCCCTGGGCATCTACGTCTATGAACTCAACGACGCCCCCGGACTGGGCAGAACAATACTGGACTCCTGCTCCCACCACATCCCCGCCGACCCACGTCCCTCAATCGACGGGGAAACTTTCGACCAAGGCCTCTTTATCCGGAACAGCGGGGAGGTCCGGAGGCTCCTTGCAGGCACGGAGCTGGAAGGTGCCGAACCCGTCCAACTCCTCCTCAGGAACACCGGGGTTTCCATCACCTTCGAAACCCCGAGCGAACTCGACCTCGGCCTGCGCATCGTGGCACACGTCACCGCAATCGAAACCTTCGTCGCAGATTGGTATTAATCCTTCCCCGCCAGGAGCCTCCGGGCGACAAAATCCCAAATGTCCTTGGCCGGGTCGTCCGCAGGATGGCCGGGGAAACGTACATGGCACTCCGCCCCGGCACTTTTCGCGAACTCCTGGAAACCCAATGCCCAGGCGGGCGAATGGACATCGTAATTGGTTTGGGTAATGTCGGCGGGCTTTTCCAAACCCCATTCGTTTTCAAAGAACATCGGGGCGGCACCCTTGTGCAGCAGGTAGTCCGGCGACCATTTCCGGATCATGGGAAGGAATTCCTCCCGACGCGCCAAAGATTCCTCAAAATGGACACCGAATGCCGGGGCGCCCCATTTCACCCCGGCAACCCAGTCCTGCATCCGCTGCGGGTCGAAAGTCGGTTGGCAACGGTAAGCGGCGACACAAGTGACCAGGGAGGATTCGCGCAGGACGGGGTCATCCGAGGATGGATCCGCCCAGTCCCGGGAACATCCGGCGAATAAGGCCGGTTGCGCCCCCTGGGAACCCCCGCCCGTGGCAAGACGTGCCGGGTCGATGCTCCATTGTGCCGCATGGTGCCGGACAAATTGTACCGACCGGATCGCATCGCTTTGCACATAAGAAACCGGCACGGGCTCTTTTTCCGCCATGGCATCCTCCATCGTACGGACTTGCACGGCCACCACCGCAATCCCCTTGGAGCCAAAGAAGCCCAGGTTGGCAGGATGTTTGGCGGCTTTCCAAATCCCCCCGAACCAAAGGACCGCCGGATACGGAGCCTTGCCGGAAGCGGGCAAGTAGATGTCCAGGAGTTGGTGGGGATGCGGGCCAAAAGGGATGTCCGCATAGGTTGGCTCCGGTGCCTTGGGCTTGGGTTTGGCACCAAACTCCCGGACTGCAGCCTTCATGAAACCGCCGTACATCGTCTTTTGCTCCGCCCCGGGCATGTCGAACCTTGCCACCAGGATGACCATGGCCAAACCGCTGTTAGGATCGATCCACATCGCCGTCCGTCTTGCGCCACGGTGCCCGAAACTACCGGGCGAAGGACCTTCCTCGTCCGTCAAATTCACGCTAAAACCGACCCCGTACTCCTCCTGCTTCCCGAAACTTGCCCCGCCCAACCGGTCGGAAGCCAACTCGCGCACCGCCTTCTCCGAGAGGTAGCGCTTCCCTTCCAATTCCCCACCCCGCAGCAGCATCCGGCAAAATTGCCCGAGGTCGCGGGCAGTCGAAAAGTATCCGCCCGCCGGCATGGCATAGCGTTTGCCATACTCGAAGGCGATCCCGAAACCCATGTCCTTGGTCACCGCAGCAGGGACAGGGACACCGCCACTGAACTTGAGGATATGCTCGGGCTTCGCATTCGCGTCCTGGGTGATTTCCTCCAACCCTCCATCCGTTGTCCGCCTTGCCGTGTGGGCGAGCCTGGCGGCTTGGCATGCGTCCGGCCAGCAAGTCGTGTCCACCATCCCCAACGGCCCAAACAACCGCTGCTGCATGAAATCCGCATAATCCAAACCGCTGGCCACCTCGATGATGCGCCCGCCCGTGTTGATCCCGCAGTTGTTGTACTCATACTTCGTCCCCGGATCCTGCCGCAACGGTTGCTTCGCATACTGGATGACATCCTCACTCAGGATTTGGTTCAGCACCAAGGATTTGTCGCTCGCCAGGACCAACCCGCTGGTATGGTTCATCACTTCACGAACGGTTACCGGATGGCTTGGAGGCCGGAGCTTCCCGTCCGCATCCTTCACTTCCAAACCATTGAATTCCGGGATGTACTTCCCTACCGGGTCGTCCAGGGAGACCTTCCCCTCGTCCACCAACATCATCAACGCCACCCCGGTTAGCGACTTGCTCATCGACGCGATCCAAAACACGGCATCCTCCCGCATCGGCACCTTCCCCTCCAAACTCGAATACCCCGCTGCATCCAAAGCCAAAACCACATCCTTGTCCGCGACCAAAGCCACCGCCCCAGGAACAATCCCCTGGTCGACAAAAGACCGGATGACCGGTGCAAGCGAACCTTCGGCACCCGCACAAAACAAAGGGTTTACCCAAAAACAAAGGAGGATGGGGATAGGATTTTTCATACAAGACGCTTCTTTCGGGAACTTTAACCCCTTGTCAAAACCTTGACAAAAACATGAATAATTGGACTTACTCTTATGGCCTCTATAAAAGCCAAAGACCCGGTGTTCCCAACGAAGCCACAGACGCCGACTAGGCTCTCCCAATCCATTTAGGATGGCAACCATTTCAAAATCGCCATTGGCCGCAACCCCAATTTGTATCCTCCGACGATGTCCCAAGCCAAGTACTCCGTAAACCAGCACCCCATTTCCATCGTCCTCGCATGGATCCAGCAAGGGGAGATCGCCATCCCGGAAATCCAGCGTCCCTTTGTGTGGAGCAAGACCCAGGTCAGGGACTTGATGGATTCCCTGCTCCGTGGGTTTCCTGTCGGCTACCTCATCGCCTGGAAGAACCCGAACATCAAACTCAAGGACGGCTCCACCTCGGAAGGGAAACGCATCCTCATTGACGGCCAGCAACGGGTCACCGCCCTGATGACGGCGGTCAGCGGGATGAAGGTGTTGGACAAGGACTACAAAACCACCCGGATCCGGATCGCCTACCATCCCGTCGACCAACGCTTCGAGGTATTGAACAAGCCCATCGAGAAGGACAGCACCTGGTTGCCCGACATCGCCGAAGCCTTTGCCCCAGGATTCAAGACCCACAAGTATGTCGGCCAATACTGCATGGCCAATCCGGAGGCGGACGAGGACAAGGTCTTCGAGGGGATGGATCTGCTCACAAGTATCACCACCAACCAGCTCGGGCTGATCGAGCTGGACGGATCCCTCGACATCGAGACCGTCACCGAGATCTTCATCCGGATCAATGGCAAGGGGGCGGTGCTCAGCCAAGCGGACTTCGCCATGTCCAAGATCGCTTCCAGTGAGTCCTTCGGGGGGGACAAGATCAGGAAGACCATCGACTACTTCTGCCACCTCGCCATCGCCCCGGAGTTTTACGACACCATCGTCGAGGGTGACCCCGACTTCTGTAACACGGATCGCTTCAAGCAGATGAAGTGGCTCCGCAATGAGAACGATAACCTCTACGACCCGGACTACACGGACATGCTGCGGGTCGCCTTCACCTCCCAATTCGGCAGGGGCAAGCTCCAGGACCTTGTCGCCCTGCTCTCCGGCCGGAACTTCGAGACCCGGAGCTACGAGGAAAGCATCGCGGAGGAGAGTTTTGCCAAACTCCAGACTGGGCTGGAGGCCTTCATGAACGAGAACCACTTCAAGCGGTTCATCATGATCATCCGCTCCACCGGCTTTATCCTGCCAAGCCTGATCAGCTCGGGAAGTGCCCTGAACTTTGCCTACATCCTCTACCTGCACCTGCGTTCGGAGAAAGTCGACGCCAGCGTCATCGAGGCCACAGTCCGGCGATGGTTTGTCATGTCCATCCTGACCCGCCGCTATTCCAGCAACCCGGAAACCGCCTTTGACCTCGACATCCGACGGATCAACGAACGGGGAGCCATCGAACATCTGAAAAGCATCGAGCAAGCCGACCTCGGGGACGCCTTCTGGGAGTTCGGCCTCGTCCAGGAC
>JAYPDO010000055.1:0-23878 GCA_038125285.1 Opitutia bacterium
CAGCCCGCGCTTCTTCAATCCCAGCAGCAAGGTTTCCCAGGACAGCTTGCTTTCAGGGGTTGGGATACCTCGATGAGGCCTGCGCAGGTCTGGATCCGACGGTTGGGAAGCCGGCCGTTGCGCACGACAAGCCTTCGGCCTGATTGGTCGCGCAACGTGCGATGCTGCTCGATGTATTGCTGTACTTCGGCCTCAATGGCTGCGGCAAGCATCTGTTGGGCACCTTGTACCAGCAACTGGTCAAGGGCACTACGGCAAACGAAGCTTGCATCGCAAGCCCCGGCGTTGGATTGTGTGGGTGAGTTGGGCGTGTGTGTCATGTTGGTTTTTGGTAAATCCCATGATGCCCGCCTGGCTCACCCCATCCACAACTTTCTGGCATATCTCTCGATCATTCTTAGGGCATTGAACGATCTGTAACGGCATTATGAAACCCAACCAAAACAGAACACTATTATTGTTCCTGTCTTCAGGCGCAGGAATGCTCAATGGAGGAGACGGCCCAGTCTCCTACAATGAACATATCCTCCCCATCTTGAAGAAACACTGTGTGGGTTGCCATGGGAACGACAAACAGAAAGCCGGTCTGAATCTACAATCCTATTCCAATGCCTTGAAAGGGGGGAGCGGGGGGGGCGTACTGGTCGCTGGACGTTCTAGCAAAAGCACTTTGTACCAAGCGATAATAGATCCAGACGATGACTCGCGTATGCCACCTGAAAAACCCCCTCTGCCAGATGATCAAATCGACCTGATCCGGCTTTGGATTGATACTGGCTTGAGGCAAGCGTCCTCGGACAAATCTTTGGTCAAAGACCGCAACACTGACTTTCATCCCGCGGCCACCGCTGGCCAACAACCAGAATCTCCTGCAGTGCCGAGAGGCATTCCTCAAATCGAAATCGAGCCAACAACCAGACCCCTGCCTGTTCTATCGATGGATTCTAGCCCTTGGGCTCCCTTACTTGCTGTTGCCGGGCAAGGATATGTCACATTGCTCGATTCGGAAACTTACAGGGAATTTGGTAAATTACCCTTTCCTGAGGGGGTTCCCCATGTAATCCGATTCAGCCGAGATGGTTCCGTCTTGCTAGTTGCTGGAGGCAAGCCTGCAGATTCAGGAAAAGTCGCCCTTTTTGACGTAAGGGACGGCCGTCGACTTTTGACACTTGGGGATGAGAACGATGCCATCCAGACCGCGGACATCAGCCCTGACTTGAAGATGGTGGCCATAGGCGGTACAAACAGGAAAGCCAAGGTCTTCTCAACCAAGGACGGGAAACAACTCTATGAGATAACAAAGCATACAGATTGGATCCTCGCCCTAGCCTTCAGTCCCGATGGCAAGCAACTAGCAACCGCAGACCGTTCAGGAGGGCTCCATCTATGGGATGCCGCCAATGGAGGCATACTCCTTACGCTGGCCGAACACAAGGCGGCCATCCGGGCAATCGACTGGAGACCCGATGGAAAACTCCTGGCCTCTGCCGGTGAGGACGGGAAACTTGTTTGGTGGGATACAAAGGATGGTTGGCCCAGTATTCAGAAGACCAATGCACACCCACCTACCCGGCCTTCCGGTGCATATGGTGATATTCCTAATGGTATCTTGGCTGCTAAGTTTGACCAGCAAGGTAACCTTGTGACCTCGGGCAGGGACAAGAAAGTGCGCGTTTGGGATCCAAGTGGATCCATCCTTTCCACCCACGATGCAGGCGATTCACTCCCCCTCCAGGCCCTGATATCCTATAAGGGCAATATCCTCCACTCGGGGGATAACGAAGGAAAACTACATAACTGGAGATTGAAATGATACAGAACCCCAGAGGAAACGATCTGTATTTCACACTTCTAGATTCTAAGGATTGCCAGGTCTTCATCCTGTTTAATGCCACCCGTTGCAATCCCCTTAGTTAAGAGGAAAAGGCCACCAACAAAATGCGCAGCCGAATCCCGGTTCGTTGTGGCGTGGCTTCGGCCGGATGGCCAAACAGGCTCTGGACTGATTGCGATGTATCGGCAAGGTTCGTGCAGGCCTCCACATCGTCTTGGGCAATCTCGTTTACAACATGGAGCGCTATGCATTCCCGTGTAAATAAAGCCCCGGGGGCATCCGGACTCCGGAGAAAACCGGCTGCAAAACCACCAGCCAAAGCAGTTATGGGAAAAATTTGGGTCGGCTTGAACCCTTGGGTCGCCATTTTGAACTCAAAATATACGGGTAAAAATATGAGTAGTTGCGAAAACCTGGTTTTCAGAGGTACCCCAAATTCGGAAGGAAATCAGGGCTAACGATTGGCGCTTCCATCCTTAAAATTCAAGAGGAGATTCACCTGCTCGCCTACCTTGTAGTCTTGTTTTGTACATCCAGTGCACTGCTTTTCCGTATTGAGCCACAGGCGCGTTCTCTCGGTAACTGTGGACTTGAGAATTTAACTGCCTTCTCAATGAGGTAATCCTAAGATTCGATCTTATCTTCGAGCGTATCGTTGAATCCGCATACGGATAGGAGGATGAAATACTGGAGGGCCGCAGACATGGCAGACTTTCCTCGTTACCTTGATCTCATTGGATGTACTTTTTGATTTCGACCAGGCAGGGGTCGGGGATTTGTTTGGTTTTGCCTTTGGTGGTGAGGGAGAACTTTTCTTTGCCTTCGAAGTGTTGGAGGAGTTTGCCTGCCCACGTTTGCTTGGCGTCGTCGTTGGGGAGCTGGGCGAGGGTGCTGCGGAGTTTGAGGGCTAGGGCTGTTGTGTTTTCCTGGGTCCTGCCATTGGTGAGGAGGTCCTGGGCTTCGGTTTCGAGGTAGACCATCATGGATACGGCCATTTCGGGGTTGTCGGGGAGTTTCTTGCCTGCGGCGCGGTAGAGTTTGGCCATTGCGGGATGGACGCTGAGTTTAGTCCGGTTTCCGAAATACATTTCTTTGCCCGTTGCGGCTTCGGCGAAGGTTTGGGCCGCAAGTTTGCGCTTGTTGCGGTCTTGGATGGCGGCCAGGATGAAGGTGATTTGGCCGTCCATGAATTGGGCGGCGGTATCATTGGCCGGGGAGGCTTGGGCGCGGATGTCGGCGAGGTGTTTTTTGAATTCCTCGAGCAGTTGGCCTTGCCAGGTTTCGATACCTTGGAGGGCTACTTGGTATTTGGTGATGGCTGCGCCGTCGGTACATTCGTTTTCCTGGAGGAATTTTAGGACTTTCTTTGCTTCTTCAGGATTTTCCGGCGGAGGGAGTTTGGCGATGTTGCGGAACATGCGGTCCCGGATAAAGTCTGGGTAGAGGCCTTTGGTAGGGGCGTCGCCCTTGGGTTGGTAGTCTTGGAGGGTTTTTTCGAATTGCTTCCAGACCAACATTTGGTGCCCGGGTTGCCCGGCGACTTCCTGGGCGGCATCAATGAGGAGCATGTTGTAGGGGTTCAAGGCCAATCCCGAGTAGAGCATGAGGATGCCGTAGGCTTTTTGTTGTTCTTCGGGAAGGAGTTGGAAGAGGCGGTAGGCGATTGTGGAGCGGTTGAAAGCGTCCATACCTTGGTTGACTGCCCAGGCGGTCGACTGGTGGTACACCATGGGGCGGCGGGGATACTTCACGCTCTCTTTGCCGTTGCGTGTGGAGACGGTCTTTTGGGCGTCTTCGAAGACCCATGGGGCGTGGGGGGTCGTCTTGTCGTCCCCGCCTGTCGCGTATTGTCCGCCTTTGCAAGCGTAGGAGCCGCTTTTGGGGTCTTGCTTGTACATGACGAGAGCGCAGTGGCCGGGTTGCCCGGCGGTACAGGAGGGGATGCCAATGGTGACGTAGGATCTGGCCCCGATGTTTGCCATCGCGCCGCAGACGCCGCCGTCCTTTAGCATCATTTGGACGGAGCCGTAGTAAAAGGGGTAGGGGCTAAGGCGGCGGGCGGATTGCATGTCGTACTGCTGGGCGATCCCGCCGATGTACTCCCCATAGGTCGGGATTTTGCCTTTTTTGATGAATTCTTCCCAGCGTTCTTCCCGTTCTCGGAGGGGTTGGTCGTTTTGCACGAGCATGATGAGGAGCGGCCAGGGGGAGTGGAGGGAGAAGCGGGGCCATTGGAGTTTTTGTCTCTCTTCTTCGGTGAAGGACCATTCGAAGTTCCGGACAAGGTAGGCGCATCTTTCCCCAATGGTGGGGATGGGGTCGCGGTCTTGGGGCAGGAGGCCTTTGGCACGGTAGGCATCGCGAAAGAGTTCGTAGGCCTTTGCGATCTGCCCGCGCAGGGAGCCTTTGACCATATCATGGCTGTCCCAGTGGACGGCTTGGTCCGAGCAGTCGATTTCGATTTCGACGCCTTTGGACTTCATGTAGGCGTTGAACTCGGTTTGCAGTTCCTTACCTGCCAGTACGTCCGCCGCTACCAAGGGGCGTTTGCGCCGTTCGATGTTTTGGGGCTTTTGGTTTTTCTTTTTCGGGGTGGTCTGCCCGATGGCGATGCCGTTTTCGTCGTAATTGAGTTCGGCAAATTCGGCTTTCTTGCTTCCCACGACGACTTCCTCCTCGATAGTGTGGCTGTCGAGGAAGTTTATGATGTGGTCATTCATGTCGAGTTCCCTGCCGGGATCTTTGGTGTTGACCAGGATACGCGGGTCGCCTCCGATTTCCAAACGGACAGGTGGGCGTTCGGAGAGGTCGATTTCCTTGTCCGGGTCAAAGGACTGTGCGACTGCGGCGGCGAGGGCGAGTTGTGGGTATTTTACAAAGGTTTCCTTGCCCAGGTCCATCCGCAGTGAATGGAGTGCTTGGAGCATGCGGTCGGCCTGGTGGGCGCGGGTTCCGTAAACACATCCCCAGATTTCGGGTTCGGATTCGACCCAGGCCAGCAAGTCGGCTGGGAGTTGGATCCCTGAGGCTTCCAGGTTTGCCTGGGCGCGGGCTTTGGACAGAACCACAAAGGCATTGGTAGTCCCTTGCGTGAGCTTGTAGCCGTCTACTGCGATTTGGGCGACGAGGGTGGCTTCTTGCCGGGCGATTTGGCCTTCGTCCGCATTTCCACATGTGATGTGCAAAAGCAGGAGGACGAAGGTTGCAAGAGGGCGTTGGTGCTTCATTATGAGGCCTTTGTTTTATGGCTTTCGGAAGTTATGACAGTGAGGAATGCCTGTGTCACCAAGGTGGCACCTTCAATCCTGCCCGTTTCAAGGATTAAGATTATCTAGATGGTCTTATCGGGCAGAACGCTAGATGCTGGATTTCAGGATATTGGTGGGCATTGTCGTTTTGCTTTCGCTTGGTTTCATTTCCCCTTTGAAATTGTAAGATTTGCCGTTCAGGGTGAAGTCGATTTGGACGTGGATGACGCTGTCTGGAAGGTAGGGCACAGGAGGTAAATTGTCCTTTTGGTACCGGGGGTTGTCTTGCATCCAAAAGTTGTTCGGGTAGTCGGTGAGCAATTCGATCTTGGGTCCGTCGTCGAGTTGATAGGCGAAGGAGCGGATTTTGACGGAATTGACCTGGTCGTCCGGCCCCTGCTTCTTTTTTGCTCCGCGGATGTGGACCTGGAAGTTGAGTTCCCCGTGGGTCTCCACTTGCTTGAAACCGGATGTGCCGCCAGGTTTGTTATGGGGATACCATGCCGGGTAGGTTGAAATGCAAAGCTCGCTGTTCCCGTCCAGGCTTCGGACGAAGGGCGTGTACGCCCTGTGCGTTACTGTTGTGCAGGCTCCGAGAAGGCAGGTGAGGGCCAGTAAGGCCGTTGCGGAGGTTTTCATTTTTCTTCTTTCGGTTAGCGTTCAGTTTTGCCCTCGCTTTCGTGGACATGTTCCGATGGCACTTCGGATCCGGGATAGGGGGTTCTTTGCGCTTTGCCCTTTAACCCGAACAAGACTGCGGGCAGGGATCCCATCAGCATGGGGCTGGCCAGTTTGCCTTTGTGGGAAGTCGAGGAGTTAGAGACCGTGAGGATGCCTTCCTTGGTGCTGGTAGTGACGCTGCCTTCCCCTCGCAAGCCTTCAGGGAAGACTAGTTCGAGCAGGGTCGTGGCAACGAACATGTCCTTTCCCTTCCCCCATTCTTCGGGAACAGGGAGGTTGGCGAAGGCAGCCCGCATGATTTTGAAGAGTTCCGGGGAAACGTAGGAGAGGCCGGTGCCTTTGGTGGGGAGGCCTTCCATGGTCTTTTGGAAAGTAGGGTCGGTGGCCAGCCCGGGCTTTTCTTGGAAGAGTTTCGTGGCAAATTCCTTGCCCGAAGCCAGGACGAGTTTGCCGGATGGCTTGTGGTGGAGGAAGACGGGTTTGGAATCGCCGATGGTCGTGAGGAGTGCTGCCCAGCTCGGGATACGCTGGCCTTGGGGGATTTCGAGTTGAAGTCCAGACCAATCCCCGCCCCGGATAATCGCGACCGGAGGTTTGCCTCGGCCTTCCTTCCCTTGGAACTCTTTTTCGATGGTTGCGGCAATTTCTTCGACGACCCAGCCAAGACCGTCGATCATGGCCGCAAAGTTGACTTGTGGGATTTCCGCACCCTTGACCCCTGGAATCTGGATCTTCCAGGACGGGTCGGCGTCAAGGACTAAGGTGACCTGGGTGTCCAGGTCGGCGAGGATCTTTTCGAGGGTGAAAGGGAATGGGCCGGCTGGGCGTTTAGCCTTGGCTTCGAGCTTGGCGCGACTTTCGTCTCCTTGAAGCATCCCCACGACTTCCAGCGCGACTTCATAGCACACCTTCAAATTCACCGCCTGCTCGATGGCCACATCCGTGCCCACCGGTGCCAATTTGACCACGTCGAAGGGCTTGGGCTCTTCCCCTAAAAGCCGAAGTAAGCCTTGGCGGGCATTGGGGGCGAGGATGTAGGCCTTGTTGCGGAAACCGTCCCCGCCCGCTATCCGTTTGGAACTGATCACCACGGCATCTACTGCGTCCAGGCCCGAGATTTGGAGCAATTGGGGGATGACCACCGGGGGAACCTTCGCCCGCTGGTCGATTCGTCGGATTTGATTGAGCTTGCCTTCCAAATAGTTCCCAATCGCGGTCAGGTCACCGTCCACGCTAATGTAGGCATAGACGGTGCCACCCATGTCCAGGTGTCCGTTCACGGCATTGAACCGGGCTTCGTCCGCCGCAGGATCCTCCAGGGCTGGGTTGGGGATGTGTAACCCGAACTGCGACAACATGAACACTGCAGGCATCAGGAGTACAGGAAAGATGGAGACGCTAGTCATTTTTTGTTATTGGTTTGGGTAGAAGGTTGTCGAAGGTGTGACTTTGGTGCCGTGGGGGTTGGAATTGAACCGTAATCCGTGTCCAGGCAGAAGGGGAATTATGCATACAGTGAGCGCACTTCGTCAGCGATGATGGACAAGCCCTTGCTGACGACTTTGTCGTTTTGCGCATAGCTAACGCGGATGCACTCGTCTTTGTGCCTCCAGTTTTCGTCCAGGCCGGGGAAGAAGTAGTGTCCGGAGATGACGAGGACGCCACGGGCCTTGAGCCTTTCATAGAGTTCCTTGCAGGTGATGGGAAGCCCGGGGAACCAGAGCCAGAGGAAGAGGGCGCCTTCAGGTTTGTGGATGGCGAACGGGAGGCCTGCCATTTCCTCCCTTAGCTGGGCGACCGCCCTGTCTGCCTTTGCCTTGTAAAAAGGCCGGACGACTTCCTTGCTGATACGGGTGATTTGGCCGTTCCGCACCATGTCCAATGCCAAGGCCGGCCCCAAACCGCCGGGAGAGAGGCTGAAGACGGAGGTCATCTTCGACACGGTTTTGATGATGTCCGGACGGGCGATCACGATTCCCGTGCGCAAAGCAGGGAGCCCGAGTTTGGAGAGGCTCATGCAGACAATAGTGTTTTCATCCCAAAATGGCTGTACCTCCTCGTAAATGATGTTGGGGAAAGGGGTGCCGTAAGCGCTGTCGATGATGAGGGGGATGCCTTTTTGTTCTGCCAATTCTTTCAAGTGCCGGACTTCTTCGTCCGTGACGACATTGCCAGTTGGGTTGGTCGGGCGCGAGAAACAGATTGCCCCGATTTCGTCTGAGACCTCCAGGCTTTCGAAATCGACTTGGTATTTGAAGAGGTCACCGTCAAGCCGGGAGATTTCAGGGCGGTGTGCCTTGAAGAATTCGTGTTCGAGCCCGATCTCGGTGTAGCCTATGTACTCCGGGGCGAGCGGGAGGAGGACTTTCTTTTTCTTGGTACCGCCAAACTTTCCGGCAAAGAGATTGAAGAGGGAAAAGAAACTGTTCTGGCTACCGTTCGTCAGGGCGATGTTTTGCGGCTCGACTTCCCATCCGAATTCGGCGCACAGAAGGCGTGCCAAAGCCCGGATAAAGTCCATTGCTCCTTGGGGGGTATCATAATTTCCGATCAACCGCTCAAACTCGCCGGGTTGTGCCAGTATGCCCTCCATCCGCTCTCTGAACTTGGCTTGGATTTCCGGGATGTGTGCCGGGTTGCCCCCACCAAGCATCAAGGGCGCAGGATCGGCCACCAGGGCTTCCCCGAGGTCGTCCATCAGTTCCCCGATGCCGATTGGCCCGGCAAAGCGTTTGCCGAAATCCGAAAGTAAAAAGTCGCTCATTGGATACCATGCCTAGGGTTTTCCAATTAAGTTGCGACAACAATGAATATCTCTGCTTTTGCAACAACGCCTACAGTTGGCCAAAATCAGGAAACCATATTCCAATTCACGGTTGATCCAGGCAAATTGGATGGCTACGAATGTTCGAACCCATGAACCCCCCAACCTCTCCTTTCAACATATTCGTCCTCTTCCT
The DNA here is from genome assembly GCA_038125285.1 of Opitutia bacterium. Taxonomy (GTDB): domain Bacteria; phylum Verrucomicrobiota; class Verrucomicrobiia; order Opitutales; family JABJCN01; genus JAYPDO01. The sequence continues at coordinate 8,724 of JAYPDO010000055.1, forward strand.
AGCCTTACTCCAAACCGGTCTAAAAGGCGAGGATTGGCGTTCGTTCGAGGATTTGAATGGCCGGAAGCTCGAAGCGAAGGTGATTTCGGTCTTGGGAGAGCGGGCAAAGGTCTTGCGCAAGTCAGACCGGCGGATTGTGCCGTTGCCCTTCAACATGCTCATCGAGGCGGACCGCGAGTACCTGAGGAACTGGAAGGCTGAGCCCCTAAGTGGAAGTAATGCCGAAGAAGAGGACGACGGGGATAACGTCTCCAGTCGGCTGTATCCCCGTACAAAAGTCGAGATCAAGGCAAAGACCCGGGAGATTGAGAATCGAAGGCCACCCAAGGGGGTCTCGAAAGAATACCAGGACTCCATCAACCAGCTGAATATCTACCGCTATCTGAGCGGAGTCCCAGCCGATGTGGTCACGACCCCAGAACTAATCGCCAACTGCGAAGCTGCGGCGCAGGCTTGTTTGAAACATGGGGGACTTTCCCACGACATCGGTAATTTCACGAACAAATGTAATCTCCACCAGGGCAGGGGACTGGAATCTTCGTTGTCGGGATTCATCGGGGATCCTGGAGCCAACAACCGGGAACGCCGGGGTCACCGACGTTGGTGCCTGGATTACCCGATGGGAAAGTCCGCCTTTGGCCAGGAGAAGGGATTTGTGGCAATGTGGGCGATGGACCAAAGTGGGAAGAAACCTACGGAAAGTTGGTCATACCCCGGTCGTGGGTTCTATCCGCAGGAACGTGTCCATGGCAATGCCTGGTCACTTTACTTGACCCAAAATGCCCCGCCGAAGGACCAGCTTACGGTTGAATTGTTCAAGTTGCCAAACCGCCCCGAACGTGCCTACGGCCGGTCTTCTAAAATCCCTGGAAAGCAACTCCCGACCGAGTATGTTTCCGTCTACGATAACGCCATTAACTTTGAGCCTGATAGTTCCACCCTAGGGAATGGGGTCTACTGGGTGCGAATCCACGGCGGCGGGATCTCCGAGGGGTATGTCGTGGAGCTGTACTGAGACAGTTACTTGCAGTAGTCAGGATCAACCCTGATAGTTGCGTGGAATGCCATGGAGATCGAGTCTGCCCATATCCCGGATACCTGGGCTGCCAGGACACCTTTTACATGGGTCCCCTAAAGAAGGTGGGCGGATATACCAGCAGACCTTTATCGATGCCCAATCAAAGGTGGTATGCGCCAAGCTCTGCCCGACCAAGACCCCGATTGCGGCCGCAGGCATGCTCTATGACCGTTTCCTTCCCCTGTAAGCGGAAGTGGGATGGGGCTGATCAGAACCCTGACTAGCCGTGGCAAGGAATACTTCGGCAGGGCTGAGACGCATGACTTCCAAGCATATATGGCGGTCAATGACATCGAGCATACCAAGACAAATGCCAGGTCGCCCCAGACCAATGCTATCCGTGAACGTTTCCACAAAACCGTGCACAAGAGTTTTACCAAGTGGCATTCCGAAAATAAGGTGTATTGGGATGTGGAAGCCCTCCAACAGGACATGGACACCTGGATGTCCCGTTATAACCATGAACGCACCCACCAAGGAAAAATGTGTTGCTGGCGGACACCCTGGCAGAGATGGGTCATAGAATCCCACATATGGAGGGAAAAAGTAACCAAACTAAAAACCGGTAAAGAAGGATTGAAAATCGCCTGACAATTGAACCCGGCCAGACAAAGCAAACTGTCAGATCAGGTTTTGGTTACTACAGTTCATCTGTCTCATTTTGTAGGAACAGGCCTTTCATCCTCTCTCATAATTTAAGGATTTTATCGTTAGAGCCTTTTGGACAGAACGACGTATTTCGGTGAGGGAAATTTGTAGGTTGAGGTCAGGGCTAGTATCCCTTGGTCTAGGTTCATGAAAGCACAACTTGCCTTATTCGCACTCGTCCTAGCTACTCCACCCTTACCTGCCGCCCCTCCCCCGAATGTCCTGTTCCTCGCTTCCGATGACTTGGCCTGTGCGCTTGGGTGCTACGGAGACCCGTTAGCCAAAACCCCGAACCTGGACAAGTTGGCGGCAACCGGGGTTTGCTTTTTGCAGGCTTACAACCAGATCCCACTTTGCAATCCCTCCCGCGCCTCCCTGATGACCGGTTTGCGACCGGATACGATCAAGGTCTACGACTTGGATCGGCATTTCCGCGATGAAAGGCCAAATGCCGTGACGCTGCCCCAGGCATTCATGGGGGCGGGTTATTGGGCTGGAAGGGTAGGGAAGGTTTATCATTACAATGTGCCGGCCAGCATCGGGACGGATGGTTTTGACGACGCTCCTTCCTGGATGCAAACCGTGAACCCCTACGGGCGGGACAAATTGGACGAGGATTTAGTTGTTAATGCGGAACCGCACCGGAAAATCAGCGCGGCATTGAGCTGGCTAGCCGCGGACGGCGAAGATGGGGAGCAGACGGACGGTATGATTGCGACCGAGACCATCACGCTCCTCGAACAACATGCCAAGGGGGACAAGCCCTTCTTTTTGGCGGCAGGATTCTTCCGTCCCCACACCCCGTATGTCGCCCCCAAGAAATACTTCGACCTGTACCCGCTGAACAGCATCCGCCTTCCCTATGCCCCGGCGGACGACCGGGAGGACATCCCGGCGGCTGCCTTCGCCCACAATTGCCCGGTGCCAAACTACAATTTGGACGAATTGACCCTCCGGAAGGCGTTGCAGGCGTACTATGCCTGCGTGTCGTTTGTCGACGCCCAGGCCGGCAGGATCCTGGACGCGCTGGACAGGCTTGGTCTGGCGGAAAATACCATCGTCGTTTTTTGGAGTGACCATGGGTACCATCTCGGCGAACACAACGGGGTTTGGCAAAAGCGGACGTTGTTCGAGCAGGGCGGTCGTGCCCCAGTTATCATACGCGCGCCGGGGATGAAGGGGAACGGGCAGGCTTGCAGGAGGATAGTGGAGTTCGTCGACATTTACCCGACCCTGTGCGACTTATCCGGTGTCCGCGCACCCGAGGGTTTGGAGGGGCGGAGCTTGAAGCCTTTGCTTGGCAATCCTTTGGCGGAATGGAATGGCGAAGGTATCACGCAGATCCTCCGTCCGGCGGACACCCGCTTGCCGGAGCCCGTGATGGGGCGGAGCATCCGGACGCAGCGTTGGCGCTATTCCGACTGGGGGGAAGGGAAATACGGGATCGAGCTTTATGACCACCATGCCGACCCGATGGAGTTCAATAACCTCGCCATCAATCCGGATGCTAGGACGAGCGCGTTGATGCTGGAGTTGAGGTCGAGGTTGGAGCGGAAAGCATCAGGCAAGGCACCGGAAACCCCAGTCAATCCGAAGCGGTTGTGACGCATGGCGCGGTTCGTGCGCTAATCCGTCTTCTACCTTTCAGTATTCGCCAGGGAAGAGGGTGATGACGATCTGGTTTTGGAGGCAGAAATCGCGGTAGGTGTAGCGCAGGGTGAGGTTGAACTTCCTGAACACCGGGGTGATCGGGTTGGCCGAGAGCTTGGTGACGATGTCCGGTTTCACCTCATGGATAAAGCGGGGGACATCCCCTTGGCGGATGGGGTGGTGGAGCTTGCAAATGAAGTTGATGACGTGGCCTTCGGAGTCCACGTTGAGCATGGTGGTGTCCGCATCCACATCCTGGGGCATCAGCCGGTTTATCTGGGTGACAAAGTTTTGGATCACTTTGTCTGTCATTCTTGGGGGTTGCCCTGCCATATTTTATATCCCTTAGCTGTCCACTGTCGCCACAGATGGGCTTGCCGTCGCTAGTCGGCAGGGAAAGTACAACATGTCCGCCGGGAAGTAAAACGGAAATGCCTTAGTTTTTTTGCTGTTTCTTTGGCTTTACCGTCCCTTCCCAGGGGAGCTTTGTGGAAGTGATTTTCCGGGCATCCTTGTAATCGTCGAGTTTGGCCTGGAGCATCTTGCGGATGGCTTGCGCGTCAGTGGATAGTTTGGCGGGGGCAAGGGGCTTTTCTTCCGTGCGGTCGTTGTCGATGTCGTAGAACTCCCCGGTCCGGTAGAGTTTGTAGCGTTGGTTGCGGGCGAATTCCTTGCCAGTCGGGCCACCGTTTCGTGCATACCACATGTAGAATGAAGGTTTCGGGGTGTAGGGTTGCCCCTTGAGGAGGGGGAAGAAACTTTGTCCGTCGAGGGGCAATTCGCAGGGGATTTTCGCCCCGGCAGCCTCGCAAAGGGTGGGAAGGACGTCGGAGAAATCGACGAGTTCCTGGCGGACTTGGCCGGGCTCGATGGTGCCTTTCCAATTGGCGATGAAGGGGACACGGTTCCCTGCGTCCGGGGTGCTGCCTTTGCCGCCGTGGATGATGGTGCCGTCCTTCATCTTGGAGGTGATGCCGGTGTAGGTGCCGTTGTCACAGGTGAAGAGGATGAGGGTGTTTTCCCTGATGCCGAGGGAGTCGACCTTGTCCACGAGTTTTTTGACCAACTTGTCCACATAGGCGACCATCTCCTGGAAGTGGGGCTTGTCCCATTTGTTGCGGGGCCATTCCTTGGTTTCCTTTGGATCCCAGTCCTTGCTGTCGGGCGTAGGTTGGAAAGGCCAGTGCGGGAGGATCATCGGGTAGTAGGCGAGGAACGGGCCTTCCTTATTTTCCTCCATGAATTTGCATAGGTAGTCGCTATCGATGTCCGGGCCGTATTCCCCGTTGGTGAAGTCGACTTCCTTGCCGTTGATTTCGAAGCCAGGGTTCGGGTAGCGGCATGGGCGGCGTGTGAGTTGCCAGAGGCAATACTCGTCGAACCCGAACTTGTTGGGTCCTTCGAAGCCTCCCTGGAGTTGCCATTTCCCGGCAATACAGGTCTTGTAACCGGCCTTTTGGATGAGGTTCCCAAAGGTGGTCGAACGGGGGTCGAGGATGCCGAAGCGGACGTAGTTGCGGGCGTTTGACATGCCGGTCATGATCTTGACGCGGCTCGGGGTGCAAATGGGCTGGGAATGGGCGTGTTCGAAGCGCATGCCCCCGGCGGCAAGTTGGTCCAGGAACGGGGTTTGGTAGTCCGCCCCGCCATTGGCGCCCAGGCATTCGTAGCCCATGTCGTCCGCCATGATCAGCAGGAGGTTGGGGCGTTCCGTGGAGGCATGGAGGCAAACGGAGAGGAAAAAGGCCGGGAGGAGGTGCGAGATTTTCATGTGGCTGAACGTGGGTAAGGCTTCCCGGCGTGTCAAGGCCGGTGGGAGGGATGTCCAAATTCGTGGAACCGCAGATTGATGAATGGCGATTGTTGGTTGTTGAAGTGGCTGGCGCGGGAATCGTTCGTTCCAGTAACCTTGGTGCCGCCCTAGCAGGGTACTTTCGGATTTCTGCTCCCTTCCATCTGCCGGTTCAGAATTGTTGGCATGGCGATATGGATACGCCTTTGGGGGCAACCGTCCTTGCACCGGCCAGGACGGGAATTGGATTTGGAAATTGACGCTCGCCCGCGCGCTGGCACGCTTGCAAGGCTTAATCTCACTCGTTCTCCCTATCCTGCCCAAAGCCCTTGCATGAAAAAATGCGCGTACCCTGTTGGCCTGTTGCTGGGCTTGGTTGTTTCTATTGCCATGGGCGAGCCTCCCGTGGTCACATTGGCCGGGGATGCAGTGGTTTCCGTCGATGTCGGGACAACGTTTACCGAACTTGGCGCGTCAGCAACGGACGCAGAGGACGGGGACATCGCCCAAATCCAAACGGAGTATTTCCCTCCCGGCGTCCCTGTGCGGATGATTGTCCGGGAAGGGGACATCCAGGCTTGGTGGAGATTCGACGAGACTTCCGGGACGGCCGCCGCCGACTGGACCAATAATGGCCACAACGGTGTCCTGACGGGTTCTGCGGACTGGGGCAAAGGTGTGGACGGCGGGGGCATCCATTTGGCAGGGGGGTATGTGTCCGTTGGTTCCATGGATGTCCTGGATGGCAAGGATGCGGCCACCTACACTTTCTGGGCGAAGCAGGATTCCTTGACCACAGGCCAGTATGTGCTTTGGCATGGCAACCGTCACCTACTGGAGTTTGGGGACAGTTTTTCGACGAACAAGCCGGAGGATGTCCGCGTCCGCTGGCATTTGGGGGGAGGCTTTGCCAATACCCATACCGCCGTGGGCACTGCTGAAGTGGACGTTTGGCACCACTGGGCTTTCTCCTTTGGCCTTAAGGCGACCAAGATTTACCGGGACGGCCAGGAGGTCTATTCGGGGACGGACACCCAGTCTTCCTTCAGTACTGGGGTGCAGACCACCTACATTGGTTATCGCCCTAGTAGCACAACCTTCATGGGGAGCCTTGACGACCTGCGGTTATACAGGGTTGCTTTGTCCGCAGGGGAAATCGCGGAGGTGTACGGGGACGGGGAAGGGGACTGGCCAAACGGGGCTGTCGATAACGTCGATACGAATTTGTTGGGAAAATGGACGGGCTTCTATTCGGCAACGGATTCCGACGGCAACAAGGCTGCCATCACCCGTGCCATCAATGTAATCGACCCGCTGGCCCCGGTCATCGAATGGACGGCGGCCCAGCAATTCACCCATGAAAAAGGAACGGTCTTCGCCCTGCCGCAGGTGACAATCAAAACCTTTAATGGCAATGTCATCGACGGAGCGGAGCCCGTTGTCACTGGGGCGGTGGATGTGGGGGCGGAAGGTGTTTATCCCCTACGGCTTGATTACACGGACGCCGCTGGACATATCGCCTGGGCTGTGGAGTTGGAAGTCACGGTGATGGATACCCTGCCTCCAGTCCTTACCTTGAGCGGGGGCGACCTGATCAAAGTCAACCTGGGTTCTAAATTTGTCGATCCGGGGATCCTTTCCCTTGACGCTGGGGACGGTAAACTTTCGGCCTCCAGTTCCCTCATGGACTGGGGCAAGCTCATGCACTACGGGTTCAGCGGCGGTTTTTCCGAAATTGTCCTGGATTTCAACCAGAACGGCGGGCTCATGTCGGACGCCACAGTGGGGGAGGCCGTTTTTACATCGGGTCCGTCCGGGCGTGGGATCGATTTCCAGAATGACCAGGATTTCCTCGACGCCGGGGTCGGGCTCACTGGCACCGACAACTTCCGGAGCCTGTTCCTCGGGTATTTCCATGCCCAAAAGGACGGGGACTACGAGTTCGGGATTGCAGCCAATGATGACAGGGGATCCTTCTGGCTGGACCTGGACCAGGACGAGGTATTCGAGTCTGCCGGGGACAGGGGAGTGGAATGGATGAACGGGGGTTTTACCGCAGGTCACACGGTCGTGCATTTGGACGCCGGGGTCTACCGCGTAGCCATCGGGCACATGGTGGGTAGCGGCAACTCCGTCGTCCGGGCCGATTTTCGTACCCCTCCCGGTGCCGGGCCGGATGTGCTGACTACCGTGAACCCTGCGGACCCTGCCCAGGAAAACCTTTGGGGATTGCGCGTCCCAGTCGATACCACGACCTCCGGGACATTCGGGATTTCCTATTCCTCGACCGATTCCCACGGATTCACATCCACCGCGGTGCGCCAGGTTGTCGTCGGGAGTTACGAGAATCTGCCCCGGATCGAGGTCGAAGGCCCGCCCTCCATTGTCCACCAAGCAGGGGAATTGTTCACCCCCCCTTCCGCCACGGTCTTGGATGCGGCAGGGAACCCTTTGGACGCCACCAAACTGATTATCAACGGGATTGTCGATGAGGATGCCCCTGGGAATTACTCGCTGGTCTATCACTACGTGGACGCCGACGGCCTGATGGCCAAGCCTGTAACCGTGCCTGTCCGGGTAAAGGACACCTTGCCTCCCGTGCTGACCCTCATTGGGGACGCATCCATCGAGCACATCATCGGTACCGCTTTCGTGGATCCAGGCTATGAGGCTTCCGATAATTTTGACCCCGCCCCGGTCGTCGCCAGCAATGCCCAATTCCCCCAAGCCAACCTCTGGCTCCATCTCGACGCATCATCGCTTGCAGGGACAACGGACGGCTCGCCTGTCACCGATTGGCCCGACCTTTCCGGCAATGCCAACAACGCCAACGTACCAAATGGTGTCCCCACCTTTGCCAAAGCCGCACTGAACGGACTTCCGGCCGTCCATTTCGATGGAAACTCCAGCCTGTCTGTCCAAGGCTACACGTACAATGTCTACTCCATCCTGACCGTTTCCCAGTTGGATGGCCGCTTGAACCAACGCTTGCTGACCACATCCGACGCCGACTGGGCTTTGGGATATTACGGCGGTTATGAAGACATTTTTTACCCTGCGACCTGGTTGGTGCCCCGGGCAAAACTGGCCACGAACCTTCCCCACCTTTACACCGCCATCAGCACGGGCAATACAGATTCCAGGCTCTACGCCGAAGGGAACTGGATGGTGGGGCGCACATCCGGGAATAGCGTCATGGGTACATTCCAGATGGGAGCCTTCAAAAAGAACCTGCAAGTCCCTTCCGTCGGGGATGTCGCCGAGGTGCTCATTTACGACCGGGACCTTTCCTTGAAGGAGCGCCTTGATGCCGAAGCCTGCCTCGGGGTGAAGTATGGCTTGGCCGGTTACCCGCAAGGGGCTCCCGTCGACCTAACTGCCCCTGGCACCTACACCATCGTCTACAGTGCCAAGGACACTTCTGGCAACATGGTTTTCGCCACCCGCGAAGTCGTGGTCAAGGAACCGGATTTCCCTACAGGGTTGGTCCTTCTCGGGCAATCAACCCTTCTCCATGAATTAGGGACGGATTTCACGGATCCAGGTTTCGAGTATTACGACGGCCAGGGCAGCCTGGTGCCGACCCCGCCCGTCCTGGTGCAGGGAACGGTGGACAAGGATGCCGCGGCCACCTACGTGATCGATTACTTGCCGGATACTGCCCAAGGCGCGGACTTCCCCGTACAATCCCGCAAAGTCATCGTTGCGGACAGGCAAGCCCCGGACTTCTCCTTTCCCGGCGGGGACGTTGTCCGGGTGCTGAAAGATTCTGCCTACACGGATGTCTCGCCGACAGTTTCCGATGCCGTGGACGGCGACCTTTCCGGGGCGGTTACCGTACAATTCCCGGATGTCCTGGGTACTGGCGACCCAGGTGTGGACACCTCCGTCTTGGGCCAGCACACCATTGTCTACTCGGTTTCCGACGCCGTCGGAAACGTGGCCAACGCGACGAAAGCCGTCATCGTTTCGGAGGACTCCTCCAAGCCCTTCCTTAGTTGGAACGGCAACCCGGAGGAAACGGTCGGGTACGACCCGGCGGGAACGTATGCCGACCCTGGGGTGCATGCTTTTGCGGTCGACGGTACTTTGGCCGACGCGAAACTCCTGGGGCAGGGGACGGTGGACATCACAGCCCCAGGGGACTACACACTAACCTACTCCTACACGGACGGGAATTCCAACGTGGCCGCCCCGCTCGTCCGGGCCATCCATGTCGTCGACAAGACGCCCCCGGCCATCACCTTGATGGGCGGGGATTTCCTCCGTGTCACACAAGGGGATACCTTCACAGATGCCGGGGGAACCGCCCTGGACGACCTGGACGGGAGTGTCGCCGTGACCAGTTTTGCTTCGGAAATCCCCGGGACCTTGCTCCACCAAGCCCATATCGTCGCCTATTCTGCCGCCCTCTACGATTTTTACGGGAACGCGGGCATCCTTGGGCGCAATCCAGAGGGCCAGGAGTTTTATCCAGGAAACCGCCCCAACACAGCCTTTGATTTCACGGACACAACCCTTGGAAAAGAACTCTCCCACGGCAGGATCCCGGCGGGAGCCCAATTCATATCCGTTTTCCAGGGGAAGTTCCACGCCAAACGCAGCGGGATCTATGAATTCATCTCGAACAACCAACGCTACGGGACGGTTTGCCTGGATTTGGACAAGGACGGCACTTTCGAGGCAAAGGGGGATGCCGGGGACGAAATGCTTCTCCAAGGGAACCAGGCGCTCCGCCAGGTTTACCTCGATCCTGGCGAGTACCGGGTTGCCATCGCTTGCTCATTCTCCGGGTCGAATGATTGGGACGTCCAGTTCAAGACCCCGGAGGGCGCCGGGCCGGAAACCTTCACCTTCATCGACCCAAGCCATCCGCTCCAGGCAGGGTTGTGGTCTTCCTACTTGCCTGCTCCCAACACCTCCGTCCCAGGCCGATACACCATCCAATACGAAGCAAGGGACAATGCGGGCAATGTATCCGTCGCGACCCGGACGGTTCTGGTGGAGGCGGATCTTGCCAAACCGGTGCTAGTACTGGCCGGGGATGCGGTTGTCCATGTGGAGAGGGGCAAGCAATTCCATGACACCGGCGTCACGATCCTGGATGGCAAGGGTGACCCTATGGCCGGAAGCGTGGAAACCGTTGGCCTTCCGGATACCTCCGCCGATGGCGAATTCACCATATCCTACAACTTCACATCCCCGGACGGAAAAGCCGCCGACCCTGTATCCAGGAGAATCATCGTCCGGGATACCCAACCGCCTGCCATAACTCTTGTCGGGAGCAATCCCCAGACCGTGAACGTCGGGGATCCTTACGTCGACCCCGGTGCATTCGCCACCGACGGAGGAAGGCATTTGGTCGCCATCAACTCCTTCGGGCTCCCGCTCCACGGGATCCATGCTTGGTACAAGTTCGAGGAAACGGCGGGGGACACCGCCCATGACGCCTTGGCACGGTACGACGGGAAAATCCAAAATCCCCTCGGCGGCGAATGGGTTTCCGACGGGATGTCCGGCGGGGCGATCCAGTTGAACAAAGTGAACCAAAACCAACTCGTAGACCTCCCGGCCCTCCTTACCGGCCCGGAGTTTTCCTTCTCCGGATGGGTGCGGCTGGAAACCGCCTCCTCCTATTTCCGTGTGATCGATTTCGGGGCTGTCACCACGGACAATTTCCTCATCACCAACAACGGGTCGTCCAACCACGAGATCCAAATTAACGTCAGGGAAGGTTCCGCCGATAGTTACAATAGGAAAACGGGGGTTTATGAGGTGGGCAATTGGGTTCACTTGGTTGTCACTGTCGACTCGGACGGAAGGCGGGACCTCTACAAGGACGGCCAATGGGTCACCGGGGTCACAAGCCGGAAACTTAGGGAAATGGTGAGGGAAAAGCATTACCTTGGAGCCAGGCCGGGAGGCGGGTTCCATTTCCAAGGTTCCCTGGACGAAGTGATGCTCTATGGCCGTGCGCTTACTGCCGTGGATGCTGCCGCGCTCCATGCCGGGCCAAAAGTTCCTGATACCTCCCAGGAGGGGGAATTCACGGTCAAATATTTCGCAAAGGACGACTCCGGGAACTACTCCTATGCCCAGAGGCGGGTTGTCGTTGTCCAGCCTGCCGGCGAAGTCCCGGTCATCGTGCTGGACGGGGAAGCCAAGGTTTCGCACCCTTCCGGCACCGCCTACACGGACGCAGGGGCAACCATTCAGGATTCCCAGGGTAACGACATCCCTGGAGCCGTCGCAGTCCCGTCCGGGGAAGTCCCGTTGGAATGTTCCGGGGTCTTCCGCATCGCCTACGACTATACGGACCCGGGCACGGGGAACGTGGCCAAGACCGTTTACCGGGAAGTGACCTTGGTGGACACGACACCCCCCGAAATCACGTTGGCCGGCGGTTCCATCTACGAGCAACAACTCGGCAACCCCTACGTCGAGCCGGGCTATTCCGCGACCGATGCGGTGGACGGCCAAGTCGTGGCCAACCATTCCCTGTTTGCCCGGGACAAGATCCAGGTCTTCGGCTACAAGGTCGACGAGACCACTGCGAAGCTCCTTGACCTGGCCGGATCTAATTCCGGCGGCATCCTCGCCTTCCGGCCTGACGCCGAAAACCTATCCTATGACAGCGACATCCTGGTCAGCGGCGTCGACGAATTTGAGGAAATCCTCCCGGGGTTGGCCGGGGAGACCCGCTTCCATGTCGTCTTTACCGGGTATCTGTATTGCCCTGTCGATAGCATCTACGAGTTCTCCATCATCAATGACGGAGTGCGGACGGGCTTTTGGGTGGATGCGGACGGCGACGGGAAGTTTGAGCATGACGGGGATTTTGGCACCGAACTCGTCACCCCGACCTACTTTGCCAATACAGACGTAATGGCCCTGCCCGCCGGTTTCCACCGTTTTGCGGTCGCCACCATTATCAGCAATAGCCAAAACACCGTCCAAGCCCGGTTCCGTGCCATCCGCGGCGTCGGGCCGATTGTGTCGAGCCAGATCATCCCTTCGGACCCGGACCAGAAAGGGATGTGGTTCAGCAAGGGCACAATCCCGATGGACGCCCCCGGTGATTACAAAATCACCTACACGGCGAGGGACAAAGCGGGCAATGTCGGTACTGCCGTCCGTACCGTCGTCGTGAAAAACAACCCCGATGCCGCCATCATCAAATTGGTCGGCGGGGAGGAAATTGAAGTGGAAGCCGGGGAACCTTTCACGGATCCTGGCATCACGGTCGAAACCCTGGACGGGACAACTTTGGACGCATCCGGTGCTGTTGTTGTGCCGGCTTCGGTAGATACTTCCAAGCCTGCGCTCATCAGGCTGGTTTATAATTTCACCAATCCCCAAGGCGTCCCGAGCCGCCAAGTCACACGGGTTGTCCGGGTCGTGGATACCATCCCTCCCGATATTCAGCTTTCTGGAGGCGAGGAAGTCACGGTTAACCTCGGGGAACCTTGGATTGACCCCGGTTTCACATCAACGGACGGGCAGGACGGGAAAGTCCCGGTTTACAATACCGAAGGTTTCCCGCCGGGTATCCGCCCTTTCCTCCATGTCGACGCATCGAAGATCCAAGGCCTTTCCCACGGTGATGTAGTGAACTGTTGGGAAGACCTTTCCGGCAATGGCAACGACTTCATGGACGTATTCAACCGCCCCTTGTATTGGGAGGACAGGCTCGGCGGGTTGCCATCCGTGTATTTCGATGGTTACAGCACCCTGTCCACCGTTGGCGAAATCACCGACCGCTACACCATTGTCACGGTATCCAGGCTGACTGGCGGCCTCGACAACTCCCTCATCTCCAGCAAGGAGAACTACTGGGTACTTGGGTTCTGGCGCGGGTTGGAGAACTACTTCCGCATCGGCAACGGCGGTTTCGCCCATGACCCTTTGTTTGAGAAAGCCTCCACCACCGAACCCAAAATCTACTCCGCGACCAGCAGCGGGGCGAGCGATACCCATTTCTACGCCAACGGTTTGGACTTCACAGGGAGCACGAATTCCAACACCCCCATCGGCACGCTCCAACTCGGTGCTTGGGAACGCCTCACCGACCCGTCCGAAGGGGAAGTCTCGGAAATCATCGTTTACGACCACCCGATCCAACGCCTCTACCTCCGCAACATTGAACTCCGTATGATGGGCAAGTACGGGACCAACGGCATGCCCAGGATTGTCCCCTTGGACATTAACCGCGTCGGCATTTACCAAGTCCTTTACCGTTCCGTCGATTTCTCCGGAAACGAGTCCCTGGCCGTCCGCACTGTCCATGTCGTCGAGCCTTCCGGTGTGCCCAGGGTCGTCTTGGCCGGGGATCTGGAAATCACCATGGAGGCGGGCGGGACATTCCAGGATCCGGGCTACGAATTGTACGACGCATCCGGTAACACCCTTGATTCCAACATCGTTACGGTCACCGGTGTTGTCGATGACCAAACCGTTGGGGATTATGGAATCTCCTATTCCTACGCTGGTGCCCGGACCCAATTCCGGACGATCCATGTCCAGGACACCACACCACCCGCGATCTCCGTCAACGGAGGGGACGCACGCATCGCAGTCGATGCCACTTACACTGATGCCGGGGCTACGGCCACGGATTCCGGAACCCCCATAGCCGTCCTTTCCAGTCTGGATTACCAATTCGGCCAGGTCCTGCACATCGGCTACGAAGTGGACGGGGGTAAGGACGCCTGGATGTATTTTGAAGCCCCGGATACCAGCATCCTGGCCGAAACCCCGACCGGACAAAACTTCCTTACCGAAGGTCCCGGTGGGCGGGGCATAGCCTTCTGGGGAAGAGCCGATGTCCAGGACGCCGGGGTCGGGATCACCGCGGGTTATTACATCGAGAATTATTTCGGGGGGGTCTTCATCGCCCATCAAGCCGGGACCTACGAGTTCGGTTTTCAGGACGTGTACTACCGCGCCAGCATTTACCTCGACCTGGATCAGGACGGCACCTTCGAACGCCCAGGGGACAAGGGCGACGAGCAATTGATGTATAACCGGCTTGGCTTCATCCAGGTCCAACTGGAGCCAGGGGTTTACGATTTCGCGGTCGGGCATTACCAAGGCAGGTGGTCCGTACCCGTCATCGAAATGGCCTTCTCCACGCCTTCCGGCCCGAACCAACTCCGGCGTGCCACCGTCAAACCTGCCGATCCCAGGCAAAAATTCATGTGGGCCACCCGCGCCGACGGTGCGTTTGATTCCTCTGCGGCAGGTGCCATGACAGTGACCTATGTCGCCGGGGATCCGTCCGGGAACATTGCATCCGCGGAGAGGAAGGTATTTGTCAGCGACGATCCGGCCAAGCCCATCCTTTCCCTCGTCGGCTCCGCGATTCTCCAGCACGAGCTTGCCCAACCCTTCACCGACCCTGGGGCTACGGCACTCGATGGTTCCGGGAATCCTCTCCAAACGGACATTGCTGCCACAACCGTCCCGGATGTCTCGGCAAACGGGGAGTACTCCTTGTCTTATGAATACAATGGGGCAGACACCATAACCCGTACTGTTGTCGTCCGGGACACCTCGGCACCTTCCCCAACATTGCTCGCCCATGCCCCCAGCGGAAAAACCACAGGCATCCAATTGACCGCTGGTGATCCCTGGGAGGATCCCGGTCTATCCATCACCGACAATTCCCAGGACACTTGGTTTGTGAACCATCTGGCCCACATCCCCAATGCCCTCGACCATTTCGGGTACATGGAGGACACCGTCAGCAATGCCATGTTCGATTTCTCCACCCAGGGCAACATCCTCAGCCTCCCGCCTGCCGGGCACCAGCGTCTCCGGGCGGAACTCAACTTTGATTCCCTGACTGGTGCCGGGGTTGGCATCAACCGTAACGATTATTTCCAAAGTGTTTTCAACGGGTACTTTTATGCCATCCTCGACGGGGACTACGAATTCGGTCTGACCGGTTCCGACCAATGGGGGAACCTCTGGGTCGACCTGGACCAG